>JAGVCW010000018.1 GCA_020059045.1 Minisyncoccota bacterium | reverse complement strand
GTCGGTAGAGCGCCTCCCTGTTAAGGAGGATGTCCCAGGTTCGAGCCCTGGTCGCGGAGCCCTAAAAATCTTAACCCCGAAAGGGGTTTTTGATTTTGTGCTCCGCGAAGTAAGCAAACTACTTTGCTTGCGGCCAGGGCGAGAAAGACTTTCTATGTTTCGTAAAAGAAACCTGAAAGTCACGCGCTGTAGGTGAGAGACCCTCGGTCGCGGAGCAAACACAAACCCCACAAGGGGTTTTGTTTTGCCTGCGAAAGAAAGCAGAGCTTTCTTAAGGGCTCGAAAGGGTTGAGCATATCGCACGAGTGAAACGAAGTACGATACGAAACCCATACAGTTCATGTAATGAAAGAGGTCTCTGGTCGCTGATTTCTTTTCTTTTATAAGTTTTTAGATTAAAATTTATAATATGCTTCCAAGTTTTATTGACCACATGGTCTTAATAGTGAAAGATTTGAAGGAAACTGAGAATTTCTACAGTAATTTTTTAGGTAATCCAGACCATTCGGACGAGGAGGCACTATCCTACAAGGTTGGAGAGACCAAAATATTCTTTGTGTTACCTTATGGAGAATTTCAGAAAATTGATAAGGACAGGGACGGTCTAAATCATTTGGCTTTCGGTATTAGAACCATGGATGAGCTAAGAGGTCTGGAAAAGATTCTTAATGAATGCAATATTCAAAATAGCGGAGTGAAAATTGATAAGTATGGGAAGAAGGAGTTTATTTGGTTTGATGACCCAAATGGATACCGTCTAGAGTTTTACTGTAGACCCTTCGCAGTTGAACTACCTTGACATGATGGGTTAGTTTTTCTAGTGTAAAAACATCGTGGAATGTTTCCACGACACACCTCTGTGGGGTGTTCAACTGTAAGGGGCTCATTATGATTGTAAAGTTCGAGGAAGTTCCGGGGCCAAACATTGCAGCACTATTCACTTTTATCCATGGGGGTGAAAACCGCGCGCAACTTAGTAGTCAGGTAACACAGCCAATGATCGCTCACATCAAGGCGATCAATTCCAATATCCAGGGAAACAACACTTCTTACGGCCTGACTCTCGATATTCAGGAGGGTCTTACGCCAGGCGTCGATCCATGGGTGAGACGAGTTGATCGGAATTATCTTCAGAAGATCTTGGAGATAGTCTGGGAAGAGCATTCGAACAAATGGTAAAGATGAGATTATCATACTGGTACAGCCCCGGCAGTATCCTAAGGGCGTATCGTGAGGGTGATATCACTTTTGCTGAGGCAGTTCGTGCACTGAAAAGGTGGAAGATAATGCCATAAAGCTACCGTCGGTAGATGCAGTACTTCAGCTTCGGTTGAGGTTTTTTTATACAATTCTTGTTTCGAATTTGTTCACTATATAAAGCATCTTTTATATAAACCAGTTTATTTAGTAACCCTTTTAGTTCATAATTGGCTTATGAATATGTTTAAACCTACAAAAGCGAAGACGTCTGCAGAATACATTGCGGCACTTCCTCTAGATCGAAAAGATACGATAAAGAAGCTCGATAATTTCATACGAAAGACTGTACCAAAACTGAAGCCGCACTTTGCCTACAACATGCTCGGATACGGATCATTTCCATACAAAAACTATAGAAAAGAACTGATCAGCTGGCCGACCATAGCTCTAGCGAATCAGAAAAATTACATCAGTCTATATATCTGTTCTATCGATGCTGGCCAATATGTCGCAGAAAAGTATAAGAAAGAACTTGGGAAAGTGAATGTTGGTAAAAGTTGTATTAGATTTAAAAAACTTGAGGACGTGAATCTACCTGTACTTAAGAAAGCTCTTTTAGCCGCCGCAAAAAAGCCTGGGCTAATATGAGTCTAGACACATTTGACGCTGTACAAATAAATGATAGGATCAAATTAGATCCCAGCTTTTTCAAACCACAACTTATGAATATCGGGAGGCAACATGTTCAAAAAGTATCTCAGCAAATTCTTGAAGTGGAGAATCGAAAAAATTGAACGCAGAATTACTGAAGTGCAAACATGATGGAGCACGCCAGATGGCCAGCTATTTTCGTAATAGCCGAAAGGGTATACAGACGTCTTGTGGATAAAAGAAATCGGTTGTTGACTCATTCATTCGAATAAGAGGAAAGATGAAAAAGCGACAATTGGTGTACGGGTCGAGAATCAGCGACGCAACTGGTCCATACGAAGTTGTGAGTAATGGCAGATTGGTTCTCTACCAGAATTTGTTCCAGGAATTGGAACCTAGTGTTATGCCTGATGAAATTGTTACATTAATCTATGCACCAATCGATATTTTAGCGCTACTGCGAGAGAAAACGGGTCTACCGTACGAGACAAATATGTTCTTCCCGTGCCTCCACCTTCAAGGTGATACAGTGAAAGCTCTCGAAATTGTCACAGGTATTGTTCCTGATCTGGAACTTCTTAATTGTGACGATGATGAGGTTTTCAATATGCATCTTGCAGAGAAGGAAACAGTTGGATTCCCACACATTGTTTGAAATATTCACCGCCATGATGAAGGCTCTGGCGGCTTTTTTTGTACAAACTTAAATTATGAAGCATATATTAGTGGGATAACTTAGAAATACTTGGTATCTTTATGTTGTGACTCAGAAGCAAATATTTGAGCATCTATCTGAAATAGCTCAGCGATCCAAAGACCCACGCGGTGCTGTTTCGGCTTGCCTGGTTAAAAATAATGAAGTGATAGCTTCTGCTGCAAGTTCAGATGATGGGCTTCGTCATGCCGAAGAAATTCTTTTAGAAATTGTGCGAGCGGAAAATATTACAATAACTCCTGAAATTATTTTATATTCCACACTAGAGCCTTGTACAAAGAGAACAAATATAGAATTGAAAGACTGCACTTCTTTAATTATCGAATCGGGGATTAGTAAAGTTGTGTATGGTGCTTCTGACCCTGACCATAGCGAAATCAATAAACGACGCTTTTCTGAAAGGGGAATAAGTCTCGAACAGGTATCAAATCCTCTTATTATTAAAAGATGTGCGGAAATCTTTAACAACTCTGTAGCAGACGAGTTCATAAATACAAGTGTCAAGCTCAAACCAACGGAATAAGATTTTTGGCTATACAGGTTCACTAAATAAGATCAATAGATTCGTATGTATAACGGGAAGCTTGACTTTTAGCACATAACGTGCTAGTAATTAATATAGGAGTTTCCCCCACGCGAGGGCGTCGCGGAGTTCTTTTCAGGAGAATTGCTATCATGGCTAGCGGCTGGGATAGGTACGAGAAGGACCTCGAGAGTGGTCCGAAAGGAGCATTCACTGTTGTCAGCAAAGGAATCATATGGATTGCTGGCCTCGGCTTGGTCATCATGCTCGCGGGAATTCCTCTCGGTTGGTTCAGCGAGACGGCGCAAGTTGCGCGAGAAGAGTTTGGAGCACGGGCTACACTCGTGAAATATGAGTGGTTCAAGGACGCATCAGCTGAGCTCGCGAAGAAGAAGGCGGACATCGCTCTATACGAGGATCGTCTGGCTTCCTTCGAACGCGACTATGGTAAGGATCACTCCAAGTGGCCTCGCGATGTCCGCGAACAGGCGAATCAAGCGAGGAGCGAACACGTCGGTGTCGTTGCGAGTTACAACTCGCTCGCAGCTGAGTACAACTCGAACTCTTCCAAGTTTAACTGGAAGAATGCTGAAGGTGACGCTCCACGAACGATTGAGCCATATCACACGAAGTAAATCAACCACCTACATACAGGAGATATAGATGAGTAATCATCGAAAGCTGTTGGTGTTCACGTTTGCGCCATTACTCATGGCTGCAGAGTGTAGCACTGAACAGCCAGTTTCTGCCTCAGGCGTCAAGCAAGCCACAGTGGATGTACAAACTCAGTCAAATGGTCTGACCATCGAGCAAATCAACATTGCAGAGCGCATCACACGCGACAACAGACCTGGATCAATTAAACATTTGTACGTGATCTCTGCTTACTCCGGCCAGATACTGATCTATTCGACAGTTGCTGGCAAAGTCACATCCTCGAGTAAGCGCATGACACCAACGACGGTTACTTCCTCTGATCGATCTGATGGCTGCTATGATGGTGGAGGAGTTGGTTTCTTGGTGGGGGATACCCGGCATTGTACTGAGGAGATGATCCAAGACGATGGTACATATGGGTCATCAATCCCGTATCTCTTCTGGTTCGACTCAAAAGGGGTGTATCACCAGCACTACCCCGAAGGGGGCCAGATGATCCATATCACCGAGCAACCCTTAAGTGTTCCTCGAATTATTCTCAACATGGAAACTCAAGTGGTCATACCGCCGACTGACACTTCAAAATTGTCAGAACGGCAGTAGCAATTCGTTGCACTACATAGCGCCAGGTCAGATTGACTGGTGTTTTTTTGTTCAAAATTTAAATCTTTAGTCGATTGACATAACTCTCATGTCGTGCTATTTTGTACTTAGATTGTTTTGGCTACATCCCTCACATCTTCCACGGAGTCACTACGGTGCCCAAAGCTGACCCTTTTTCTAAGGCCCCTGAGTTTCTTGCTGCATTCCAGAATATTCGTAAGAATGGTTTCTTTGCCAGTATGACTTTCAGTGTTGGTTCAGTTTTAGGGGATATCCACAGCTGTACGATAATGGCAACCGGTTATATACCCAACCTGAAGAAGTATGCAGCAAATGGATGTGGGCAAGTAATTGATCCACAGAGGATTATTGCAGCGTGCAGAAAACTTGCGCTACGTAAGCCAACTAAAAGTGTGTACGTCAAAGTGATGAATGAAGATTGGCCACTCTACGACAAAGATGAAAAAGAAGTAATTGGAAGTAAAGGCAGTAGGGTCACCTTAGCTTTCACAGTATACTTCAAATAGCCTGGTGGCTAAGGTTGAAGATAAAACCATCTAACGATAATTCGTAAGGACGTTTTTTTTCAAGTTTTCCTACAGTTCTTCATGGCATTCACATGCATACTAAGTATATTTGACCTGGACCCTAACCGAGGCTTTCATGACTGATCCAACACGCGACCGTAAAGAAGCACAAGAAGATGTTGCAGAAGCAGAGAAAGATGTAGCAAATGCTCGAGAGCGCGAGGCTGATGCTACACAGAAGGAAGCAGATGTGGCGCAAGATAGGGCCGATGATGCCAAGAAAGCGGCCGACGCAGACTAAAAGCAGGTTGTAAGCAGCTAGTACTTAAGGGTATTGGCGCTTTTTTTTAAATAAAATAGAATATAAATATGATAAAAAATATTAAAGCAACAAATATTACACTTACGCCAGCGATCGATGAGTATATTGATAAAAAATTTAGCACATTTGATCGATTCATACATGCAAGTGACACTAGTGCTAAGTGTTCAATAGAAGTAGGCAAAACTACACTTCATCACAAATCGGGTGACGTGTTTAAAGCAGAAGTGAATCTCCACACAGCTGGGAAAAATTTCTACGCAGTTTCAGAAAAGGATGATCTGTATGCTGCAATTGACGAGGTTAAAGATGAAATAGTTCGCCAGATTACTGCCCACAAAGACAAGAGTACTACTCTCATGAAAAAAGGTGCTCTCAAAGTGAAAAATGCATTGAAAGGTCTTGTAAATTTTAGAAACAGAAATTAAATACTTGAGACCTGAATAATAGTAGTAAGTTAGGATTTCAAAAAGTTTTCACTGAACTCCTTCCAGCTCATTTCCTTGCGACCCTCTGGAACAACTTTTTCTATAACTAATTTATCGCTTTCAATCGATGCGCGACTAATTACTACTCTGGTACTCTTTCCTCGAATATCGAAGTAAGTGTAGGCACGAGGCCACTCTTCGAATGCTCTGATTTTCCTCAAGTTTAATACTGGGTCTTCGCTTAGATCGATTAAAGCATCTTCCTTCTTAATCTTTTTTGAAAACGTCGCCTCACTTGTAACTTGTGTAGCAAGTTCTATCTCACCATTTAGATAGAGTGGAATACAATCGGCAAGAAGATTTGCACCAGTGCGCGCAAGAAGATCTTCTAGATCTCTAAAATAAGGTAGGTTAGTAGGCTCCCATGCAGGCAGAGATTTTTTTGCAAGTATTTCACCATCGTCGACACCCGCCGCGATTTTCATTATTGTTACTCCGGTTTCGTTTTCCTCAAGAATGGCGCTTTCAATGGGTGATGGTCCTCGTAATTTGGGAAGGAGCGATGGATGAATGTTCAATGTCCCAAATTTTGGAATTGTAAAAATACTTTCTGGAATGATTTTCCCGTAGGAGGCAACGATAAATAACTGACAACCAACAACCGACAACTTATCACTAAATTCTCTGTCGAGCTTGTGTGGTTGGAGGACGGGGATGCCGTTCTTTTCACCCCATACTTTCGTCGGCGGAGGAGTAAGTGTAAGGCCACGGCCTTGGGGAGCATCAGGTCTCGTCACAATGTGAGTGGGTATAAAACCGTGCTCCAAAAGAATATCAAGTGCTGTGACGGCGAAACGTGGTGTTCCGAAGAAAACAAATTTTAGGTTAGACATCGGTGTTCTAATTGCTTTATGTGTTCTAGATGTTCTAGTTGTAGAACAAATATAACAATTTTATCAATTATAACATTTACAACTTGTAATTATTTCTTATATTTTGATCTTGCTTTCATTTCTTCTGGCAGTACTTCTTCAACATCTTTGGCCGTATCTATAAAAAGTATTCCGTTTAAGTGGTCTGTCTCATGTTGAAATATTTGAGCCATAAGGCCACTTGAGCCACGAGTAAAAAATTTACCATTCTCATCGTACGCCTCTATAGTCACTTTCTTAGATCTTTTTACCTTGCCGTATAAGTATCTTATGGAGAGACAACCTTCCTCGAGATATTCCTTCTCCTTTGAATACTTTGTTATAACTGGATTTATATATATTTCGTCCTTGTACTCTACTTTGGGCCTCGCTCCAACTTCTGCCTCGAGCCCCTCCTTGATGTAACCAATAATTCTTCCGGATACAACAAAAATTCTTAGAGGAATCCCTATCTGAGGAGCTGCAATAGCCACGCCATCTTCCTGAGACGCAAGTGCTTGCTTCATATCACTAAGAACCTTTTTTACTTTAGGAGTGGTAATAGACGTAATAGGCACCTCATTTGCAGTTTCTCTCAAAATCTTATTCTCCCTCTCTACTATTTCTGTACTCATATGAAAACTCTAGCACAACTCCTCACGTAAATAAAAACAGGGTCAAACCATTTGGTTCGACCCTGTGACCAGCACTTGCCGGCTAGCTCGAGCGTTGCCTGTAATAGACAGCTGTGGCAATCACTGCACTGACTGCCATTCCCACAGCTAGTATCAAGTGGTTGGTAACTGCCAGGTACACTCCGTGCAGTAGAAATGCGAGTGTAACGCTGACATAGAACCACCCAAAGCCGCTGAACACTCCGGCACACATGCCGCGTTCCATCAGCGACAGTGTGTCCCACGTGGTCCTGCTTCTCCATGCGAGGAAGATGACCCCCAGCCAGACGGTGCTTCCCATCACGATCGAGATCGCAGGTATTGCTCTGCTTGTGGTTTCAGCGCCGATCGCGTGCAGTAGGGACCACATCCCAAATGCGAGGAAGGGGATGAAGGTGAGCGGGAAGACGAAGAACGCCTTTACCAGGTTTTTCCTTCGTACGTTGTTTCCCATGTTTTCCTTATCAAGGGTTGTCGGCTGTGTGAAAGGACTCTATTAGTATTATATCACACTTAACTATTAAATGTCAATGAAGAAAAAAGCAAGTATTATAGCTCTATTTTAGAGTATTGGTAATTGGTATTTATACTTTTCCGAATTCTATGGTCATTCACATCTAACCAGCACGACGTTTTTGATATTAATAAAATGAGCCTGCAACTCCGTAGAACTGCAGACTCGTGAAATAAAGAAGAAACCCTTGCTGGTTACACCGGCCTCTCGTTCTCAATTGTGAGGTAGGGACACACGCGTTCCTTCTTCGCTTTAGCGAAAGCTGTGACGAGTTCTCGGGTGTCATTCCAGAACTGCCACCATGCTGCCCATGCGTTTGCGACTCGCCGAAACTGTCGAATAAGCCAAATGCGGAAAGCACTCTCGGGCATCGACTTGATCGATAAAGACTGGACTGCGGGACTAAGTAGTCGCGCAAGGAAAGAAAAAGCCTTTCCGAAAAGGAGTGAGAGATACATGAGTAGAGAGATTACGAGGACTAAAGCAATAACACTACCGACAAGTGCACCTACATAAAATACGGCACTTTTGAAGGTACCCCAGAGATCTCGCACCATGTCGCGTGCAAAATCGCGCCAAGTAGGCTGTTGCGCTCGGAGTTGCTCCTCCTGTTGCCGTCGAAGCATAGCTTCCTGCGGATTGGCTCGTTCCCATTCCTGTTGTTCACGAGCTCGCTCGGCCTGATGCTCGGCTTCTTGTCGTTGACTCTCCCTGTACTCGCGGTACTCTGTCTTGACGCTAACAACGATGCTCGCTGGTGTCGGAATTTGATCTCGGATCTCGTAGAAACCGTAACCGATGAATCCCACGATTCCCACGAGCCCTCCATATACTACAACAAGCATCAGAGTGGCCATAGCAGTTTCAAGTGCCGGTGCGACGCGCCTGAAGAGTCGACGAAACGGTCGTGTACTACGAACAAATCCATAGTAGAAAACAAGAGCCGAGATAACACTCCAGAAGTATGGGCATAGGGACATTCTCCCAGCGTGCAGTCGTTCACTCACTTCGCGAGACCTGTTTGTTGTGTAGATTGTCTCCTGCTCCTCGTGCCATTTCGAGTAGGCTTCCTGCGAAGCCTCTGCTAACTCCCAGAGCCTGTTCCGTGTCTCCTTGCTAAGCTGCTCTTCTTCAGGCATCTTGTAATACTTCCTCTCGAACTCTCTGTAGGTTGCTGTCTCAGGAAGCTCGGGGAACTCCACCGGACCGATACTTTTCGAGTCCAACCAGTAGCGGTCATGTACGTAAGCTTGCTCGTACACCCACAAGTGCCAAGCGTTTGCTCGAATGCGCATGCGTTTTCCTCCTTGTGAAAGAACGATGATTGATCAAACTCATTGATCTATACTGGACTATATCACAGATTGTGCATAAGAGTCAAGCACAGCAGTTGTGCATAGCCACCACATATATAAAATAGATATAGGAACGGTAAACAACCGTAATACTTGTGGAATTAAAGAAGTGTCTCAGGGTCGACACGTATTGCAACACTTAGGGGGAGTGACTCAATTTTCTTAATTATATCTAGATTTGGCCACGAACTCGCAGGTAAACGAATAAGAATATTTACCACACTCCCACCTCGCTTGGATAGTGCTCTACTTTCAAAAACAATTGGACTCTCTTCTTCAAAAATTGTTGCAATTCTCTCAGCCTCCATACGAGCGGTAGAATCTCTACCTTCGATAGAGAGCTTTATAAAAATAGAAAAAGGAGGATATGAAAACTTCTTCCTATCATCTACTTCCTCCCGATAAAAGTCAGTGATATTACCTTTCAATGCATAATCAAAAATAGTGTTACTTGCATTGCGTGTCTGGACTACGAAGACTTTTCGAGCGCGACCACGCAATGTGAGTAGGGTATAAAAAATTTTTTCGTTAATTCGAAAGTCCGGGATTGAGAGTAGTGAGTCGATAGATGCGACAGCCACGTTTTCAACAGAGTGCTTCAAGTAGACGAGTGCCATCTCTGTACCCAGGAGAATGCTTCCGGGGCTATCTTCAAACTTCTTAACTATTTCTTGCGCCTTCTTCTCAGTTTTTATAGTTTCCTTGTCTATTCTTAATATTTTTATATTTGGGAACTTCTTTTTTATCTCGCTTTCTACTAATTCTATGCCGATACCTAGAGTAGTCAGCTTCCAGCTATCACAGTTGGTACAGCGCTCCATCGAGTCTCTCTCCTCACCACATTTGTTACATTTGAAAAAGTTCCTGCTTTTCGAAGAGTAGAGTACTACAGGAGCAGAGCAGACTCGGCAGGTAACCACTTGACCGCAGTCTCCACAGACGGTTACAGGAGCCAGACCCTTGCGCCCACTAAAAATAAATAACTGTTCGCTTTCTTCTTTGGTCTTATCAATGAGAGCTTCTAACTCTAAAGAAAGAACACGAAAGTCCTTTATGATTTTGTTCTTTTCTCCTTTCATGTCTACTAACAGGTTTTCGGCAGAAGAAAGCAGTCTTGATTTTATAGGAGAGAGCTCGGAATATTCATCATTTTTGAGCTTATATAGGGCTTCAACACTTAGCATCATGTCTCCGAAAATGAGTTTCCTACTGGAACATGTGGCAAAATGTTTAACGAAAACTCGTAGGTCAAAGTATGGTCTTGTCTGGACTCGGTAACTGCGGGAATTCTCGCGATCAAGTATTATACTTCCAACATCGTCACGCTCAATGGATAGAAATGCCGGAGTGCCAAGTATTAGTACCGGGTGTGACTTGTCGAGAACCTTGTCGAGCTCTCTCTGAAACTCTTTTTTAGAAAGACCTGAGTGAAAGATTGCTGTGTAATCTGAAATGCCTTTACCGATCTCATCTTTAATGAATCGGATGTCTTCTATGGTAGGCACACAGAAAAAAACAGAAGCATTCCGTGCAAACTCGCCTCTAATGAAACTCTTGTAATGTGCTATACGATCCTGATCATCTGCTTGCAGAACAAGTGGTTCTCGGCGCACGCCCTCCTTCAACCTCTTTGGTGAGGGTTTCTTGCTTGGGTATTCGAGTACTAACTTGGGTACAACATGTGCAAGGATTGCTCCTGTAGTGCAAGCTGAAAATGTTGCAGTAAGACGGGCTGCTTCCATAAACCCGCTTGAGAGTAAACTTTCGGCCACCACTTTGCCTATTTTCCGTAAAGCAAAAGTTGAAGATTTGATATTTGCTTTTTCTGTCCCTATGTCACGCTTCTCAACTACTATCGCGTTTCTCGTTTTAGACCGCAAGGGGATATTGACTAGGGAGCCAAGATCAATTGAGTCTGGCCCAAAGTAGCTAAGAGTTTCCTTACCAATGCCTTTCGTAATGGGTATGACGGTGTAGACCTGCATGGGTTAATCATACAATATGATGGAAGTCTTCATAAATAAAAAAGCTACACCATCTTGTTATGCTGTAGCATGTTGTCCTCGCCACGTAGGCTGAAAATCTTGTGCCGCTTCGAAAATCATCGGCAACAAGTTACTATTCCAGCCATCCGGATGGGTGTAGATATAGTAGTGTGTTGTCCTGTCCGCCACTTCATCATCCACAGCAATTACAAGCTGGGTTACACGTTCGTCACTGCTCAAGCCACCCCCCAATCTCGAGATGATCTTCTCTGCAACTGTTCTTCCTTCATCTCCCGGGACTATCGATAGGGCTGTTTTGCCTGCGATATCCAATCCTCTGTGAAATGGATCAAATCTTGAAGTGGCTTTACGTACCTGTCTTGCTTCCAAGATATTAGAGCTTGACCCGAAGAACATGATATTCTCGCTTGAGGCATCATGGATTTCCTTTGTTAGTACATGAAGATTGAGTGGGTGCATTGATCCACTATTTGATGCCCACCCTTTTGACCATATCTGATTGAATGCCCAAAGCCAAGGGCAAAATGAAAGTACTTCTTCACCAGTGAGAATCTGATTCACATCTCCTCTATACCTAGGATCCCAAAACATAGTGTACTCCTTGGGTTGTGGTTTATGTCAGCAATCTGGGCAAACTCTATGGTACTAATTAGATAAAGTCAAATATGCATAATATCACAATAACTTCACATCACCCTTCAACTTATAATGAGTAATATGCCATATACAAAAAATCCCAATACAGCTTGCGCTTACTGGGACTATATAGTTTTCTACCACTGAGTGCTGTTACTAATTGAGCTAATTTTTACTACCAACATCTTGATTACACCTTTTTCCGCTACTTTAGCTAAACCTTGCTCCCTTAATTTCCGAATCAATGCAAACTCTGCGTCAGTCTCCGCTGTGATCTCTACTACTGCAGCACTATAACCTCCAGGTACAAGCACTGCTGGGCCACCCTTTGAAAGATGGACGGAAGACTTGATTACACTCATCTTCATACTTAACCTCATGTGCGGTTTGGAGGATTCTAAAAGTACTACTCTAGAATTAACATATACACAATATTTTGTCAAACCATTCTTGTGTTCGAAAGCTAAAAGCTATAAGCTGGAAGCTAAACTCTACTCGCCATGGGAATATTTTCTAAAAAACTTGGTATTGATCTTGGAACAACTAGCGTACTTGTCTATGTGCCAGGAAAGGGAATTGTGCTAAACGAGCCATCGGTTGTGGCAATTTCTGAAGAAGATAATAAAATTCTTGCCATAGGGCTCGAAGCTAAACAGATGATAGGCAAGACTCCAGAATCAATCGTTGCCTATAGGCCAATGAAGGATGGAGTTATTGCAGACTATAGAGTGACTGAAGCAATGCTTCGGTACTATATTACAAAAGCCCTTGGTAAGTGGAATATAGCAAAGCCAGAAGTGCTCATTTCGGTTCCTGCCGGAGTGACTTCTACTGAACGCCGTGCTGTGGTAGAAGCTGCAATAAAAGCTGGTGCAAGGAATGCTTATGTAGTGAAAGAGCCAATACTTGCTGCGATAGGTGCTGGGATTCCCATACATGAGCCGATCGGGCACATGATTGTAGACATTGGGGGAGGAACCACTGATGTTGCCGTAATTTCTCTTGGTGGGATTGTGTCGTCGACTTCAGTGAAATGTGCTGGAAACAGAATTGACGCGGCAATAGCAGACTATATTAAAAGAACTTTTAATCTTGCCATTGGCGACAAGACTGCTGAGGAAATAAAAATAAAAGTAGGTTCAGCGATCCCGATTGATGAGGAACTCACAATGTCTATAAGAGGTCGAGATTATGTACTTGGTCTTCCACGATCTGTCGAGGTGAAGACAAATGAAATCGTAAAAGCAATAAGTAAGGAACTTCGAGAAATGATAAAGGCGATCAAAGATGTTTTACAAGACACTCCACCTGAACTCTCATCAGACATTATTGATAGGGGAATCATAATGACAGGAGGCTCGTCTCAGCTCCGCAATCTTCCTGAGCTTGTGTTCAGACGTACAGGAGTGAAAGCTGTGCTTGCAAAGGAAGCTCTGTATTGTGTAGCAAACGGCACAGGTATAGCGCTTGAACACCTGGATACGTACAAGAGGAGTATTATTGCGAAAAGGTAAGGGAAGAATAAGGAATCGTTGAATAAGGAAGAGTGAAGATCCCGCGACCGAACTTCGCACGGACTAGGTAATGGACGTTATATAAAAAATCCCGTGAAGTAATATCACGGGGCGTCAACGGTATCTTGGCAAGATCAATTTTTATCTGCAATCTTTTTTTCACAATCTGACGGATCAACGCATTCTCTCTTGGCGAAACTCCCTTTGACACCACTTCTTCCATTGCTTTGAGGACATTGTCAGTCAGCAACTTTGCTCCATGGGGTGTTGCCTGCTGTTTCGAAAGCCAAGATGTAAATTTTTCTCGTACCCTTTCGCTCATTATTGCCTTGCTTTCAGATTGTTCTATCCTTGAATTGGCAGTTTTGCCCAAGCTTTCGCTTGGATCCGCTTTCGGTACACATCTTCCTCTGGTACAGTCATGCCGGGAAGTAGTGGAAGACCAACGTCCTTTCTTAGAACTGCAAGTTCTGCAAGGCTCAGCTCTACTCCAGCTGTTCGTTCTGCGAACTCTACTTCAGTCAACTTCATAACTGGTTCCATGGTTACTCCTTGAGAGTGAGTTGACCTTCTAAAGGTAGAATAGAATGGTTATTGTGATATGTCAAGATTATTCTTCGTAAAATGAATGAGATAATTACTCTACATGGAACAGCTTACGTCGTTATATAAAAAAAATAAATTTCTGCATCATGCCTATGCTCTAGAAGGAGAAAGACATGTAGTGCTAGAGGAACTTAAAAATTTCTTTGAAAAGACCCTTGAGTACTCTATACAAGCCAATCCTGACTACCATGAGAAGGACTATGAAACTCTCGGGATTGATGAGGCAAGAGAGCTTGGGAAACTGGAGCTAAAAAAATCTTTTTCTAATTCAAGAAAAGTGTTTGTTCTGCTTATAGGGGAGATTACTCGTGAGGCACAGAACGCACTTCTTAAAATGTTTGAGGAGCCAAATGCTGGTACGCATTTCTTTGTAATTCTGCGATCATTTGAAAGTTTGCTTCCAACTCTTAGATCACGAATGCAATACATTCAATGTACTGGTGTTTACTCAAATGAAGTGGGAGGCGTTGGCCAGGATTTTCTAAACTCCTCACTTAAGGATAGGTTCTCTATTGTAAATGACATTGCAGAAAGCAAGGATAAAAATGAGGCTGAAAAACTTTTAAACTCGATTGAGGCAGTACTCTCAAAAGAAATTGGCAGGAAAAATTATTCTAAGGAAATAGTTTTCGCGTTAGACGAGCTTGCGCTTGCTAGAGACTATCTGCGCGATCGTTCTCCGTCGATAAAAATGATTCTAGAGCATGTCTCCGGTATTCTTCCGCATCTAGGTGCTTAGATTTCGTACTAATGCTTTATTTGAGAACTGATTATTTTTTGCTAGTATAAAGAAATGGCGTACAACTTCACTCTATTAAAACAAAAAATCACCGACACTGAGGAGTGGCTAAAGAAAGAATTTTCCTCTATCCGAACGGGCAGGGCAACACCCATCATATTGGATGCAATATCTGTTGACTCATATGGATCACGAATGGCTATAAATCAAGTAGCAAGTATTACTGTGGAGGATGCTAAAACTCTTCGTGTCAGTCCATGGGACGCAACCTTGGTTAAATCAATAGAGAAGGGAATAATTGATGCGGGGCTTGGGTTGTCTGTAGTCACAGATGAAAAAGGCCTTAGAGTGATTTTCCCTGACCTAACTGCAGAAAGGAGAGTCTCACTTATAAAGGTTGCTAAGCAGAAGCACGAGGAAGCTAGAATATCTCTGCGTAAAGAGAGAGATGCAGTGAAAAGTGATATTGAAGAAAAGGAGAAAAAAGGAGAAATGGGTGAGGATGACAAGTTTAGGCTTCTTGAGGATATGCAAAAGATGATAGATGAGACAAACAAGAAGCTGGACGAAGCTGCAGAGAGGAAGGAAAAGGAAATTAGCACCTAAGAGTAGTAGTTGTTATATTTGTTGTAAATGTAATTAACAGTTTAAACATCTAGAACATCTATAACACATATAACATTTAATTATGTCTTTCATTATTTTTATAATCGTTTTAGCAATACTTGTTTTTGTCCATGAACTTGGACATTTCCTTACTGCAAAGAAGTTTGAAATCAAGGTCACTGAATTTGGTATTGGTTTTCCCCCACGGTTGTGGACGAAGCAAAAAGGAGAAACACTTTATTCTGTGAACGCAGTTCCCTTTGGCGGATATGTGAAAATATTTGGTGAGGATCCAGATGACCTATCGCTAAATGGTCCCGAAAGTGCGCGAAGTATCACAAGTAAACCTCGGATTGTTCAAGCCGCAGTACTCTTTGGTGGAGTGTTCTTCAACTTTCTCTTTGCATGGCTACTTATATCAGCAGGTTACATTATAGGGCTTCCTACTCCAGCAGATTATGTTGGCCCTGGAATGGTTACAAATCCTGCTCTTGTTGTTACAAGTGTTGCGCCAGAATCCCCAGCGTTTGCTGGTGGGTTAAAAGCAGGAGATGTAATACTTGAGGCTTCATCTGAGAAATATGTTCTTAAGGAGCTCTCACCACAGCTTGTTTCTAACTTTATAGAAGCTCATGGAAAAGAAGGTGTAGTGTTTCAGCTTGGTCGCGGGAAGGAAATCATGTCTTCATCAAATGTAATTGCGCAGGAGGGAATAGTCGCGGGGCGTTTCGCCATAGGAATCTCGATGGAAATAATAGGCACGCTAAAACTGCCACCTCATCTTGCAGTGTGGGAGGGAGGCAAGACTGCAATTGGAGCGACCGCCGCTACGGCTCTCGGACTTGGAAGTTTTATAGCTGACGCATTCAAGGGGCAAGGTGATCTTTCTCAAGTGACAGGCCCCGTAGGAATAGTGGGGCTTGTGGGTGACGTGACAAACCTTGGGTTTGTATACCTGCTCTCATTTACTGCAATCATATCTATTAACTTGGCAATCATTAACTTACTACCACTGCCAGCTCTTGATGGTGGGCGGCTACTCTTCTTGCTCATTGAGGCAATAATGCAGAAATCCATTCCACCTCGGGTTACGAACGCTTTGAATGGAATTGGTTTTGCTCTCCTCATACTTCTTATGATAGTTGTAACTTTTAATGATGTTATGAAACTTTTTTAAGCTGTTTCTTAGTGAGTTGATCTCAAGACTTTAAATAGGTTAATCATTTCTTAATACGTTTTCCATTAGTGTATATATGAAACCGAAAATGTAGGTTTACTTCACAATGGGCGAAAATTTCTTCGTTCCATATCCCAATTTAACCCATGAAACTAAGCAACTACAATGAAAAAAGAAAATTCAATACTACGAAGGAGCCTGTAGGACGTGTAGGTAGAAGTGTGCGAGGAGATCATATTTTCGTAGTTCAGAAGCACAAAGCAAGAAGCCTACATTACGACTTTCGACTAGAAATGGAAGGAGTTCTTAAAAGTTGGGCAGTGCCTAAAGGACCGTCGCTTAATTCCACACACAGGAGACTCGCAATTGCTGTGGAGGATCATCCATACAGCTACAAGGATTTTGAAGGAACGATAGAAAAGGATAATTATGGAGCAGGTACCGTTATCATCTGGGACAGAGGAATATACACCCTTCCTAGCGCTATGAATCACGAGAGCGTAGAAAAGATAATGCAAAATGGTTATAAAAAAGGTCAGCTTGATTTTGTACTGGATGGTAAGAAACTTTGTGGAGGATTCTCGCTATTCAAAATGAAGCGCAAAAACTTGTGGCTACTTGCAAAAAAGAAGGATAAATACGACTCAAAGGAGGATGTAACAAAGCAAAATAAGTCGGTGGTGTCCAATAAGGAGTTATAGAAACTGGGAGGTTACATTGCCAGTGTAATGTTGAAAAGCATGGTGCCTTTCTGTATAATTTTTTCAAGTATAAAATCAAATGAAGCAAGAACGAGTTCCAGAACCCATGCCCCATGAAGTGCTTTTGATGAAAGTAACGATTCAGCGTGAGGTGATAAAGGCAATACTTGGTCAAGGGTTTGATGACAAACGGGAGGTCGCTAAGTGGATTGATGATAATTCATCAAAGTTTCGAATAATTTTTGAGAGGCAATTTAGCGCAAATCCGGAGGAGCTTAAAAGAAGGTATGAGAAAGACTTAGTATCACTTGTGGCAGAAATTGTTGCAGAAATGGACGAGTCTTCTACACTTGTCTAATTATGAAAAAGAGCACCGTTGGCGCTCGTACTACTGCAAATTTCTTGCTACAAACATTTGGACATCGAGGATGCATAGCCTCAATGCTTCCAAAGAATTAGATCCTATCCGTAGGTATGTAATAGCCATTTCTACACAGTTTGTACCAAGTGTAACCTGTTTTTTTGTTGTTCTCGCTAGCTGTGGAAGATTTCCGGATTTAGTAAGAAGTTCCGGGCTGTTTTTACGACCAAAGTAAATTTGAAACGAAAATTCTCCACCAACTTCTCTAAATATGTCTACTTGTACAACGCTCTCCTCACTGGACTCAACCCAATATCTCGTGAAGCTTTGTACAAATTCACTCGTAGGTTTGGTTTGATCTGTAGCTACCTCAGTGGACATTCTGCCTCCCGAGAGTGGTGGGTGATGTTCTAGAAAGTAGAATATGATCTATCTGACATAATGTCAAGTATGATGTTTCTATTTAAATAATGATCTAAGTAGGATATTATTTCTAAATGCTACAATCACAACTTTTTACAAAAACTCGTCGAGAGGCTCCTAAGGACGAGATTACAAAGAACGCAGAACTACTTGTTCGTGGGGGATATATACACAAGGAAATGGCAGGTGTCTACTCTTTATTGCCTTTAGGTATCCGTGTGATGAAAAAGATTGAAGATATTATTCGTGATGAGATGAATAAAATTGGCGGACAAGAGATCAGAATGGCCACACTTCATCCAAGCGATAATTGGAAGAAGACAGGAGGATGGGATGCTGTGGATGTACTCTTCAAATTGCAAAGCCGTACAGATAAAGAATACGCACTTGGACAAAGTGAAGAAGAGATAGTGACTCCCATTGCCCAGGAATATGTAACCTCTTACAAGGACTTACCTGTCGCCATATATCAGATTGGGCAGAAATATCGAGATGAGCTCCGAGCAAAAAGTGGAATTATGAGAGGAAGGGAGTTTGGTATGAAGGATATGTATAGTTTCCACGAGAGCCAAGAAGATTTCGAAAGATTCTACGAAATTGCAAAGCAAGCATATTTTCAAGTTTTCAAGCGAGCTGGCCTTGATGCGAAAGTTACCGAGGCATCAGGCGGCAGTTTCTCAGAAAAATTGTCTTATGAGTTTATGGTGCTCACCGATGCAGGTGAAGATAATATTTTATATTGTGAGTCTTGTACTCATTGTGCCAATGTGGATGTGTCAAAGGTTCTTGAAGGAGGAGATTGTCCAAAATGTGGCAAGTCTAAACTTAAAGCTGCTCGTGCAGCCGAAGTGGGTAACGTGTTTGATCTTGGTGAAAAATATCCTAAAAGTTTTGAGTTTACTTATAAAAATAAGAATGGAGAATCTAAATATCCAATTGTCGGTTGCTATGGTATAGGAACAACTCGGCTTATGGGAACTGTAGTGGAAGTTCTTGCAGATGAGAAGGGAATAGTTTGGCCAGAAACAATTTCACCATTCAAATATCACCTAATAGAAATAGCATCTGGAAAAGAGTCAAAAGGTGGTCGCGCGGAAGGAATATATGAAAAACTTTCAGAAAATTATGAAGTGCTATACGACGACAGAGACATGCGTGCCGGAGAGAAGTTTGCTGACGCTGAACTCATTGGGATACCAACGCAGGTTATAGTAAGTGAAAGAGGGGAAAAGGATGGCACCGTTGAAATAAAGAACAGAAAGACAGGAGAGTCTAAGGTAGTCACAGAGGAGGATTTATTCACTAGTAATATTTAATAGTATTAAAAAACATCGACAGATGTCGATGTCAAAAGTGCTTATTTGTTCTAGCGCCTAGCAAATGTGAACCCTGCGTATCTCTCAGGATCAGCCAGAATTGGCTTAAGCCTAAATCCTAGAATTGCAGCCATAACGGTGGCAATGTATTCAAACATTCTCTCCGGTTGGATGTCTCCAGTATAGATGAGGAACTTGTCAGCTTTGTTTGGCCACAAGATATTTACCCAAGCATCCTTTCGTCTCCCAGCAAGTGAAATCAAAATGTGTCCAGGTATCACTTGAAAAGTAATATCGTCTCCGGGCTTGAGGCGTGTTTCGACTACCTTTTTTCCGTCTGAGTAGGTCAAGGGACCAGCCGGCATAAGTGGGGAAACTTTTGATGACATGAGAACTCCTTGTTTGATTAGGTAACAGTCTGTTTGTCAGAGTATAAGTATTTGAGCTTATTGTCAAATGTATATTAAAAAAGCACCGACAACTAGCGTGTCGGTGCGTGGTGGCAAGAGAAGATGTGTCTAGTTCAGATCACTGGAACTTGAGTGATTGGCTAGGGGAGTTCGGTGATTGCAGTCAAGAATGCTTGGCTTTTTACTTCCGCTCGGATAGATGTACCGAACTTGTTTTTGTACCAGAATTTAGACGCTGAATAATTTTTGGCCCAACCAGATCGCTCGAGATGTCTGGCTGCTACAAATTCGTTGGCATATGGTCCGTATGTTTTTTCCACATCACCTCCGGCGTCTTCTGAATTGTAAGGCGCAGTTACCTCGATTATGGTAAGCATTTTCATCTGAGAGGAACTCCTTTCAAGGTTTGTCTATATAGTATTATATCAATTTATGTTATTAAAGTCAATGCTGTAAAAATAGCCATATATAATGCTATATTTAGGCCTCAATAACTTACAGTAATGATATTAAACCGTTTTGAAAAATTACGTCGCCTTACCTCAAATGATATTGGTATTGACTTAGGCACAGCAAACACGCTTGTCTACGTACGTGGTACAGGAATTGTAATAAACGAGCCATCGGTAGTTGCAGTGAATCAGAAGACTGGTCGGGTGGTAGCAGTAGGAAAAACTGCAAAGCAAATGCTTGGACGAACACCAGCACACATTGTGGCAGTACGCCCGATCGTTGACGGTGTGATATCAGACTTTGAAGTGACTGAGGAGATGATAACTTACCTTCTAAACACTGCACAGCAAAATAACAAAAAACTTTTTGGGCCGCGAGTGGTTGTGGGAGTTCCGTCTGGAATTACGAATGTAGAAATCCGAGCAGTACGAGATGCAACACGAAATGCTGGTGCAGGTGAAGTTCATATTGTAGAGGAGCCCATGGCTGCGGCAATCGGTATCCGCCTTCCAGTGAAGGACCCGGTGGGTAGTATGGTCATAGACATAGGAGGAGGTACTACTGACATTGCAGTCATATCTCTCGGAGGAGTAGTGAGGGCAAGAAACCTGCGCATAGCAGGAGACAAGCTCGATGACGATATAATTTCCTATATTCGAAGTGAATTTAAAATACTTATTGGTGAAAAAACTGCAGAAAATATTAAAATTGCAATTGGGGCAGTACTTGCAGGTGAGGCTCCTCTTGAAGCGTCAGTAAAAGGCAGAGACCTGGTCACGGGTCTCCCAAGAGAAGTTATAATTACGGATTCAGATATTCGTGAAGCAATCTCTCAATCTATTGCAAGTCTAGTCGAAGCTACAAGAGAGGTCCTTGAAACCACACCACCCGAAGTACTGTCTGACATTATGAATAGAGGAATATATCTTGCAGGCGGTGGGGCACTCATTAAAGGTCTTGCAGAACTACTCGAAGAAGAAATCAAAATTCCTGTGCACATGGCAGAAGATCCACTTACATCTGTTGCAAGGGGGACAGGTATAATTCTCGAAGATCTTGAAAGTTTCAAAGAAGTACTAATACAAAATGAAGATGAACTCCCTTATCAAAAGTAAACCAAGGAAAAATATTGGAGCACGGAGAGCATTTGTTCTTGCGATTATTTTCATAATGACTGTTTTGCTTGTCTCACGCTTGTCACCTGCTTTTTTTGGAAATATTGTCGAATCAATCTCTATACCACTTTGGCGGGCAAAAACAGCGGTTTACAATAGTTTTTCTAAAACTTTTTCATTCCTTAGCACGAAAGATTCTCTTATAACTGAAAACGAAAGATTGAGAGAGGAGATCACAGAGGCAAATGTTGCCTTGCTCCATTATGATGATCTAATAAGAGAAAACACTCTTCTTAAGAACTTGGCCACATCTACAGCAGATGGTATTACGGGAAGAGTAATATCAAGAGCGGATCAGGCGCCCTTTGATACATTTGTTGTAGAGCTTCCTTATAGAGGAGCCGCAGTGGGCCAGAAAGTAGTGGGATCGAATCTTGTAATGCTTGGTGAAATAATAGAAGTGAATGAAAGGACGGCGCGCGTTGAGCTTTACTCAAGTGCAAATGTACAAACTGAAAGCGTACTTTCACAACTATCTGTGCCACTCACACTTGTCGGTCGAGGTGGTGGTAACTTCACAGTTACAGTACCAAAAGGACTTCAGATTGATAGTGATGATTTCGCACTTTATCCAGGAATTAGATCATATATTCTTGCAACGGTAGATAGTATTGAGGAGACTGAGGCAGATTCGTTTAAAACGGTTTATCTTTCTTACCCCTTGAACATATTTGAGCTAAAGTGGGTCCGAATATTAAATGAATAGGAAATATATAAAAAGAATTGGAGTTGACCTGTTTTTAGTTTTTGCGCTTTTCTTCCTGCCTTGGTGGGCGACTCTGGTACTTGGGGTAGTCTTCACTTTCTATTTAGCATTTTTCCCGGAAGTTCTTTTGCTCGGGTTGCTTCTCGACGTCTTATACGGCCAAGGTGGGCATGAAATTGCTTTCGGTTACCCTATTACTATTTTCGTTTCAATCATTTTCGTATTCTCATTTTGGGCAAAAGAGCGGTTAATGTTTAGGCAGTAAGAATCTGTGTGAGCGTCGTCTTCATGAAGTGATGACTTTTGGGTTGAGCAAATAAAGAGTTATAATGCTCACAATTATGCTTAAACGTCTAAGGAGAAGAATATGGTCAAAGGGTAAAATTAATACACAGGAGGAGATTGATCCTGATGAGATTTTCCTTGATTCATCCAACTTGCCATCGTTTAACACGTATCAATTTGAAGGCAGAATTGAGAAACCAATTGAGCGAAGTACTTTCTTTTTTGCAGGAGTGATCTTCCTTGTGGTGGGAATAATATTTACTGGAAGGTTGTGGATTCTCCAGATCAACCAGGGAGAAGCATTTGAGGTACGCAGTGAGAATAATCGTCTGTCGCATACAACTATATTTGCAGATAGAGGTTTAATACTTGATAGAAATAAAGTGGTTCTTGCGGGGAATTCATTGAACCCTCTTGGTGATTTCGCGAAGCGTAGCTATATCGATAGCCCAGGCTTTTCTCATGTCGTCGGATATGTGAAGTATCCCTCTCAGGATAAGTTTGGAATATATTATGAAAAAGAATTTGTTCCTCAAGACGGGGTTGAAGAATACTACAACACGGAACTTTTGGGCGCGAATGGCCTTAAAATAACAGAGACAGATGCACTTGGTGAGATCCAATCAGAGAGCCTTCTTACACCACCTGTCGATGGAGAGAACTTGACGCTTTCAATCGATTCGCGGGTTCAGAGCAAGTTTTACGAGCTTATAGAAAGTACCGCAATTGAGAGAGGTTTTAGTGGAGGGGCTGGAGTGATCATGAATGTTTTAAATGGGGAAGTGCTTGCACTTACAAGTTACCCTGAATACAGTGCAAATGTTATGACAGATGGTACTGATGTCGCAGCTATTAATGGTTTCTTGAATGCAAAAAGTAACCCGTTCTTAAACAGGGCAGTATCTGGACTATATATTCCTGGTTCTATTGTTAAGCCGTTTATTGCCACAGGAGTGCTTACTGAAGGAGTGGTTGATCCAAGCAAGCAGATTCTTAGTACAGGTTCCATAACAGTTCCGAACCCATATGATCCAACAAAGAAAACAATATTTAAGGACTGGAAGGCACATGGTTGGGTAGATCTGAGAGGAGCAATATCAGTTTCCTCGAATGTATATTTCTTTTCTGTAGGAGGTGGCTATGATGGACAGAAAGGAATTGGTATTTCAAATATCGAAAAGTATATGAGAATGTTTGGATTCGGTGACATTTCAAATATTGATCTAGCTGGTGAGGGTAAAGGTAACGTACCGAGCCCCGCGTGGAAAGCAGAAAATTTCGAGGATGATGATTGGCGAATAGGTGATACTTACAATAGCTCCATTGGGCAGTATGGATTCCAAGTTACCCCAATTCAAGTGGTACGAGGAATTGCAGCTCTCGCAAATGGTGGGACGCTTTTGGCGCCTAGCCTACTTGCAAATAACCCACTTCCCGTAAGGAACGCAGAGCGGTTACCAATCAATCCTTCGCATTTAGAAATTGTAAGAGAGGGAATGAGGCAATCTGTAACTGATGGAACAGCCAAGGGGCTTTCGATGCCTGGAATAAGTGTAGCGGCAAAAACTGGTACTGCTGAGCTTGGTGTATCGAAACAAGATGTGAATTCTTGGGTCACGGGCTTCTTCCCATACGAGAATCCTAAGTATGCCTTCGCGGTTATAATGGAGCGGGGCGATGTTCACAATCAAATAGGTGCAACATTTGTTATGAGACAGTTGTTTGAATGGATGTATGTCGAGACACCTGAACATGTGAAGTAAAATTTAGATAAAAACTAGGCGCTCACCGTTTGGTGAGCGCCTTTTCACTACCCGCACACTACGTCCGCACGACCTGCTCTGCCTGTGGCCCCTTCTTGCCCTGCATCACCACAAACTCGACCTTCTCACCTTCGGAGAGGGATCGAAATCCCTGTGACAGGATCCCGGAGTGATGGACAAACATGTCCTTTCCGCCGTCGTCCGGGGTGATGAAGCCGAAGCCTTTCGCGTCGTTGAACCACTTGACCGTGCCGGTGACGGTGTTGCCCTTTCCCCCACCATTGTCCGCGTGACCGTTTCCGTTCGTGCCCACCTTGTCGGTGGGGTTCTTCTTCGGCTTCTTGGCCATTGCCTTTTCTCCTTTGTTCGTGTGTGAGGTGCCCGTGTGTAGGCAACTCCGTAGTTGGGCGTCTATGGAGTTCCCCGATAATTTGGGGTAGAACCTATCTGCTTGTATTATATCATATCCATAATTATTGTCAAGGAAAATAATTATACAAAAAATTTAAAACAAAAAAGATACAAATAATGGCCAAAAACAAAGGTATTTCTAATTATTGTTGATAATCACACTTTTACACCTCCAAAAAGCAATGCCTCATTGGTTTTCCTTGCTTTTGTTCGTGGTTACTGTATGATGTCCGTCAATTATATGTCCGACGAACACGAGTATCTAACAAAAGAAAAGTTTGAGGAATTCAAGAAAGAACTTGAACATTTGAAAACCACAAGACGTAAAGAAGTTGCTCAAAATCTTGAGTACGCTAAAGGTCTAGGTGATCTTGCCGAGAACGCGGAGTATCATGAGGCACGCGACACACAAGCAGCTGTCGAAGACAGAATCGCGCACATTGAAAGAATATTAAAATTGGCAACAATTATTTCTACGCACGAAACAAGTGCAGTATCTATCGGCTCTGCTATAACCGTGCTAAAAGATGGTGAGAAGGACAAAAGAACTTTTACTATTGTTGGATCCGAGGAAGCAGATATGAGTGCAGGTAAGATATCTGTTAAGTCTCCCCTTGGTGCCGCTTCACTTGGGAAGAAGAAAGGCGAATCATTTTCATTTACATCTCCAAGTGGTACAATGATTTACAAAATTACTGATATTAAGTAAAGCAGGTAGAGCAAACGGGAGTCCTCATCAGTAAAAAGTAATTATATTTTTGCTGCCTGCTTATCACTAATTCACTATTTACTACCTCCGTGTCATCTCTAGATGAAATACGCAATACAAGATTAGAAAAGCTCCATAAGCTTGTAGAAGCTGGCATGAATCCGTACCCGCTTGAGTCTCGACAAGACTATGAGCTTCTCGCAGTTGTAAACAACTTCACAAAACTTTCTAAGTCTAAAACGCCAATATCACTTGTAGGACGAGTGCTTGCGCTACGACCACAAGGAGGACTTATCTTTTTCAATTTTTCAGATGGAACAGAAAAGTTTCAAGGCCTACTTAAAAAAGCAGATCCAGAAAGTGGTGTGAAACCAAAAAAAGGAGAACTACATATAACTCCTGTAGATTTTGAACTTTTTGCTAACACTGTTGACGTTGGGGATTTCATAGAAGTTAGTGGTAGTCTATTTCTTACAAAAAGAAACGAAAAGACTTTACAAGTTGTGTCATGGCGAATGCTTGCTAAGGCTCTAAGACAGCTTCCTGAGAAGTGGCACGGGCTTCAAGATGTGGAGGAAAGATCAAGACATAGATATCTTGACACTCTCATGAACAAGGAAGTGATGGAGAGATTCGTTTTGCGCTCAAAAATAGTAAGCGAAGTAAGAAAGTTTCTAGATGATGCAGGATATCTTGAAGTGGAAACTCCCGTTCTCCAGCCAATTTATGGTGGAGCATCTGCTGAGCCGTTTATTACGCATCATAACGCTTTAGATATGGATCTATATTTGCGTATTTCTGATGAACTATATCTAAAGAGACTTCTTGTGGGGGGGTTCCCTAAGGTTTATGAAATTGCTAGGGACTTTCGTAATGAAGGGGTGGATGTGACGCATAACCCAGAATTTACGATGCTTGAATTTTATGAAAGTTACAGTGATGCCACAAAGCAGAGAGATTTTGTGGAGAAGATGTTTAAAACTCTTTTAAAAAATATTTTCAAATCAAGCAAAATTCTGTGGAATGACCACGAGATTGATTTTTCAAAGAAATTCCCTGTAGCTAAGTACTTCGATCTGCTAAAACGCAATGCACTCATCCCAAATCCTGAAGGAATATCAAGGGAAGAGCTTGCAGTGAAGGCGGCTCAGCTTGGGGTCAATGTAGCTCCCTCTGACTCACTGTATAAAATAATGGACAATATATATAAAAAGACTTGCAGGCCAAAACTTGTTCAACCCACCTTTGTGGTGGACTATCCAGCTAACTACTTGCCACTTGCAAAGAAGAAAAGTGGTGAGGAGGGAATAGTAGATGCATTCCAGCTAGTAGTAGGGGGTGTGGAACTAGTGAAAGCATTCTCCGAATTAAATGATCCTATAGATCAGCGAGAAAGATTTGAGAATCAAGAGAAGCTAATGAATGATGGTGAGAAGGATGCACAAAGGATAGATGATGATTTTATTGAAGCTATGGAGTATGGCATGCCGCCTGCTGGTGGTGTAGGAATAGGAATTGATAGGCTTGTAATGTTACTTACAAATGTGAAAAATATCCGAGAGGTAATACTTTTTCCAACACTAAGACCTAAAAAGGATTAGTTTTCTCTGATTTCTCAATGTTACGTCAATCCATTTTATACTTGAGCTTGAGTTGTCTGACTATGGGACATTGACCCTAATGACTTAACTTAACATTTCTCGCGATCGCGAGAAATGTTAATGTTGAAAACGATAAAGAGAAGCAAAATTAATCTATGTTTTGGGAGGAATAACTATAAATCTTGAGAAAGGAATTTTGTTGCTTAAAAGTCCTTAATGTGTAGACTTTGAAAAGAGAAGGTTCTTTGATACTTATTCGCCAAAGCCGTAAGTAAAGATACACAATATTTATTTAGGGCTGTGGCGAAACCATACTGGCCAAGCCATAGCGCAACCGTCAACGGACACCGTTCGAAAGAACACAGTCCAAGGATAGACAATGAGTGAATTTAGACTCGATGTCGAGACCGCGGCAGATCTAAAAGATGGATTCCGGAGGCACGGATGGACAAATGAACAGATCAATCTGCTCAAGAGCAGAAATCATCTTCGAGATTTTCGCCGGGTCCTCGAAGGCACACACAAAGTAGTGCCTGTAGAGATGTTTGTACGAGTAGATAGAACAAAGCCACCGCAATACATGAACTTATTTCCGGAAGCGAGATTTGGGGATGTTGAAGTTGAAGTTCTTGAGCCTGATCTTGAGAATCACGGTCCAAATGAGATTGTGCTGTCGGATGTTATATTTAGCAAAGCCCCGTTTGGTATTTCTGAAAGACTAGATCATTCTGCGGGCAAGGATTTGTATAACTCTCTTAAGGCTACAGGTACTATAGGGCAGTGCCTCTCGCTCCGAGATGGCGAGGAAATTGCTAAAAGACCATGGCTGTGGCCGTTAGAATGGAATGAAAGGAATGTCACAGACAGGTCGCTTTGCCTCTGGAAGTCAGTAATACGCGTTAAGGGTGGGTCACTAAATGGATACACTCTTGTTCCGGATCTTTCGTTTAATCCGATGAGGCAGGTTGTTAGTATTGGTTGTGCACGGATTGATAATATTTACATGGGGCAAGGGTATATCCCTATGTTGCCAATGGGTACAGTATAGATATCTCGAAGCTTTGGGTTTTGACCACAAATCACCCAAGGCTTTTTTCATTTTGAATTATAAAAAACCACCTTTCGATAAACTCAAGGTGGTAAATGCGTTTCTAGATCTTGTGTGACAGACCAAGGTTCTCTTTTTCTCGGTTAGTAATGTTTTGTCGGGCGTGAACGAAGTATGCTTCGTAACCACGTTTATCAGTTAAGCCAAACCTCTTGAATACGTCGTATCCGTTACCAAGTCTTTTGGTCAACGCTTCATGCATCCCTGACAATTGTTGACCTCTGTCCTCAAGGAGGCAAATTTCCTCTGCACATCCAATCAGAAAATTGTCTACATACTTCTGGATCATTACTGAATCTACAAGAGCAGCCCTAGGAAGATAAGCAACAAGCTTTGTAGAGTCCTTGAGAAAGGTTCTCTCGGGATCGTCCTGGTAGAGAAGTCCACTGACTGTCAAGATAATAACTCCGAAAATGAGAAAAGCTACCTGTTCTTTCGGAACAAAAACCAACAAACCATTTCCCAGACCCAAAAGAATTAGCCAGGCAGGCCTGTAGTTAGAGATTGTTTCTTTGCTCTTTGAATTTGCACTTCTCCAAAGCTCAAATAATACAGGTGAGATGAGTTCTTGGTAAAATGCCTTGCGGAATGTCATGGGGCGTCCCTCCCAATAGCTTTCGGTGGCGTCCGTGCCACATCACAAAGGTGGTTTCCGGCCATCTCGTGATACTTCAGACTCCTATGGGCTCAGGTGTTCTGAACTGTATGCTACAATTTATTATTGATATGTCAAGACAAGCACTCTCACTTGGACGTTGGACGTCCAAGTGAGAGTGCTTTCAATGTGTGTGGTGTTCCTGCTATAATAGCTACCTAACCCCTAGGGCAAACCCGGGGGAATATTGTATATAAGGCAAAAATGAAAGATTAAAATGAAAAATAGGAAGGCCACTTCGTACGGGGCGAGATGTATTTCAATATGAAGAAAGATACTAAAAAAACATCTAGTGACTTGCTTATAGTAAGAGGAGCACGTACACACCCCACACGAAGTCACGACCAATCATGGTCTACTTCGTACGGGGCGAGATGTATTTCAATATGAAGAAAGATACTAAAAAAACATCTAGTGACTTGCTTATAGTAAGAGGAGCACGTACACACAATCTTAAGGATGTGACTGTCGAGATGCCTCGCAATAAGATGGTGGTATTTACTGGATTATCTGGATCCGGTAAGTCTTCACTTGCCTTTGACACAATTTTCGCGGAAGGCCAGCGCAGGTATGTGGAGTCATTATCATCATATGCAAGGCAGTTTCTAAGGCAGATGCAAAAACCTGATGTAGACGAGATTGTAGGGTTATCTCCCGCTATATCTATTGATCAAAAGTCACGGTCCAATAATCCGCGCTCAACCGTTGCTACTATCACCGAGATTTATGACTATCTTCGAGTACTTTTCGCACGCATTGGGCACCCACACTGTCTTCTATGTGGGCAAGAGATCAAGCGTCTTTCAATAGAGGAGATAAAAAATATTGTGCTTCAAAAAATCTCTGAGAAGAGAAAGGTCTTATCCAAGGGAACTAATCGAATCACGTTTCCATACTATGTAGAGATATTTGCGCCCATGGTAAGAGGCCGAAAAGGAGAGTATTACCAGCTTCTTTATGACCTTTTAGGCAAGGGATACAGTGATGTAGTAGTAGATGGAGTGCGTAAGAAACTTCGTGATCAAATAATTCTTTCGAAAACAAAAAGGCATGATATAGACGTACTTGTCGATCAAATAGAGATATCAGATTTTACAGAAGATCCGAAGAGTGCGAATGAAAGACTTTTCGAATCTCTTGAAAAAGCAATTTCAGAAAGCGATGGGCTCGTACGTTTTCTGTTTACTGATTCAAAAACACTTCACGACATGCGATCTCTAGAAGATGACTATCTTATGTCATCCAAATTTGCCTGTCCGAATGACGGATTTTCATTTCCAGAAATTGAGCCAAGACTCTTCTCTTTCAACTCTCCATATGGTGCATGCCCGGAATGTAATGGGTTGGGAACAAAGCACTTTTTTGGTGATGAAGTGTGCCCAGTGTGTGCGGGCGCGAGACTTCGACCAGAAGCCCTAAATGTTTTAATCGGTGGGAACCCCAAGCGAACTTACGCCCCATCCCAAGGAGGGGCTACTTCGCACGGGGCAAAAAACATTGTGCAAGTTACTAGAATGTCAATTTCTGACGCTTTTGACTTTTTTAACAATCTCAACTTAACAAAAGTAGAAAAAGAAATTGCAAAAGTAGTGTTGAAAGAAATTGAATCTAGACTTCAATTTATGATAAATGTGGGGATCGAATACCTCTCACTTGATAGGCGAGCTCATACTCTGTCTGGTGGTGAAGCACAGCGAATTAGACTGGCATCCCAGCTCGGCAGTGGGCTTGTGGGGGCACTCTATGTGCTTGATGAACCGACAATTGGCTTACATTCACGTGACAATGATAGGCTCATAAAAACTCTTTTAAATCTGCGTGATCTTGGTAACACAATAATCGTTGTGGAGCATGACGAAGACACAATATTTTCGTCTGACTATATTGTGGACATTGGCCCCGGGGCCGGCGTACATGGAGGTGAAATCGTAACCTCGGGGTGGCTTGAAGATTTGTTAGTTGCCAAAAGAATTGATGGCCACTCAAGAACGCTTGCCTATCTTCGAGGCGAACTCAAAATTGAGTTACCTTCTGAAAGACGTACTGAGAATCGTGGGGCACTGCAGGTACGAGGAGGAAATATTTTTAATATACAAAATTTAAATGTTGATGTACCACTTGGACGCTTTATAGTTGTAACTGGAGTATCTGGGTCCGGAAAGTCGTCATTTATGTATGAAATCTTGCACAAAAATCTTCAAGCAAGATTCGATAGACGGTACCGCTCAGCAGATGTTTACAATTGTAAGGAGTTTAAAGGTACTGAATACTTGGGGCGATCGATACTTATTGATCAATCACCGATTGGACGTACACCCCGCTCTAATCCTGCAACTTATACAGGGTCATGGACTTTCATAAGGGAGCTCTTTGCGGAAACGTCGGAAGCACGAGCTCGTGGATGGAAGGCAAACCGCTTCTCATTCAATGTGCAAGGTGGTAGATGCGAGACATGTCAAGGTAACGGAGAGATAGCGGTGGAAATGCATTTTCTTCCAACTGTTTATGTGCCTTGTGATGTTTGTCGAGGAAAGCGTTTTATGAAAGAGACACTCGAAGTTGAATACAAAAAGAAAAACATTTCTCAAATACTAAAGATGACTGTGGAGGAGGCACTTAAGTTTTTTGAAGATATTCCTGCAATTTATGACAGATTGAAGACGATGGATGATGTGGGGCTTGGGTATCTTGAACTCGGGCAATCAGCCACAACTCTATCTGGCGGTGAAGCACAAAGAGTAAAGATATCATCAGAGCTCTATCGGCCGCACATGCAAAAGACGATATACCTGCTTGATGAGCCTACCATTGGTCTACATTATGATGATGTAAAGAAACTTATTGAGATACTGCAAAAGTTAGTAGATCATGGCAACACAGTGCTTGTGATTGAACACAATATGGATCTAATAAAATCCTCTGATTACGTGATCGACTTTGGGCCAGAAGGTGGAAGTGGTGGTGGCAAGCTTATTGCGGCGGGAAACCCGGAGTATCTTGCGGGTATAAGTAGTTCGTACACAGCAAAATATTTGAAAAAGGCTCTCAAAAACTCTCATTGATTGTTGTTTCAAATTTCTATATAATTTTTGTAGAATGCACTTACTTCCGTCTTAAGGAGCTACTGTGGCTAAACCTCGTAAGGCTGAGACAAAAGCGGAATCTAAAACGACAAGCGATTCTCAAGTTGAGAAAAACGGAGGTCCCAAGCTTTCTAAAACAAGTCAGGTAGTTGTGGCTCCGGACGAGTTTGAACTTGAAACTGAAAATAAATGGGGAGGTCACCACTCTCGTAGGTAATGTCTGGGCATCGAGGTTTGTTTAAACTCGATGCTTTTTTAATACAAAAAAGAGAGCTACGTAACTCTCTCGCTATTACCACATCTATGTCGTAACTCGTCAATACCTCTGCGTTCAGCCATTGGAATTGTCGGGCATTCACTCTCAAGTCTTTTGATGGTCCGCATATCTCCATCTGTTATGTCTGCAGGCCTCTTGCGTAAAATCTTACGCAATTCACCCCACGCATGAACCATTTCTTTCGCATTCATGTTTGCTCTATGGTTAGGCGTTTGAGTGAAAGAAAGAACATTGATTCGTGTCTATGTTTAGGGTATGTTTGATCTCGGCACGCGTCAAGATGTGGATATCTTAAATTTTAATGAAAATAGAAGATTTTAAAAAACTTAACTTACCCGATACTCCTGGAGTTTACTTTTTTAAATCCGGCGGAAAGATTCTCTACATAGGGAAGGCTACTTCCCTTAATGATCGAGTAAAAAGTTATTTCTCTCGTGATCTTGTACTAACTAGAGGTGGAAGAATAGTAAGAATGATAGAAAATTCTGATACAGTTACGTATAAGACGACAAGTTCAGTTTTAGAAGCACTTATTCTGGAAGCTTTCAACATAAAGAAATATAAACCTGACGCTAATATCCTTTCAAAAGATGATAAAAGCTTCAATTATGTTGTTATTACTAATGAAAGATGGCCTCGAGTGCTAACTGTTAGAGGGCGTAATCTTCTTTATGAGGCTGAAGGGAAGCAATTTAAGGCTGCCTTTGGGCCTTTCCCTCATGGAGGCCAACTGCGAGAAGCATTAAAGATTATTAGACGTATATTTCCGTTTCGTGATAAGTGTATACCTTATGAGACCCAGAAAGAGAAATTTGATAATCGTAAATCTACTTCACGCGTGCCTAGAGATTTTGTTCCCATTACTTGCTTCAATAGTCAGATTGGGCTCTGCCCCGGTGTGTGTGCTGGTAAAATTACATACAAGGAATATGGAAAAAATATTAAGAACCTTATTTTATTTTTTGAAGGTAGGAAGGATAGAATTGCAAAGAATTTGGAGCGGGAGATGAAGGCTTATGCGAAAATAAAAGAGTTTGAGAAAGCAGACGTAACAAAACGTCAACTCTTTGCCCTTAATCATATTCATGACGTATCACTACTCAAGCGTGAGGTGTTTAGAGAAGCGGATACAGCAGAAAACTTTCTTGCTGAAGCAAACGAAGCAATAAATCGAAAAGAATTTCGTATTGAAGCATATGACATTGCTCATATTGCCGGATCTGCAACAGTTGGAGTGATGGTTGCGGTTATAAACGGTGAGGCTAAAAAAGAGGAATATCGAAAATTTAGGATAAGAGGAAGAAATGGAGTAGTAGGAATAGATGATACAGGAAATCTAAAGGAGGTGCTTGTAAGACGTCTGGGTCACTCAGAGTGGCCACTACCGAACTTGGTAGTAATAGACGGAGGTCAAGCACAGTGGAATACAGCAAAGGAAGTACTAACGGAAAGAGGTAACAATATTGAGATCGTGGCAGTAACAAAAGATGACAAACATAAAGCTAGAGAGATAATTGGGTCGAAAGGTACAGTGTCACTACACAATAAAGAGATTTTGCTTGCCAATTCTGAGGCGCACAGATTTGCCATTGCATACCATCGTAATTTGCTCAGAAAGCCATTTCGTGTTGCAAAAAGATATCCCCAAAGAGGCAACAGCTTTCGTATTGACGATAGAAGAGGAGAAGAGTAACTTGGTAGTTAGAGCACCATTGTAAAATTGTTTTGGTGGATTTGGGGCCAGAGGCTCAGTCTGTCGATGCTCATTCAAGGTAACGTAAGTAGCGAAAGCTTCTTGCAAGTACCCTTGGCTGGTGCCACAGATCGCATCTGCCTCATTTCCACCACTTGTGATGCGCTTGCTTCCTTCCGCGAACGGTTTTCCGGTAGTTCGCTGTGAAATCGCGAGATCAACTTGACGGAAGCCGCTGCTTCAGTCACGCTCTCAGAGCATTCGCATCCTAAAGGGCCACCAGCAGTTGTAAGCTGGTGGCCTTGCTCGTTATTACCAACTTCTCTCTTTTGTCGGCATAGGGCTTGAAGGGACTTTTTTATATAAGCTTGAGGTTGTATTATCTATATATGAGTATCGATACTTTAAGTCGTGGAAGAGTTAGGGTAGGTGTTCTTCGTGGTGGCCCATCAAATGAATATGCCGTATCACTTGATACTGGTGCTCATGTTCTGAATCATATGCCGGGAAAATACATTCCTCTGGATATTCTAGTTTCAAAAGAAGGGGATTGGCATGTGGGCGGCTTTACGCGTAGGCCTGAACAAGTGCTCAGACATGTCGATGTTATCTTCAATGCATTGCACGGAAAATATGGTGAAGATGGTAAGGTTCAGTCGCTTCTCGAAATGCACAAGATTCCATTTACAGGCTCGGGGTCACTTGCAAGTTCTATAGGTATGCATAAAGGGTTGTCAAAAAAGATGTATGAAAAGTTTGGGATTAAAACTCCGGCCCATATTGTCATAAACCACAAGAACCATACGAACAAGTATATTGTCGAGGTATTCCGTTCCTTCCCGCAACCATCTATTGTAAAGCCGATCACAGGAGGTTCCTCACTTGGAGTTACTCTTGCTCGAGATTTCTTTTCATTTCAAAAAGCAATAGAAAATGCATTTCGTCATTCTCACGGAGTAATCATTGAAGAGTACATCTCTGGACGAGAGGCTACGTGCGGTGTACTTGAATCAAGGAATGGCACCAACACTTTCGCACTTTTACCAGTGGAGATTGTTAAACACGAACACAAAGACTTTTTTGATTATGAGTCAAAGTATGATGCTCCGGTGCAAGAGTTCTGTCCAAGTACGTTTGACGAGTCGACAAAGACCAAACTTCAACACTTGGCTATTGACGCGCACCACGCACTCGGCCTTACACACTACTCGAGATCTGACTTTATTGTTAATACTGACAGAGGAATATATATACTTGAAACCAATTCATTACCAGGACTTACGCCCAACTCTTTGTACCCCAAAGCCTTGAGTGCTTCTGGAGTAACTGCACCAGAGTTTCTCGATCACGTCTTAGAACTTGCCCTTACTCGCAATGGGCGTGCATGATAATATATAGGAATGAAGTACCCGGTTGTGATAAGACAGAGCCCATTCGTGCTTATTAGCAGGATTGCACGAATGGAGCTTATTTTAGTTATTTTCCTTGTTTCTGTTTCATTTTTCACTAATTACGAAGAATTTTATAGAGGGAGCGCTGTGGCGGGTATTATAAGATATGACATATTTCTTGCTCTTGCCGCTTCACTTATACAGCTTCTTATTACATTTCTAATCTTTGTAAGTTGGCATAATGAAGAGTTTCGAGTCAGAGAGAGTGAAATTGTGCATCGTAAGGGCTTCTTCTTTAACAGAGAAAACTCTTTTTTTCTAAGAGATGTGGAGAAGGTGGAGTACAAGCGAAGCGGTTTTGAGTTCATGTTCAATTATGGAACTATAGTTCTAACAATAAAGGACAGAGAGAAACCTTTTAAAATAAAAAGTATTGAGAACGCAGAGGTTTATAGAAATGTTATCAAAACTACTATAGAGAATGATGATCGGCAGGCAAGTGTCCGCAATCGAAGAGTGGTAACTGCGGTTGAACTCATTTTGGAAGGAGAAGGGAAGAAACTTGAATTTAAACAAACCTTTCGATGGGATACAAAAAAGAAGATTACAAGCAAGGACCTAGAGAAAGCTGTACTTAAAACCGTAACTGCTTTTCTAAATGGAGATGGCGGGCATCTCATAATAGGTGTAACTGATAATGGAAAAATCTATGGTCTCGATGAGGATATAAACTCGCTTGTGAGAAAAGATAGAGATGGTTTTGAAAATCATTTCAACCAAATGCTTAAGCAAATGATAGGTGCAGAATTCAGACAGTATGTGGATCTTACGTTTGAGCAGATCGAAGGGCGGCAAATATGCTTGATTTACGTCTCACCAAGTCCGAAGCCGGTGTATCTACGTCAGAATGGAGATGAGGAGTTCTTTATTCGTACTGGTAATACTACGTCGCCGCTTAAGGTGAGTGAAGTGAACTCTTATATTGAGTCACACTGGGCGAAGTAGGGTTTGATAGAGTAAAGAATGAAAAAGAAAGGATGAGGAATAAAGAATAAAGAAGTAAGAATAATGAATAAAGAGTGATGAATGAGGAGAGATGAATAAAAGATAATGGCATGAAAATTATACAAATTACACTTTTCAGAAAATGGATTCAAAAGAGGCGAAGCAGGTCTGCTAATTCATTACTTACTGCTTTACTACTCCTGCTAATTTTCAGTAGCTATTTGTACTTAAGTACGAACATAGTAGTTACCCAAGTACGAAACTATCAATCAAACAGTGTTAAACCTCTTGCAACATTCCCTGTTGGAGTAAATCCACACAAAAAGACCATTACTGAAAACCCAAATGTTGATGCGTATTTTAAGAAACATATAGCCTCTAAATCTACAAACACGAGTTCTGCCACAAGTATGCTTCGACGTGTATTTGCAAGACTCACGACAGTCGACTGGTATCAAAGTGTAGCATCACCCACGGGTCGAGTACTAGTAATACAATCGGGGGAGAGGAAGGAACAAGTGGCAGAGAATTTCGGCAAAATTCTAAATTGGGATCGAGCCGACAGACAAGAATTTTTAAAGCAAGTTGTAGACTTTTATCCTAGTATTTCAGACGGAATATTTGCTCCTGGAACTTATGTTACGACCTTAAATGCTGGGTCAACTGAAGTAGCAGATCTTGTTATTAGTAGGTTTAATAACGAGGTAGCTTCTCGCTATAGCAATTCACTTGAGAAGCAAGTTCCACTAAAGGATGCTCTCACAATAGCATCACTTATCGAGCGAGAGGCGAGTGAGTTTGAGGACATGCGCTTAATATCTGGAATTATATGGAATCGGCTTTTTACTGATATTAATCTCCAGATTGATGCGACCTTACAGTACGCTAAGGGCACCAATGTAAATGAACCATGGTGGCCAAAAGTAAGGCCAAGTGACAAAAGTATAGTATCTCCATTTAATACTTACAAAAATGAAGGACTCCCGCCTGCTCCAATATCTAGTGCGTCCCTCGATGCTATTCTCGCCGCCCTCAACCCTAGAGACACAGATTGCATTTTCTACTTTCACGATGACGATGGAGAATTCCACTGCACTGCAACTTACAATGAGCATGTTGCTCTCTTGATACAATTTTACGGTCAAGGGAGATGACTCGATTAGAACGTTTGGTCAATTCTAAAGTATTTTTTTCTCAATTCTACCCCAAGGATCAGGTAAATTCTTAGCTTCAATAAGTTCCCTATAATGTGTTAAACCCCTCGTTAGGTGGTGCTCTATCCTTTCTCTACCAGATGGGTTTGCAGAGTGCACATGTAATTCTGGATTCTCCGCAAAGATTTCTGGGTGCACTTCTGTAAGCCATTTGGCAATTTCCCAACCTTCTTTCTCACCATCACCCAAATCATTGTCAAAGCTTATTGCTTCTATTTTTTCTCCTCTTTCTATGGATTCCTCAAGTTTTAACATAAACTCCGCAAAGTTTCGCACACCCGAGTAACCTTCTGGGACCCAGCTTGTTCTATCTGTATCAAACTGATCGTCTAAGAAAATTTTCATATTGAAATTTAACTGAGGTAAAGTTCAGTCATATAGGCGTCTATGTCACTTTCAATATTCTTATACAAAGCTAGTGCTTCATTTGTTTGGTATGAGTAAACTGTAGCGTTATGTAAATCTTTTTTCATTTTTACAAAAAAATCAGACACACCCATATGTATGTTTGTACCAAATGTTCTATCTACAATTTCGTTAAAACGCTTTTTATTGTCCTCATTTAAATTTGAGCTTGTAATGAGTGATACCCAAAGCTCTACACGTTCTTTCATGGTTTCGTGTAATCGGGTTTGTGCTATTTGCTCTGGGCTTTTAGGCTGTTCGTACATAGTTTGTTGCCAAATTTATTGAGTCGGGTCCCTGTCCATTTGCACTATGGAGACTAGACCAAATCTTATTTTATATGATTTTCTTATACCCCGAAAGTATTTGAAAGGATTACTTCTTTGCTGTATTGTATCTCTTATCGCATTAAGGCTTTTCTAGCTTACAGCTGTAAGATAGAAGCTTTCTGGGCCCTTAGCTTAGTTGGTAGAGCGCCTCATTTGCAATGAGGAGGTCACCGGTTCGAATCCGGTAGGGTCCACAAAAGACACAAGAACCCCGATAGGGGTTTTGTGCTTTTGTGGAAGGCGGAAGTATATCGCAAGAGTACGAGCGATACTGAGCCAGGGTCGAGAAATTTTGTTTGTGGCGACGAACAAAATATTCGTGACCACAAAAGACACATAGGTAAAAAGTTACTCCTGACCACAACGGCATCACATGAATTTTTTTAGCCACAAGCTTGACAAAGTTACAGATTTCTGATAGAAAATCCTAGGAACAGGCGCAATCACAACTACTACAAGGGGGAGTCGTGCCTTTAAGGTCAGAAGTTAATCTTGCTGAAGGAAAGGAGATCTATGACAACGGTCACTTTATGGTGCTTTTCTTTGCTTTTCCTGACAGTGAATTTAGGAGAACTCAAGACTTATATAGCTATGAACGACCATTTGCTATTTTGGCTATTTGTGCAAGCAGTAAAAAAGGCACGTACACTATGTTCCCTGTCTTTGAAGGAGATGAAGTAAGAAAAATAACAACTGGTCATTTATGGTGGAAGCAAGTCGTTGTCAGTGAAACTACCCAGGAGCAACGCCTTGAAGATGAGATAGTCAGTGCCGTGAAACTTGCTGACAAGCAAAAAAGGATGGTTGCTTCTGGCGAGGAAGTAGTTAAAGAGGCCACCCCTCTCATTGGAGCTATTCAGGAAGTAAACAACATGACTAGCAAGAACCGTAACAATAATTTGTTGCTTTGATACATCACCGCGAGAATACTTAAATATTCTTGCGGTTTTTCATACTCACGTTGACTCTATTTCCAGATTGTGACAGTCTACAACTAGATGTTCCTCATATTTGAGACAAGCTTTTTGTGCCCAAACATTTGGACTCTAGAAGCTTGTCTCAATCGGAGATTAGCCGCCGGGCTCGAGCGAATCGAGCTTGCCAATCATAGAGGTGATCACGATGACTGCATCGATGACATCTGGGCAGGACACGCAAGTGCGTCGTTTGATTGAGGACTATGCTCGGAGAGGTGCTGGAATTGCTCTTGAGAGATACAAGCCGGGAAAATTTCGAACCCAGCGACTTGTGGAAGTTGGTGCCAAGATGGCTGATACCATGATTGACGCAATATGTAACTCAGTAAAGGAACTTGCGGGAAAGGTACGATTGAATCCAACACTAAGCTGTATCTGGTCAACTGGAAGGGACGAATTGGTACTTCTGACTCCTAATGAACTTGATTTTCGAGGGGACAGCTTTATACAAGAAATTCTTGATTCCACTCGACTTCGGGAATGGAGTGAGGACGTTCTCGATAACCAGTTGGTTGAGCTCTGTCCCCCAGGAACTCATCGTATTCTGAATGATCAACGAACATGTATACCGGGCAAAAGAATCCTAATTGCTGAGCTTGGACATGAGGAGGACAAGTTTGCGACCCACGTACCTTACCTTGATGGTATCGACGCAAAGTGGAATTATGAGCAGATCGGACACAATGTTAAGATCGATCGAGATCAGCCCTTTTTGTTCCGGCTTCGGAACAAGGCCGAAAGGGGGATTGATATGGGATATTAATGCGCCAAGGTATGGCGCTTTTTTTATTGCCTCAAATGATGAGTCGTTTATGCATGAATATTGACATACTCATAAAATAATCATAGTATATTTTCTGTTCAATCGTCCCTTCAAATGGAGAGTGCTATCTTGCCTGCTGAAAAGAGACCGTTCCATGAAGTGATTTCATTGGCATTGTGTGATTCATCAATTGAAGTTATAGAGGCACTTCTCGACGTGCTGCGGAGAAGTAAGATAAAAGAATATGACGCCCAGAAAATTGCTGAGCAGCACTCTACATTGCCTGCGACCCTCAAGAAAGCGAGGGCACACCCCCGTGTGGTCGCTCTTGCAGAAGAAGTTCTTGCTGACCTTCGTGGTCGCAAGGATGAGAAAAAGGAAGAGAAGAGCGAACCATATGTTGACACTGCAGAAACTCAACCAACAAGTACTACGTAGCTCTTTATTGCCTATCTGCCATACCGAATCGGTGGGCAGTTTTTTTATGCATCTAACTTGAGCCACTTTGTGGGTAGACTACGCATTCTTTGGTGTATAATGTTATGTATGTCCATTGATTACACTAATGCGCGATCGGCACCTGTGATCGTAATTTTTGTTCGATATCGAGACAAGTTTCTCCTGGTAAAACGCAGTGAAAAAATGCTTACATACCAGGGGCTGTGGTCATGTCTCGCTGGGTTCGTAGATGATGAGAAAACCATGGAAGAGAAAGTTGCTTTCGAGATTGAAGAAGAGCTAGGGCTCAAAACTACTGACATTAAAGAAATTAAAGAAGGGGAAACATATCTTTTCGTTGATAAGGATCTTGATCGTGAATGGATAAGACATATATATCTAGTCGAGATCACAAACCCAAATATTAAATTGTCATGGGAGCACACAGAGCTTGTCTGGATAACTCCAGAGGAAGCGAAAAACTTTGAGGCAACGCCTGGATTTCACGAAGATATGGAGAAGGTACTCAAGTTATAATAAGTAGAATTGACCTAATTGACCTAATTATACTAAGCGAAAGAATTATGAAGCAAACAAAAAACCTCTCAATATATTGAGAGGTTTTTTGTTTTGAAAACAGATTTATGCCATCGGCTGAGGTGACATACCACCCATATCAGAACTTTTCTTGCCTGCAAATCCTGCCCAAACTAGAACTACACCGAGAACAAGATGAAGCCAGTTATCTGCCCCGTTTATCTCAACGAGACCAAGAATGCTTTCGCCACTTCCAATCCATCCAAGAATAGCAAGTAATAGATAAATGATACCTATGACCTTAAGCGCCATTGGGGCACTTCCGCCAGCCTTAGTGCCCGTATACAAAAGTATAAGACCTATTACAAGGTGGACAATGTTATGAAGCGAATCAGTGTGGAATAGGGAATCCATTCCTACTATAGGGTTTGGTACAAAACCAAGTAATCCTACAATAACGAAAATGATTCCGAACACCATACTCAATTTTTTTGCCATAATAACAATTTCAAATTAATGCGACCTCTTAATAATCTACAGGACTTATTATAGCGAGAAAAATCATATATTTGTCGGCATATGTGGATAATTATGCCTCTTGTTGACAAGTAATCTTGTACATTATAGAATTATATTAGAGGAAACTTCAACATACAGCCGACAAGGAGTCACTAGCATGGGTATCCAGCTTTGGATTAACATCCTGATAATTGTTGGCATAGGGAAAGTGGTGACTTTGGTTATTAAGGAAATAGCAAACAAGGGTGCGGACAATTCGCTTGAGCTTACCATTGTGGTGATAATTCTCGGATTTCTACTATTTGATGCAACTGGCAAGGAAAGGATGGAGAAAGTGACAAGTGTGGCTAATAATGTCTACCGTAAGGAGTCGTAACTACGGCTCTTTTTCTTTTAGAGTGAAGAATGTTTTCTTGGTATACTGTATAAAGTACTTATATGCGATTCTCGTACTCTCCACAGCCTCCTGATTTCAAGAGCACTCTAGATTTTGCTGGAGAAACTCTCACGCAAGTTATTCACAATATCTCGGAATACTCGACGGAAGAAAAATTTGATAGTCCGTATTGCTTTCTGTCGTACCCGAGAAGTGAGAAGTATGTAAATGCCGAGTTGCAAAAAGTTTCAAGCTTGAGGGATAAACTCAAAGTAGTTTTTGTAGTAGGGATAGGAGGTGCGAATCTCGCATCAAGGGCTATAAATGATGCTTTAAGTAAAAATGAGGGGGATAAACTAAAAGCTGTTTATCTTGATACAACAAACTCATTCAGCACAAAGGAGATAGATGAAATAATATCTAAACTAAATGCGAAGGACGAATTGGTAGTATGCATATTAAGTAAATCTGGAGCTACCATAGAGATGATTGTGAATGCAGAATTGCTACTTAGCCAACTTGAAAGCAAGTTTGGCGAAATCGATGAGAGGATAATAATTACTACAGATAGAGATTCACCTTTGTGGATGAAATTTAGTGGTACTAAAACACATATATTTGAAACACCCAAAGCTCTTGGTGATAGATTCTCGGCATTTGCACTAAACACTCTTATTCCACTTTATCTTCTTGGCCATGATGTTAAATCCTTCTTAGTTGGGGCAAAGGAGATGTCTGACCAGTGCCTAAAGTTAAGTGTCACGGAAAATTATGCTTTCATGTCTGCAACTATTCTCTACTATCAGAGTCTTAAGGATAAAGATATATTGGATATTTCACTTTTCCATCCGAGATTGGAAACTCTTGGAAAGTGGTATAGACAACTTTTTGCAGAAAGTCTTGGTAAGGAGAAAACAACTACAAATATTAAAGTAATGCCAGTTTACACTCCTGTAGTGTCTGTCGGCACTACAGATCTGCATTCGATGCTACAACTTAACTTGGCACAGCCTGATAAGCGCTTAACACACTTTGTTTTGACTGAAGGTGAGGGTGGAGAACTCCTCCCTGATAGTAAGTCTCTTGGTGATCTCGACAGCAAGTTTGTAGGAAAGACACAATCACAAATTACAAAGATCATATATGACTCGGTGAAGCTATCTTATGACATTCATAAAATGCCATACATGGAGACGATCCTCCCAGTCGTGAGCGAAAAGTCTCTAGGAGAGTACATGATTTGCAGTATGTTTAGTATTGTCTATCTAGGTAGGCTAATGGGTGTAAACGTGTTTGATCAACCGAATGTAGAGGAATATAAGGAGAGGGCCAGAACGTTGCTGGAAGAATAAGGAATGAGGAATATAGAATTGTGGTATAATTAAGACTTCATACAATTCTAAAACAATGCATATTCTTTTCGATATTGGAGGTACCAAAACAAGAATTGCTTCGACAACAAACAAGGAAAATTTCAATGACCCGGTAGTCTTCGATACACCTAGTTTATATGAGGACGGGCTTAGTATTATAAAAGAAAAGATTTTACTTCTTTCAAGAGGGCAGAGGGTTGAAACAATTGTTGGAGGTATAGCTGGTCCATGGTCAAGAAAAAGAGAGATACTTATTGCAAGTCCTAATCTTTCAGATTGGATTGAAAAGCCACTCAAGAGTGACTTGGAGGAAAGCTTCAAGACAAATGTATTTATTGAAAATGATGCCGCAATGGTGGGACTTGGTGAGGCAACAACTGGTGCGGGTAAGGGCTTTGGGATAGTGGTATATATTACTGTAAGCACGGGGGTGGGTGGGGCAAGAATAGTGGAAGGAAAGATTGATGAAAAAATAATTGGGTTCGAGCCCGGACATCAGATTGTCGATATGGATAAAACCTTTGTTCCGGACGCTCCTGGCACTGACTTGGAATCAATGATCGGAGGAAGATGGGTGGAGGCTCGAATAGGCAAGAAGCCTCACGAGATAGAGGATAGTGAGTTCTGGGAAAAGACTGCAAGAATTTTGGCGGTGGGTCTCAACAATACAATCGTTCACTGGTCACCAGATGTGGTAGTGCTCGGTGGATCAATGATGAATAAAATCGGTGTCCCGCTTGATCGTGTGGAAGCACATCTACGGCAGATGATAAAGATTTATCCCGACCTTCCACCTCTAAGAAAATCAGAGTTAGGAGATCTCGGTGGACTCTATGGTGCCCTCGCTTACTTAAATAAGCATGTTGGGAAGAGCTAGTAATTGGAAGTTACAAAATTATGCAAAAAAAGAAGATTTTTATATTACTTGGGCACCCAGACACAGATACTTTTAACGGTACTTTGGCGGGTGAATACGAAAAAGGTGCAACAGAGAATGGTCATGAGGTAAGACGGATGAATCTAGAGGAAATGAACTTTGATCCAGTATTGCACAAGGGATACAAGGTTAAGCAAGATCTTGAACCTGACCTAGTGGCATTTCAGGAAAATGTGAAATGGTGCGATCACTTCGTGGTTTTTTATCCAACATGGTTTTCTACAATGCCGGCAAAGCTCAAAGGAATATTTGACCGAGCTTGGCTGCCAGGATTTGCTTATCACTTTCCGGAAGGAGGATACAGTTGGCAGAGGTTACTCAAGGGTCGCTCTGCAGTGATGTTTGTCACATCGGACACCATGCCAATTATTTTGCACCTAGTGTTTGGCGACACAACAAACGAAATGCGTAGGGGGATACTCTGGTTTGCAGGATTTTCACCAATCCGCTTATACAAGTTTGGGTATCTGAAACATTTTGGAATATGGCGACGTGAAAGAATAAAGAAAAAAGTTTTCAAATTAGGAAAAAAAGCAAAGTAGAAATTTAGAGTTGTTTTCTAATGTATATAATAGTATTCTGTTCTATAGGCTAGTTCGCACGAACTAGTCCATGTAATATTTATGCTACCAAATTCTTAGTAACTCCATGCCCAAAATTTTTTATGTGCAAGACGCTGGACAAATTATTTTTATATAGTATAGTGTAATTAGATAGATCTTCACCACTTTGTTCAAAAAAGGAGAAACATGAGCGCCACACGGAAGCTCGCGAATGGCCCGGCACTGAAGTTCATAATTAATGGATCGCCTGAACTTGAGAGAAGAATTGGTTCCGCAACTGAATTGAGAAAGGAGTTGGGACAAATTCTTGCTAATGCTGGGCAGGTAGCAAGTCCGGTGCTGTTGAAACTAAGCGATACTGCAAAAGGAACTACTCACACCAAGGGCCTGAGGTTCAAGCCGGTTCTTAGTCGAAGAATGATTGAGGTTAGCGCTCATTTCGGTGATAACTCTGAGAGGTATATTTTACTTATGAGTGTCCCTCATGGTATGGATACGGTTGATTTTCATAGTAGGCTTGAGAAAGCCAAACTTCAGACTGAGTCAGCTAGATCCGAGGATGCACACAGTGGAAATGGGACAAGTAAGTCGGCCAAGACCCCGGCACTGTGGCCTCAGATCATGCAAGAGATATGGAATCTTTCACCAGAAACAAATATTGTCTCTAGAGCTGATTGTCTCCGAGTATTGAGGGAACTAGGTACGGACGACCCAGAGGACTTCTTTAGCTCTATTGCCGATGGCAAGAGACTCATACCTCTATCAGGCAGTCAAGAAATGTTTCGCTTGTCCCCTCAATGGATAACACAAGGGGCACAACTTGTTAGGAGTAAATCGGGTTTGGTAGGTGCGGTGAGCCCTGTTTCGCCTGCTTCTAATGGTCAAGTGCACAAAAATACTATTAGCACAAGTGAAGTGGTAACAAGGCTGAAGGAGCTAACGGATAAACTGGAGGCTTCTGATCGCAGTAAGGCTCGCCTTGTAGTAATCGATAATGCTATCGGAGAAGCAAGAAGCAGGATTCAGTCAGAGGAGACAAGTATTAGCTCCCTGGAAGGTGAGAGGACTGAGATCCTTGCTTCAATGGCAGAAACAAGAGCAACTGTTGAAGCGCTAAGTAAAATATTGGGCTAGATTAATGGCTACGCATTTATTAGATGCGTAGTTTTTTGTATCTTGACAAATTTAATACAACAGTATTTAATGTAAAAAGAGTTAGGTCTTTCAAAGTTTAATCATTGAGGAGTCAAAATGCCCAAAAAGTCGTTAAGGAGTGGAACTCCTGAACTACGAAACAAACGGGATCGCACGCAGGTTGTAGAAGAACTTAGAAAAATGGTCTCAACCTTATCTGGTAAGAACCGGCCACTCCTTTATACCAAACGGTATATGGGGGATCCGATAGAAAAAAACTATCAGCAGCTTCTAAGATGGCTAGTAAATCCATCCAAAATGACTGCAGATGAGGTGAGGAAAGCCATAAAGTCTATGGCGGCGTTCAGAAAGGATCCTTCTACACCGGTGTACTCCACCGATGAAGAAAGATCTGTAACACCTACGGTGAAAATCAAGAAACTCCCGATCAGTGATGTTCACAGCTCAGAGATCAATCGCAAGATGGTTGGTCACGTTATCACATTGCTTAACTCGCTATACGTGATTATTGACGTGGCCTCTATCGAGAAAAAGGATGCCACAGATGGTGATCGAATTCAGATGCGTGCGGCCATGAGTCGTATTAGCAAGCGAATGGGAATCAACGCTCGATTCTCGGACAAAAGTGATTCAATCAATCGGCCGGCGACCAGTAAGGACATGTCGTCACTCAACACTCCCTCCCCGAGGTCTGTATGAACACGCGCATGGATGTTACTGCCTATATGATGATCGAAAACCTGGGAAGTGGTCTGTATGATAGTCCTGGTCAATGTGTAATGGAACTAGTTAGAAACGGTCTTGTCGCAAGTATGCCCGATGCAAAGAATAGATGGGAACCGCAGCTTGCCAATATTGAGATTTCGTTAGTTCCGAATCATCCTCTTGGGGGGAAAGCTCCAACCCTTGTGGTACTTGATCACGGTTGTGGGCTAACAGATCCGATGCTTGATCGTTATTTTAAACGACTGGGTACTTCGATACATGATTTGAATCAGCAGACAAAGATGCAATCTAATGGGGCATCCCAAAAGGGTATAGGGAGACTTGCGGCTCTTGCTCTTAATTCCAATTGTGTAAGTGACAAAAATCCTGCAACTAAAAGAATCAAGCACGGCTATTACCTGCTTTCGAGAACTTCTGTTACAGGTGACGCCCGATTTGTCTCAATGATCCCTGAGAAATATGAGCTTGAAGGTGGCTTTAGAACAGACAGGTTCATTCCATCTGATTCAACGGAGATGGGGCACCTGAAAAAAATTAAGGGCCCATTTACCGCTATTGTTATTCCAACACCAGTTTTCTCATCCTGCGATGATATTTGTGAGGCAATTAAGTGGCTGCTTCCGCGTGAACGAGATAAAATGTTTCCACTTACTGTTGGAAGTAAGACGCTTGAGCCGCCGCCGCTTGAAAGTGCGGTGAATGTGACATCTGAGAACGGCTTATACAGAGCAAGACTCGGAGTAGGGGATGCAGATAGTGGAGGAGTTTGGCTCTGCGATGAAGGGACTGGACTGCGTGTCGCAAGCTGCAGAGTGCTTGGACGCCTGCTTCCCGATCCTCTGTGGTTCCCAGATCTCAAGGGCGATATCTTTGCTCCAGGACTTTTGCGACATCAGAACACTGCGCGCAACACCCTTGCGAAAGACTTTATGAAGAAGGGAAACAGGGAGTGGGACAAGCTTATGATGTTTCTGATCGGGTCAGTAGTTCAAGGAGCAAAACAGCTAATTGAGCGAGACGCAATCTCGGGAGATGCTGCAGCTACTCTTGATGAAGTGGTTGAGATGGTGAATACCACTTTTGGTGAACCTGAGGAAATTGTCGCTCCTGGTTTTGCAGATAGCAATAAGCCAGGTGTAAAACAAAAGCAAGGAGAAGGCTCCAAGGCTGATCCAAAAGGTCATAGGAAGCCAGCAACATATCAGCGCTATGTCTCGATAAAGGTTCGAGATGAGACTTATGTTCTTTATCGGGGGCAGTCAATTGACCCATTTGTTTTTGCTCAAGTTTCAGCAAACAACCCAAATCAGGTAATTGTAAATGTTCGCGGAGGATACAAGGCCTTACCTAGCACAAAGGAAGCTAGGCGCGAGCATTGTTTGGTACAGATCCTATTTGCAATTGGCCAGGGAAAGTTTCCCGGTGATTCCTACCAAGCCACGCTTTTTGCAAATGAGGTCCGAGCGGAACTAATGAAAAAATAAAGTGAACAAAAAAATCCCCAAGCTAGAAGCTTGGGTTTTTATATTCCTTCACTCAAACAGGAAGTTTGAACTCTCCACCGATCACACCTTCAGGTGGCCCATGTTTTACAAGTAGAACTGCTGATCTGTAAGCCGTGAGAGCTGCAACTTTACGATCGTTATCTGCCACGGCTACGATAATTTGCTTAATCGTCTCATCCAGAGGCAGTAGTTCTGTTTCAATTACTGATCTTCTTTTTGTTTGAGCTTCCTCATCAAGTCCTCGTTTCAAAAGTTCTGCAACAGTTTCCAAGTCCCTTTGCTTCTGGTCACGTTCATTCTCAAGTTGTTCCTGAATTGAAACAATTTGGGAGCGTATCTTTGCACGCCTTGCAATTTCAACTTCAATAGGAGTGATCTCGTCATTAGAGCTTGGTTTGTTCGGCTTGGCATGTGGTGTGACAGTGGTAACATGTTCGATAACTGCATAAAACTTTTCCCACACTGTGACGTTGTCTTGCCCGAAACCAATACTTTGGACTAAGTGCAGAATTTGCTGAACAATTGTCATACCAGTTGGGCTGAGAGTTCTTGAATCACTCAAGACATCAATAAGTTGTTCTTCGGCATACTTAGCGGCCCTTATGGTTTTCTCGCCATTACGAAGTTCAAGCTCCACCGATCTTTGGTGTTTCGAGGAGTCAGTAGACATTGAGGATTGAGGAAAAAAGAAATGATGCTTGATCTTTTTTTAGCATACTACAGGTAATATTAATGTCAAGTTGACATCTAGCCAGTTCATAGTACAATCTGCAAAGATAGTTTTTTGAATTAATTTCCTAAGGAGCTGCAATGAAAACTCTGAAAGAGCGAATTGCTCATAGATTTCTCGAGTTTCTCTCACACTACACTCCTTTACCCCAAGCACAACTTGCAACTCTTGGAGGTCAAGGCATAGAAGCTCGAGTATGGGCTGAAGTGGGGATTCCCGGTAATCACGGGTGGCAGATTGAGCTTAACCGTAGTAGGCGTAAAGAACTTATTTCCAACGGCTCTAACGGAAAGTACAGAAGCCATAACCGTTTAGGAACATTTCATAAGATTCTTGAAGGACACGGTGATCAAGGCGCAATTGATGGTTTCCATCTTGATTTATGTGGAACGCTATCTGACCAAGTAATAAAAGACTTCTCACCCGTTCTGCCTCTTGTATATGCAAGTAAGGGACGGTCACTTGCTATAACTCTTTCTGATTCGAGAAGGAATGCAATTCTTGAGAATTGGCCAGAATATGTGGAACGGGGTATAAAACTTTTTGGTAAACACTCGCAAAAAGTTTTTGAGCATATTGTCTCTTGGCAGAAGAGAATTCCTAAGGGAGAAAAGCGGCGCTTACCTCGTATCAAGAACTTTGACCCAGAAAAGGGTGCAAAGCGCGAGTTTGGTGTTCTGGTTGATATGTCAGAAATTATTGGGAAGCATTGGACGTGTACGTCCATTGAACGTTATGTGTATGTCAGTAGATATTCCGGATATCCCGTCAGAATGCGAACATACTTTTTCCACTTCGAACCCCATCCTAAGAAGGTGCCCAACTCTCTAGTGAAAGTCTGGCTTGAGAGTCCACTTTTTTTTGATAAGGATACAAAGTTTGTTGCAGTAAGAAAGTCCTCCAAATTCACTTACGCGGTTAAGGCCGCCAAACCTAGAGGAGAAGTTATGAAAGATGAAAAACAGACAGGCTCCAAGCTCGAAGCTCTTGTACGGCTGGTTGGTGGTGAGGCTGAAAATGAGTACAACGCGCTGGTTGATATCCAAAGTCGGTATCAGGATATCTTTCGTGCAATAGGAGTAGCAAGTCCTCAAGTTTCTGTGCCACAGTTTGCAGATAAGGCCTTACCAAATGGTGGGTCACGCTCAACAAGGCGCAAGTGGCAGAATTTCTCAGACGAAGAGCAAGTTGAATGGCTTGTAAAGATACTGAGGCGCAAAAGCCAGAACAATGGTAAATGGCCTGCAGAGTGGAAGCAGATAGTCAAAGAGGATTTCGGCTATTATGATACCAACCTGGCTCGGGCATTACGATCGAGTTTGGCTCATACAACTCGATCACGCCGTCCAAAATTCATCGCCAGAATCAAGGAAGTTTTTGGAGATAAGGCACATATCTACATTGATCAGCTACCTAAAGGCTAACGAAATATAGTGAATAAACACGCAGAGATAAGTCTCTGCTTTTTTTATGATGTGGATACTCTGGTTTGCCGGGTTTTCGCCAATTCGACTTTACAAATTTGGATACTTGAAACATTTTGGAATGTGGAGAAGGGAACGTATTAAATGCAAGGTCTATAAGCTTGGTGGTAAGGGCAAGTAAAAAAACCACATCAGGTACGATGTGGTTTCCCAAAAATTGCTTGCCCTGTACAAAGTAAGGTCCAGCCAATGAGGAACACTACCCCCATAATGGCCGCACCTACTAGTTTAATCATTTTCCGCATGTGTCTCTCCTGTGAGATTCTGTTATGACAATAGCATCTTCAATCGCCGAAGTCAATAGATCACGGAATCTTAAAAGAAGATCATATACATAAAGAAAAAAGTTTTTTTACTGGCCGTGTGGTGATAGGGTTACCCATGCTAATATTGCAGTTATTATGAAACTATCCATTGGAATTGTGGAGTTACCGAATGTCTGCCCCAAGAAAAATTACGACCTACAAGCGGTCGATTTTGAACGGGGCAAGTAGTGGTAATATTAAGCTCAATCACACCGCAAGTATTATGAAACTCTCAATTGGGATCGTAGGGTTACCGAATGTCGGCAAATCGACGCTGTTTAACGCGCTTACAAAGAAGAGTGTGCCAGCTGAGAATTATCCCTTTTGTACTATTGATCCATCAGTCGGTGTTGTACCTGTACCAGACCCTAGACTTACTCGACTTTCCGAGTTCAGTAAGTCGGCAAAAACTCTTCCAGCAGTTGTGGAATTTGTAGACATTGCTGGGCTTGTGAAAGGTGCTTCAGCTGGAGAGGGACTTGGGAATGCATTCCTTACAAATATTCGCGAAGTTGATGCCATAGCAGAAGTGGTTCGAGTATTTGAGGACCCAGATATAATTCATGTACATAACAAAGTTGATCCATTGGGAGATATTGTGGTTATCAACCTAGAACTCATTCTTGCAGATCTGCAAGTGGTAAATAAAAGAATGGACAGTGTTGCTCGCGACATTAAGACTGGAGACAAGGCTGCAGTTGTGGAACACTCTGCACTTGAAAAAATAAAGTCGGCCCTAGAAGCTGAGAAATTTGTTTACACTGAGCAGTGTCGAAGTGCTCTTCTTGATCAAAGTGAGATTCACTCGGTAAAGGGCCTAAGCCTTCTTACAATGAAGCCGGTGCTTTATATTCTCAACTCTTCAGCGGCAAGCGAGAAAGTAAATATTGATTATTCTAAAATTCCCGGACCGTACCTTGAGATAGATTCAGTATTTGGTACTGGTCTTGATGAACTAATAAAAAAAGGTTATGAGACCCTTGATCTCATTACATACTTTACAACTGGTGAGGATGAAACGCGTGGATGGACAATACCTAGAAATTCTACGGCACCTGTCGCCGGTATGGCAATTCACACAGACTTTCGAGAAAAGTTTATACGTGCTGAAGTTATAGAGTGGAACAAACTTCTAGAAGCAGGATCGTATGCCGCCGCTCGTGAAAGGGGTTGGGTAAGAACTGAAGGGAAGGAATATGTTGTACAGGATGGGGATGTGATTGAATTTAAAATATAGCAATGTTTTAAATCATAAAAGGATGATTGTTATTCCTCGACTGGTACTGCTCGGGATCCTCAGTTTTGCGGCCATGTAGTACCATGGGCAAAATTGGGAGATGTCGTAGAGTTTAGAATATAAAAAACCGTGACATGTTTCAGTTACGGTGTGTGCTAAGGTTGTTGCGAGTAGAGAATAGTGATAGTTAAACGTCCGAATGATTGAGTTTGAACTAATTGACGAACCATAAATGATCCAGAATTAGAGGAATTCTTCAACCATTTGTTTACTCTTTCTTGCAACTTGACGGCATCAGATTTTTGAAAGATTTTGATTTGAACGAGCATAAAGCACCTCTCTTTTGATGTTACGACGACTATAATATAATTATGTAAAAACGTCAATATAGCCGTATAGGTTCAATAGCTTAAACCACCTAAGTGATTCCAAGCTATTGAACCATTACGAATCATTGACACAAATGGAAAGTTGATCTACAATAATTACAGACATCAAACAAAGGAGCACCTTGAAAAAGAGTACAGTTAGGAAGAAGGCTCCGAAATCTTATCGAGATATTAAGCGCCCAAGTATCTTGGATGCACTGGCACTTGAGAGTGGAACAGACGACGAGAAGATAGCATCCCTGACGCGCAAGGGCTTCTTTGAACCACTACCCGGGCCGTGGAAAATTGGCGTTGAAGAGCGTGGCATGGGCGCAAGAAATTATGCAGTTCTTGATCGTTTCTGGGACTTGGTTGTTGAAACAAGTGATTATTCAACTGCGAATTTGATTGTCACCGCAGTTAACGTTATGAGAGAGACAAAGTCTGTATCCAGTTAGAATTGGCCACTGTCGAATGATGGTGGTTTTTTTATTGGAAATTATTTGAAAAATAGCTTGACGTAACAAATGGATAAATATATTGTGGATTGAGAACCTAACCTTCTACAATGGGGAAATTGTGAGCATGTACCCGTATGATGGAAATTGGGGAGACATCCCTGTGAAAGTCGCAGTTGAGTTTGGCCTGCTCTTTACTGGTGATCATGGGACTGTGGCTGATCGAGAGAAAACAAGATTACTACGACGATGGGTAGCACAACTGGAAATCCCAGATGAGTTACGCGCTGACCTGAATCAAAGAATCGATAACAAGGAATTAGCCTGGCCACATTTAAGTCCTGGTGAAGCAGCTGCGGGCGCAGTATGAAGCAAGATATTATTGTTGACCATGTAGGTGATCACTTTGAGAGCTACCTAAAAGGGGACCTCCGGGTAAAAGGTAGTGGCAAGTCAGTAAACGAAGCGATAGGAAGTCTCATAATCCACAATCAAGAGAGACTTGATATGAAAGTGGTGGTTGGAGTAGCAAGCACATCTCCTAAGTGAGATTGTGCTTTTTTTTATTGCACTGCACTCATTAATAATATGCTAGTCTGGGTTCAGACCCAAAAGGAGTGAATATGACACTCGGAGTTCCAGGTACAGGGCCGTATGGTGAAATACGCAGGTTGCTCGCATTAATAGAAAATTGTGAATACGGACTTTCCCTGATAGAAATGAAAATTAAAAGTTCAAGAGGAAAGAAAGCCCTCGAGAAGTCCATTGTTGAATACAAGCAAGCAATTAGGGAAATTAGAGCGCAGATTAAGGCAGAGAAGCTTGCAAAACAAAACAAGCCAGACTAGTGGAGACAAATGCATTGAAACTTTCGATGCATTTTTTGTAACAGAAATTGTGTTATACTCATTAAATGGAACCAAATAAATCAAGAATTAGTGCTAAGGACTTTTTCCTTCACTTGGGTGCAATGGTTGCACTATATGTGGGAACAGGGGCACTGCTCAACTTATTATTCACTATTATTAACGTTGCCTATCCGCAGACAGATAGGTACTTCTTTGTTTCGTCGATCAGCCTACCTGTTGCAACACTCATAGTTGTTTTCCCACTCTTCCTTATCCTTGCGAACTTGATTCGCAAAGGGTATGCGAGTGACCCAGCCAAAAAAGAAAGTGGTCTCAGAAAATGGCTTGTGTATATAACACTATTTGTATCCGGTCTTATAATTGCAGGAGACCTGGTAACGCTAATATACTATTTCCTTGATGGCAGGGAGCTCACAGGAGGATTCTTGCTCAAAGTGCTATCAATTCTAGTGGTTGCTGGATCAATATTCGGATACTACGTGGATGATCTTCGTGACAGGCTAACAGGTTCTCGTCGCATGATGTGGAGAATAATAGCTGGGATATTGGTAGTCGGCTCTATTGTTTCTGGGTTCACTGTAATCGGGTCGCCTCGAACACAAAGACTTGCACGATATGATGATCAAAAAGTTTCTGATCTACAGAACATCCAGAGCCAGATATTGTCATATTGGCAATCTAAGTCAGCACTTCCACAAACTCTAGATGATGCTCAAGACCCACTTTCTTCTTATAACTATATTCCCCTTGACCCTCAAACCGGTGAAAGCTACGAATACATGGTTACTGGTCCGCTAAGTTTTGATCTCTGTGCAACATTCAATACTTCCTCAACTAACATGGCCGAGAAGCCGGGTTACAGTAGTGCTTACTATTACGATGGAATGGAGAATGAAAATTGGCAGCATGAAGAAGGAAGACAATGTTTCTCCCGAGCAGTTGACCCAGATAGGTATCCGCCGTTTAAACTATAGAGAACAGTAGAGAGTAAATAGTAGACAGTATTAAGTAAGTAGTAGTTAGTAGACAGATAAATGAGAAAGGAGTTGAATCAGGTAAGTAGTTGAATTGGGGAGGAGATACAATACCAAAAGAAAACACCCCGCTCGCGTACTGCGAGGGGGTGTGGTTTAGCGGCCGTGTTTATCGACGGCACGCAGGAAAGAATTCGTCCGCCACCAGGTGTACCCGAAGGCGAAGGCTACCGATACTACGATTGCTACAGCAATGTGCATGCTACCTCCTTGCTCGTGAAGGGCGAAGATTCGGTGTACCGCTTCGAAGCAGCCACATGGCAATTCCGAAGAAGATGGAGCCGTTCACGTATACTGCCGTGTGCCCAGCATGTGCACCGACTGCCATCAAGGCGACAGCTGTGAGGCAGCAACTCACGTTTGCAAGCATATTGTTTCCTTGTGAAGGTTCTACCTATATTATATCACACTTTATATAAAAAAGTCAAGGCTGTAAAAATGGCTTAACTAGGGCTATATTTAGTACATATGAAAAAGTACGATCCTAGTAAAATCGAAAAAAAATGGAGTGCGAAGTGGGCAAAAGACAAAATTTATGAAGCCGACATTTCGTCCGGTACGAAACCTAAATGGTATCAACTTGTGGAATTTCCTTACCCATCTGGTGATGGTCTGCACGTGGGACATGTGAGGAGCTACACGGCGTTTGATATTTTATCTCGGAAAAGAAGGATGGAGGGTAATAACGTAATGTACCCAATGGGCTGGGACGCCTTCGGTCTTCCGGCAGAAAGCTTTGCAATTAAAACTGGAGTACACCCTTCGATCACAACAAAGAAAAATATTGCAAACTACAAAAAGCAAATTAACTCACTCGGACTTTCATTCGATTGGTCAAAGGAGGTTAGTACATCTGACCCAAAATATTATAAATGGACGCAATGGATTTTCTTGCAACTTTTGAAACATGGTCTTGCTTACAAAGCTCGAATGCCGATTAATTGGTGTCCGAAAGATAAAATTGGGCTTGCAAACGAGGAAGTTGTTGATGGTAAGTGTGAACGCTGTGGAACGCCAGTTGAAAAAAGAGATAAGGAGCAGTGGATGCTTGCTATTACAAAGTATGCAGAAAGACTCGATAAGGATTTAGACACCGCAGATTATCCAGACAGAGTGAAGAGTCAGCAAAAAAATTGGATTGGCCGGTCAGAGGGTGCTGAAATTGAATTTCTTTTAGATTTCAAAAGTAAACCAAAGTTAAACGAGAATAGAGGCCCTCAAGGTGAGAAAGCGGCTATAAAAGTTTTTACAACACGACCTGACACTATTTACGGTGCCACATTTGTTGTGCTTGCTCCCGAACACATATGGGTAACACTTGCAACTGATAACGATCACGATGTATTAGACAACAAGGAGGAGGTTAAAGCCTACATAAAGACTGCAACGAAGCGTTCTGAGATGGATAGAACAGCCCTAGGTGGTGAAAAGACAGGCATTCTGCTTCGTGGAGTGGTCGCGATTAATCCTGCCACATCGGAAGAGATTCCTATCTGGGTAGCTGATTACGTTTTACCTCACTATGGAACGGGAGCTATCATGGCGGTTCCGGCACACGATGAGAGAGATTTTGATTTTGCCAAGAGCCACAATTTACCTATTAGACAAGTAATCGAACCTATATTTATTCAAGAGACAGAACCTGGAAAGGTGAGAAGTGATAAAGAGTGGGTAGAGAGAGTTGCTATTACAGCCATAGTTAAACATTGGCGAGATGACAAGTACATTGGGCTTAAATGGAAAAAAGTAAATTGGGAGACTCTTATAACTGGAGGAGTAGAAAATAATCAAACTCCTGAAGAAGCGGCTTTGGCTGAAATTCGAGAAGAGACAGGATATCAGAACTTAAAGTTTGTGAAAGCTTTACCTCGAACTCATGCAAAGTTTTTCCATGTTCCAAAGGATGTAAATAGATTTGCACATTTTTATGTTCTTTACTTTGAACTGCAGGATGACAAAAGAGAAAGTTTAGCAGATGGAGAAAATGATATTCATGAGATTGTCTGGCTCACGAAGAGTGAGATGGAGAAGTTTCACCTTCCAGCTTCGCATAGATATTCTTGGGAAACTCTAATGAATCCAAGCACTCTCTGGACCGGTGAGGGCATTATGATTAATTCAGACAAATTTACTGGTCAAAGCTCTCAAGAAACAAAAAATGAAATTGTTCAGTTTATTGGGGGTAAAGGCGTAACTCGATTCAAGCTTCGTGACTGGATATTCTCACGCCAAAGGTACTGGGGAGAGCCAATACCAGTCATGTATTGTCGTACTTGCTGGGAGGAACTAGGAATAAATAATAAGGAACTAAAGGAAGGTCAGGATTATGTACTAATTAGTGGTCAAGAGCATTTAATAGTCCCAGTATCTGAAAAGGACCTGCCAGTTAAACTACCTAAAGTAGAGAAGTACGAACCAACTGATACTGGGGAGTCGCCGCTTGCTAATATTCGATCTTGGGTGGATGTTAAATGCCCAATTTGTAAGGGTTCTGCAACGCGTGAGACAGACACAATGCCAAACTGGGCAGGATCCTCATGGTACTTTCTTGCTTTCTGCATTATGGACAATCTAAAGTCAAAAGAGCTCGTTTCAAAAGAAATTTTTAGTGATGATGTACAAAGCAAGTTTAAACATTGGTTACCCGTAGATTGGTACAACGGAGGTATGGAGCACACAACCTTACACCTACTCTATTCACGTTTCTGGTATAAATTTTTGTATGATTTAAAGATTGTTCCAACATCTGAACCGTACAAAAAGAGGACTTCTCACGGGATAGTTCTTGCGGAAGGTGGTGAGAAAATGAGCAAATCGAGAGGAAATGTAGTTAACCCTGATGACATTGTCAAAACATATGGTGCAGATACTTTGAGACTGTACGAGATGTTTGTCGGCCCCTTTGATCAGATGGCAATGTGGTCAAGCGATGGAATAATTGGCCCAAGAAGATTCTTAGAAAGAATCTGGAAACTTGCAGACAGGGTAACCAACAGCCAACAACCTAAAGCAAACAAGATTGATTCGACAATACATAAAACTATAAAGAAGGTATCCGAAGATGTTGAGGAAATGAGATTTAACACAGCAGTTTCTTCGCTTATGGTTTGTGCAAATGAACTTGAGAAAAGCGAATCTGTGTCGAAGGAACAATTGGAACTTTTTCTAAAAATTCTTGCACCCTTTGCTCCCTTTGTTACGGAAGAGATTTGGCATGACCTAGGAAACAATAACTCAATTCACACCGAAAGTTGGCCAGAGTTTGATGAAACTCTAATTTTAGAAGAGACCTCTACGATTGCTGTCCAAGTGAATGGTAAGACTAGAGCGACACTTGTGATTAAAAAGGGGGCAGAAGAGAGTGTTGTAGTAGAAAGAGCCAAGGCCATGGAGGAAGTGGATAAGTGGCTTAAGGACAAGACCATTATAAAGACAGTCTATGTAAAAGAGAGGATTATTAACTTTGTTCTTGGTTAAATGTCAATACTGTTGACAAGTGTTGACGCAAAAAGTACTATATGCTACAAATAGAGACACAAAAAACGTGAGTAGTCATTAATAGCCGATAAGTGTCAGATTATAAAAATTATTATGAGTGAAACAAATACCATCAAATTTAAGCCAAAACAAGTAACAAAGAGGCTACTTTCAGCCCTTTCGCCTAGAGGTAAAGACGTAATACTTAAGCGGTATGGTCTTGATGGAGCACGCAGAATGACACTTGAGGGTATCGGCAAGAAATACGGGATCACCCGTGAGAGAGTGCGCCAAATTGAAAACCATTCTATAGCAAATATTCGAAAATCTAAGGAGTATGGTAAGGAGAAGCCAGCATTTGATCAGTTGAAGGACTTTGTCACATCTCTTGGCGGTGTGGTCTCTGAAGAGGATCTTTTAAAACATGTAAGTAAGGAAAAAGAAACTCAGAACCATGTGCATTTCATGCTTGTTCTTGGTGAGGAATTTACTAAGGAAAAGGAAGACGGTGACTTCAAGCATAGATGGCACGTGGATAAAGACTTGTCTGAGAAAATCCACTTCTCTCTTAAGAAACTTTACAATTCACTTTCTGACGACGAATTGCTTCTTGAAGCAGATATGATCAACTCATTCCTCGAATACGTGGAGGATGTATCCGAACAATACAAAAAGGAAGAAATACTTAAGAGGTGGCTTACTCTATCCAAAAAGATTAGTAAGAATCCGCTTGGTGAATGGGGAAAGACTTCTTCACCAAATGTTAATGCAAAAGGTATGAGAGATTATGCATTCTTGGTAATTCGCAAGCATGGTTCACCTATTCACTTCAAGGAGGTGGCTAAAGCAATTACACAATACTTCAACAAGAAAGCTCATGTGGCTACTACTCACAACGAGCTTATTAAGGATCCACGCTTTGTGCTTGTGGGTCGAGGTTTGTATGCACTAGCAGAATGGGGCTATCTATCGGGTGTGGTGAAGGATGTCATCAAGAAAATTATTGAGAAACACGGACCTCTAACTAAGGATAAGATCATAGAGAAGGTTTTGAAAGAAAGATATGTGAAAGAGAATACTATTGTTGTGAACTTGCAGAATCCAAAATTCTTTACGAAAGACAAAGAAGGGAAATACCATATCGTAAATTAAAGTTTAAAAATTAGATATTAAAATTTTACAAAAATTCTCAGAAATGAGGATTCTTGTTTTGAAATTGACATACTGCATATTTAATACATAATCATCACAGATGTAAATGCCATGAACCTTTTCAAAGGAGGAAACCGTGCCTAAAGTGCACACTAGACTTATACCCAGGGATATCAAGGTGGGTACCTTCATAACGTACCAGCGAGCACTGCCAAGTGAATTTCAAAATATGAGGTGTCCAGCGGTTATCACAAGAGTAAATCGCAAGAAAGGGACATTTCTTGTTACGACCCTAGACGACATGGTTGAACAGGAAATAATCTTCTACTTTGATGAAAAAAATGTGAGTGGTGTTGGTCTGGAGACTTTCTACTCACGTATGTCCATGTTTCCAATCACGTCTAGGGCAGCCAGAGAATATGTCGTTACTAGAAAATTGGAGCTCAACAGGGAAATTGCTCATGCACGAGAAGATCGTGATGTGTACAGAAATCGTTTGGCTTGCCTCGGTGACAATCCTCATTTAATGCAAGTGCCAACTGTGGAGTGCTGGTCAGATAGTGATATAGAAGCTTGTAGCGATGAAGATTTTGTTCCAGAAGTTCTCAGGGAAATAAAAAAGCACATTGAGGAGTGTGTGTACTGTAACTTCATGTGGCTAACACATCCAGCGAATCGTAAGCGATAGTATAGATCGCATTCATTAATTATGAATGCGACTTTTTGTAATAAGAGTAGAAAATATAGTAGTAGTCTTGTACAATATTAGGTATGTCTGTTTTTAGCGAATTCTTTGCATTGTTTGGCAATGATCTTTTTTCTACAGTTCTGGGGGTTTTCCTCAAGACCTTACCTATTTGGCTTCCTATAATTCTTTTTTCAATTTTTATTCAGGTTTATCTCGAGTACATTCGTTCGAAGTGGATACTTGAGCAAGGAAGTGTGCTTCTAGAACTTCGACTTCCGAAGTTGATGAGTAAATCTCCGGCCGCAATGGAAGTCATGCTAGGAGCTCTGCACCAGCCAGTTGTTGGCAGTTACCTAGACGTCTACTTGAAGGGTAGGGTGCGAGCCTGGTTTTCACTTGAGATTGTGTCAATTGAGGGACAAGTAAAATTTTTCATATGGACGCATGCTAAATTGAAAAATCTTGTCGAGGCACAGGTTTATTCTCAATTTCCTAACGTTGAAGTCCATGAGGTGCCTGATTACACGCGGGACTTTACATATAATCCAAGCAAGATTTCGCTTTGGGGAGCACAAATGAGACTCACAAAGCCTGATCCCTACCCTATAAAAACTTATATGGATTACGGGCTAGATAAGGATCCGAAGGAGGAATTCAAGATCGATCCTATGACACCCATGCTTGAATTTATGGGTTCTCTAAAACGTGGGGAACAAGCTTGGGTTCAGATAATGATACAGGCGCACAGAAAAATGGATTTGAAGGATGCAATATTCCCAGTGAGAAAGGATTGGAAGGATGCAGCAAAAAAAGAAATTGAAAAAGTGTTGAAGGAATCCTATATAAAGCCGGAAGAGGGAAAAACTTTGAAGTTCAGTGATCTAACAGAAGTTCAGAAGGAAACCATAACTGCAATTGAAAGAAGTATAGGGAAGCTTGCATTCGATACCATGATACGCGCTGTCTATATAGGAGAAAAAGAAGTTTACAACCCAGTAAATATTGGTGGGCTTATGGGAGGTTTCAAGCAGTACGGATCGAGTAACTTGAATGGTTTTGCACCGAAATGGAGTACTGGAATAGCTTACCCATGGGAGGACTTCCGTGGTAGGCGAAAGAGAGAGAAAGAAAGAATAATCATTGACTCATATAAGAGGAGATCCTTCTTCCAGCCACCATATAAACATTTTGAGGGTAAGCCATTCGTTTTGAGTGTCGAAGAGCTTGCGACCATTTTCCATCTACCAGGTGAAGTTTCAGCTACACCTACTCTTGCGCGTCTAGTGTCCAAAAAGGCTGAGGCTCCAGCAAATTTACCTATATAACTATCTTGATAGATACGGCCAATGCTAAATGACTTTAGAGAGACAATACATACTTTTGTTACGAGTAACACAAAGAGGGAGATTATTCTTTCTCTTGTGTTTCTGCTTGTGTGGTTATTTGGAGTTCTAAATATTTCTCTGTGGATGTTTCCTGGAAGCTTCCCGCAAAAGACAACATTCGAGATAAAAAAGGGAGCCACACTTTCCGAGGTCGCAAGTGTCCTGCAGGAAAATCATTATGTACATTCTAACTTTTGGTTTAAAGCTCTGGTGACTGCACTTGGGGGATCAAAGGGTGTGGTCGCTGGAGACTACTATTTTGCTAAACCGGAAGGAGTGTTACAAATTGCAAGCAGAGTTGTGAGAGGGGAATATGGTTTGGTTCCTCTGCGAGTAACAATCCCTGAAGGTTTGTCGAATGCTCAAACTGCAGAAATCCTTAGTGAACAGTTTTCACTTTTTGACCCGAAAATATTTGTAAAAATTGCAAAAGAAGGTGAAATGTTTCCCGACACATATTTTTTTCTTCCTAACGTTAGTGCCACAAGCATCATGGAGAGAATGAAAGGTAACTTTGATGAAAAGATTGCAACACTTGAAAGTGATATTGCTAGCTCCACGAGGACACTCCCGGATATCCTAACCATGGCGTCGATCATAGAGAATGAGGCGCAACTACCAGAGGATCGCAAAATTGTTTCAGGAATACTATGGAAACGTATCGACATCGGCATGGCTCTTCAAGTAGATGCAACATTCAAATATATTAATGGTAAGACTACGTTTGATCTTACTCTGGATGACCTAGGGATTGACTCACCGTATAACACATACAATCGTCGAGGCTTACCACCTACACCCATATCAAACCCTGGACTCCAATCTATAAAAGACGCAATATATCCAGAAGAAACCAACTATTTGTACTTCTTGTCCGATGCAAAAGGTAAAATGTATTACGCAGAGGATTTTGAAGGTCATCAGAGAAATCGAGAATTGTATCTAGGAAGATGAATGTGGTAGAGATATTTTTCGGTTGACATAGATGAGACATGGTGTAACCTCAAAATAGACTCTACAAACCAAACGGAGGAAATATGGCAGGTAAACAAGGTCAGCGTGGTCCACATGGAACATCTGTGGACCCCCTGAGTGAGGAGAAGAAGGACATATCAGGATGGATACATCGCACATGTGGCGGCCCACTTGTCCGGACCCAGAGCACTCCTGAAATGTGGAAATGTGAGTTTTGCGGAGTGGAAGAGGGTGCTCGAGGACTTGCCTTTGTCAAAGAGGAATAAGATGCGTAAGAAACGTTATTTGGTCAAGAGACGAAGTTGTCTTGCGAAGATGGGGAGAATCAAATCTCATACATCATTGATTTTGGCACTCCAAGTTCTTACTGGACGATTTGGTCTTCCTGCATTGACTTTCACTGGTCGAGGTGCCAAAAGACATCTGCAGCGGGCAGAAAGGGAGGGATTTCATACGCAGCAACTACTTAAGAAGGCTCGTAGTCGCTCACTTTGACCACCAAATGGTGGTTTTTTCTTTTTTATATATGATAGAGTGCCATTGTGAAAAAAAGTCAGAAAAAAATTGTATACGTAGGAATGTCTGGAGGAGTAGACTCTTCTGTGTCCGCAGCATTACTCCAGAAGGCCGGGTACATTGTGAAGGGAGTTTTCATTAAAGCATGGTACCCGGATTGGCAGGAATGCAACTGGAGAGATGAAAGGAGAGATGCAATGAGAGTATGTGCGCGGCTTAATATTCCTTTTATTACACTTGATCTAGAAAAAGAATATAAGAAAGAAGTAGTTGACTACATGGTAAGGGAGTACAAGGCAGGACGAACACCAAACCCTGATGTAATGTGTAATAAAGAAATTAAATTTGGACACTTTCTCAGATTAGCAAAAAAGGATGGAGCAGATTTTATAGCTACGGGACACTACGCGAGAAGGAAGGAAGTAAGGATAATGAATAGAGAATTTGGAATAAAGAATGAAAAACTAGGAGTACTAATTGAAGCTGGGAAGGACAAAGAGAAGGATCAAAGTTATTTTCTATGGACGCTTACAGAAAAGCAACTAGAAAATATTTTATTTCCAATCGGACATTTAAGGAAATCGGAGGTTAGAAGGCTAGCAAAAAAATTTAATCTTTTGAATGCCGAAAAAAAGGACAGTCAAGGGTTGTGCTTCATTGGCAAAGTGGATATGAAGGATTTCCTTTCGCACTATATAAAACCAAAAAAAGGAAGGGTTCTTGATTTGAATGGGAATACAATAGGTTCGCATGAGGGAGCAGTCTTCCTCACAATCGGACAAAGGCACGGCTTTACTGTTAGAAACAAACTAATTAGTCAAAAACCCTTGTATATAGTTCAGAAGAATATAGAAAAAAACACAATCACAGTGTCCGAAAACACCCTAAGTTCCTTGGCGAGTTCAACGAGGGCTCCCCTCGGTGTGAAAGGGAAAGGGATAATGGCAGGAGGCAAAAAAACTCAAATTCTGCTTACTGGAACCAATTGGATAACGGGAAGACCTGAAGTTAATAAAACCTATGGTGTGCGCATTAGATATAGGCAACCACTACAAGATGCGAAGATTAAAATTGAAAAGGGGAAGTGGCTTGTAACTTTCAAAAGGACACTCGTTGATATAGCCTCAGGTCAATCGCTCGTTGTTTACGATAAAAATGAGTGTCTTGGAGGTGGGGTGATTGAGAGAATTAGGGTCTTATAGCTAAATCTAAAAAGCTTACTTATAATACTTACATGCAACCAGAAATTACTGTTGTAAAAGCAAGTGGTAAGTCTGAACCATTTGATGGAAGTAAACTAGAAGCTTCTCTCGTGAGGGCCGGAGCAGATAAGAAGCTCGCGGAGGATCTCACAGAGCACATCTCACTTGAGATTACAGATGGGATGGCAACATCGCAGATATACAAACATGCGCTGTTTCTATTGCACAAAAGGCTACGACCTGCAGCGGTGAAGTATTCTCTTAGGCGTGCAATACAAGAACTTGGCCCATCAGGGTTTCCCTTTGAGGATTACATAGGGTCTGTACTTAAGGAAAAAGGTTATGAGGTTAAAACTGATGAGATAGTAATGGGTGGTTGTGTGTCTCATGAGGTAGACGTGGTGGCTTGGAATGAGAATAAGCTCATAATGGCTGAAGCTAAATTTCATAATGAAATAGGATTAAAGTCAGATGTAAAGGTGGCACTATACGTGAAAGCAAGGATGGATGATCTTAAGGAAGTAATGCACGATTATGGTAGACCAAGGCATCTAGATGAAGGGTGGCTCATAACTAATACAAAGTTTACTGATACGGCAATACGCTATGCAGAATGCAAGGGTCTTAAACTAATTGGATGGAATTATCCCAAAAAGGGGAACCTACAGGAAATGATAGAGGATAGTGGGCTTCATCCACTTACTTGCTTAACGCACCTGTCTGGAAGTCAGAAGAGAATGTTACTTTCTCGAGAGATTGTGTTGTGTAGGACCCTAATCGAGGATCCAAGTATTTTAAAATCTATTGGCTTTAGCGATGCTAAGGCTAAACTTGTGTATGACGAGATTAAAAATCTTCAATGAGTAAGTACTATAATCCTAGAAGAACAAGGAATCTCTTCGACCCAAATGCAACTGAGCCATTTAGGTTGTCTCGCTCAAAAATAGACCTCTTTATTCAATGTCCAAGATGCTTTTATCTTGATGTGAGACTTGGTGTTGGAAGGCCTGCAAGTTTTCCTCTGACACTTAACAATGCAGTGGACACACTACTTAAGAAAGAATTTGACATTCATAGAGCCGAGAAGACTGTGCACCCACTAATGAAATCATACGGAATTGACGCGGTGCCACTTCAGGACTCGCGAATGGAAGAGTGGCGTGATGCATTACGCAGGGGCATATCGTTTCATGATAAGGAAAATAATCTCATTATTCGTGGAGGAGTGGATGATGTGTGGGTAAGTCCACAGGAAGAATTAATCATTGTAGATTACAAAGCAACAAGTAAGGACGAAGAGATTACACTTGATGATGAGTGGAAGATACAGTACAAGAGACAGATGGAGATATACCAATGGCTCTTCAAACAAAATAAATTTAAAGTTTCAGATACGGGCTACTTTGTATATGTGAATGGTAAAACTGACAAAAAGGCACTTGATGGCAAACTAGAATTTGATGTAACTATAATCCCATACAAGGGAAACACAGATTGGATACCAAAAACTATTAGCAAAATGAAAACATGCCTAATGGACGGAAGAATTCCGAAGGCGGGTGAGGAATGTGATTATTGTGGTTATGTAGAATCTCTCGGAGATGTGATGAGGGGAAATGCAATAGATAATAATGAAAAAGGGAAAAATAGAAATTTAAAATCGGAAACAAAGGGCGAATCAACTAAGGAAACTCTCTTTGGCTAGTATTGTTGCGTAACATACAAAATATTAATACATACAGCAACCATTCAAAATGATGTACCCCGACGATGAAAAATATTTGTCCACATTAAGTAATACTGAAAAAGTTGTAATTAATGCATTTAACCCAAGAACTCACCAAGTTGCCAATGACATTCTAAGAAAAATCAATGAACAAGGTTTGGATATAGAGACATATTTTATTGGAGCGTCTGCACTTAGCCTTGTTGGAGAAGGTGATGTGGATTTATATGCTATTACTGATCAGTCTTTATACCAAAATAATAAAGCTTCCTTATGTCAAATATTTGGGACACCGCTCCATGAAGGAACTCTTTTTTGTGAGTGGTTATGGAATGAAGGTAACATTCCGGTTGAATTATATTTGTCAGTTCGGACAGAAAATTTATCCCGCCAGCTTAAACTGTTTAATCTACTGAAAACAAATCCTTCTCTTCAAGATGAATACGAGAGTATAAAAAAGGCGTGCCATAAAAAAAGTAAATACGAGTACCAGAAAGCCAAATACGAGTTTTATTATAAAATATTAAACGACGAAACTCTAACCCATGAGTAAATTTGATGAGATGAAAAGAATAAAGGATGAGATTCTGGTCTTGGAAAAGTCTCCTCTATTTAATTATCGGACCGAAAACAAATATTTCCCAGTAATTGGGGAGGGGAGTCATGATTCTAGGGTGATGTTTGTAGGTGAGGCACCGGGACAGAATGAAGCAAAAACAGGGAAGCCGTTCTGTGGCAGGGCGGGAAAGATTCTAGATGAACTTCTTGCAAGCATAGGGCTGCCACGTAGTGAGGTCTATATAACAAACACTGTAAAGGATCGCCCACCTGGTAACCGCGATCCAGAGCCAGTTGAAATTGAAATATACTCTCCGTTTCTTGATAGACAAATTGAAATAATACGACCAAAGATTATTGCAACCCTCGGGAGATTTTCTATGGCATATGTTATGAAGAAATTCGAACTTGAAAGTGCACTACAACCTATTTCAAAAATCCATGGACAAATCTTTGAGACGAAAGTTTCATGGGGTGAAATGAAAATTCTTCCCTTGTACCATCCGGCAGTTGCCATTTACAACGCAAGTTCATTGGACACCCTAAAAGAGGACTTCCAAAGGATTAAAGAATACATATAAATGTATTAGGAGTGTTTTTGCTTCTTGTTCTTGGACCTGCTACATTAGAGCAAGATGTAAATGTCTAACCACCCACTTGAGGTGAAAATGTCTTCTACCGCGGAAGTAGAGCGTAAGGTAGTTTTCAAGAAACCTGTTCGCGTGGAGTTATGTGTAGCCCCAGGTCCAGGCAATTACTTCCGGCTAACGTTTAAGCCAGTTACTCCTGTTTTGAAGGATGAGGATGGAGAAGACCGGGCCCCCAAACGGAGTAGCACGGGTACAATCGAATGTTGTTTTCAAATGCATAGAGTGCCGTTTATGCTTATTTCGGGGACATATAGGGATTTCCTTCGCCTTGGAGCATCTTGGAGACTTGTTATGTACTCTCCCTTGCAGTTCTCCATTTATGATGGGAGCATCTAGAATGCCAGGTGAAACTTACTTCAAGAAGAAGGCAATTCTTGGAGTTTTTTATTAGTTTTTTATTGTGCTATATTTTTCTGATGACATCTGAAGAAATTCGCGGTAGGTTTCTAAAATTTTTTGAAAAGAGGGGACACAAAATCATCCCTTCGGCTTCTCTTGTGCCCGAAAATGATCCATCCTCACTCTTTATAACTGCTGGCATGCAACCACTTGTTCCTTACCTATTGGGGCAAGAGCATCCACTGGGTAAAAGACTTGTTGACGCTCAGAAGTGCGTACGTACAGGAGATATAGAGGATGTTGGCGACAATAGGCACCTGACATTCTTTGAAATGCTTGGTAATTGGTCCCTCGGCGACTATTTCAAGAAGGAAGCAATTCGGTGGAGCTTTGAGTTTATTACTTCAAAAGAGGAGGGACTTGGGTTGGATCCAAGCCGATTGTATATTACTGTTTTCAAGGGAGAAAATGGGATTCCCAGAGACGAGGAATCAATAAATGAGTGGCGTGAGGTACTAAATGAGAATAATTTGAGTAATGGAGTTGCAGGTGATGATGAGATGGTCGCAGATAATATACGCATAATCCCGCTTGGAACAAAGGATAATTTCTGGATTGCTGGGTCTACTGGTCCATGCGGTGGTGATACAGAGATGTTTTATGACACCCGCCCAGAGCTCGGCAAGCCAGTTGGCCGCTTCAGTGATCTTGTTGACTCATATCGGTTCGTTGAAATTTGGTATGATGTGTTTATCGAATTTAATAAAACAGAACAAGGCGCTTTTGAGCCTCTTACACAAAAAAATGTTGATACAGGAATGGGACTTGAAAGAACTACCGCCGCTGTGAACGGAAAAGATACTGTGTTTGATACAGATCTATTTGTGAACTTGATTAATGAGACAAGTAAACTTTCAAATGATACTAAAAGTCAAAGAATAATTGCTGACCACTTCCGTACTGCTGTATTTATGATTTCAGACGGAGTGGCTCCATCTAATACAGGAAGAGGGTACGTACTTAGAAGATTATTGCGTCGAGCTCTTCTAAAAGTGGACTCAAAAAATATAGATAATCCACAAATTACTGCGTTTGTGAAAAGTGTGGTTAGTAAATACTCTGGACTCTACGATTTGGAGAGTAAAGTCATTGATATAATTAAGACTATTGATACAGAATTAATTAAGTTTGAGGAAACACTCAAGCAAGGTCTTAAAGAATTTGAGAAAACAATTATTGAATATGCATACATAGCAAGTAATACCTCAGAAGTTCCAATAATTAGAAACGGAATGACATACGCTCCGAACCAGACTGGATACAAAGAAGCAATTACTTTACCTGGAACAGTAATTTTTGACCTTTACCAAACCTATGGTTTCCCAATAGAGATTATTGCGGAAATTGCAAAGGAAAGAGGTATCAATGTAGACACTCCAGGCTTTGAAGAAAAGCTTAAACAACATCAAGAGCTATCTCGTACATCTTCTGTAGGGATGTTTAAGGGTGGACTTGCAAATACAAGTGAGCAAACTATAAAACTTCATACTGCGCATCATCTACTACTTGCTGCCCTACAAGAGGTGCTTGGTAAGGAAGTGAAGCAGAAGGGAAGTAATATTACTGAGGAAAGACTACGTATGGACTTTTCCTTCCCAAGAAAACTTACAAGTGATGAATTAAGAATAGTAGAAAATATTGTAAATCGTCGTATTGAGGAGGATCTAACCGTTCTACGCAAAGAAATGCCACGTATTGAGGCTGAAACTATTGGTGCAGAGATGGAATTCGGAGCCAAGTACCCCGACATTGTTTCACTTTATTTTATTGAAGATAAGGATGGAAACATTATATCCAAGGAATTCTGTGGTGGCCCACATGTCGAGAAAACTAGTGACCTCTCTAGTCTTTCCGAAACTGACGGTAAATTGAAAGGTAACTTCAAAATTATTAAAGAGGAAGCAGTATCGGCTGGTACAAGGAGGATAAAAGCCACACTTGGCTAATTACCCAGATACTAATAATTAGTAGGTACAATCCATTATTTTTTATATATAATTATTAGATATGCCCCTTTGGAATAAATCTGAAGCAAAACTTGGTGTAATTTGCGATATTGGGAGCGCTAGTGTCAGCATCGGACTTCTCTTGCTACGAAATGGAGAAAAACCAAAAGTTTTGTTTAGTAATCATTTTCCAATAACAATACAAGAAACTCCGAAGACTGAAACTTTGGAGCCTGTGATGCTTAGCTTTCTTGAAGATGCGCTAAAATCACTTGTCGTGAGCGGCCAAACAAGAAAGTATGATCTGGGGCTTAGATTGCATAGGTTTGAGTTTGTTAATCTTATCTACTCTTCGCCATGGTACGTTTCGAGGACTGAAACAATTCAAATAAAAAAAGAAAAACCTTTTGTGTTGAAATTGAGTGAGGTGGAGGCTCTAATGGACAGTGAAGAGAAGAAATTTGAAGATAGGGCTCTTGGGGGCAAATATGAAAATGTAGTTCAAAAGGATATTGTGATGGTGGAACGTGAGTTGGTAAAGGTAAAACTGAATGGCTATGAAACAAATAACCCGTATGACAAGAAGGCTTCCGTTGCTGAGCTTTCTATTTACATGAGTCTCATTCCTCACTCAGTGCACCAAAAAGTTGAAGCACTAATAGATCGTTATCTCCATACGACTAAAATTCGATCCTTCACATTCCCACTTGTTTCCTTTGCATCTGTGAGGCTTCTCTACCCGCATGAATTAAACTATGTTCTGCTAGATATAACCGGAGAAAATACAGACGTTTCTTATGTAGAAAATGGAGTCATTATTGGCTCTAGCTCATTTAATATTGGGAGAAATCACCTTGTCAGGACTACTGCCAGAAAACTTGCAACAACAACAGATATTGCTTTTTCATCGATTGCTATGTTCGAAAGTGGTGGGCTTGAAAGTGGGCTTCACTCTGATATTGAAGCAATGATAAATGAGTTTGGTGCGAAGTGGACAGAGGAACTTGACCTGGCGCTTAAGCGCTTTTCTGTGACATTGCCAATGAAAAAAATATTTTTAACTAGTGGAGAGGAAGCGAGAGGAATATTCATTAAACATTTGGAAGGTCTCAAGTCTACACAAGGAGCTTTCTCTATCATGCCTTTAACACCCAATCTTTTCCTGGAGAAAATCGAATATGATAAATTTGTCATGCAAGACCCATTTATCGCCCTAGAATCCCTTTTCCTTTCTTTGTATCCATTTAAAATTTAGTGTTATAATCTCGCATATGTCCAAAAATATTTTGCAGGATGTTATACCCCCTGAAAAAAGATCAATAAGAAATATTCCCGTACCTGCGAGAATGGGTAAGCCGGTTCCACCCATGAATAGTTCTGTACCTAAAAAGCCACAACAAAGTGAGCAACCAAAGGTTTACCAGTATGAAAATGAGTCTTATTCTTCAGGCTCTGGAAGAAAGTGGATTTGGATTGCGGTAGGCCTCGCTTTGGTTATTGTTTTCTTTGCAGTTCTTTCACTGTTTAAGGGAGCAACAATTACCATTGTTCCTACGCAAGAAGTTGTTGCATCTGACGGTACAACGGTACTTTCTGCAGCACTTACCGCAGATGTGGCCAATGTTTCATACCAGATTGTAACGATTAGTAAGGAGCTTGGACAAACTGTAGAGACATCAGGTGAGGAGCACGTCGAGGAGAAGGCGAGCGGAAGAATAATCATATACAACACTTTTGATGCGAACCCACAGCGACTAATAAAAAATACAAGATTCGAAACCCCAGAAGGACTTATATATAGAATCAACGAGTCTGTGGTAGTGCCTGGCAGAACTGGCCAAGGTGCACAGATGACACCCGGAAGTATAGAAGTTACCGTTTATGCGGATGAGCCAGGTGAGAAGTACAACGTCGGACTAAAGGATTTCACTATACCTGGCTTTAAGGATGACCCACGTTTTAAGGCGGTGTATGCGAGATCAAAAGGAGAAATGAGTGGAGGCTTTGTAGGAAATGTAAAAAAGGTTGCACCAGCGACACTTACGACCGTCCAAGCTGAATTGGAGGCTGCACTTATAGTAGAGCTTGAGAAGGAAGCAGTGGCTCAACTGCCAAAGGATTTCATACTTTATAGCGGTGGAATGTTTTACTCATTCGAAGCACTACCACAGTCGGATGCCAAGGGGTCATCTGTGGTCATAAATCGTCGAGGAATTCTCAATGGAGTAATATTTAACCGTGAAGAATTGTCTAAGTACCTTGCAGAGAATCTCGCAACTAATCTACCTAAAAGTGATGTAATGATATCGAATATTGAATCACTTGCATTTGCGATTGAAAACAAAGAAAGTCTCAACCCAAAAACTGATGTGAACTTAAAATTCACAGTGAGTGGGCCTATCAATTTTGTCTCACAGTTTGACGCTGAAAAGATTATGTCGGATGTAGCAGGTCAGCCAAAAAAGAATCTTAATGAAATTATGACAAACTATCCCACAATTGAACGAGCCAGTGCCGTAGTAAGGCCATTCTGGAAAAGAGCATTTCCTACCGATATAAAAAATATTAAGATTGAAGCGGCAGACCTTACAACGAACGAACAATAATGCCTGACCCAACAAAAAAACAAGAAATAATTATAGGAAAAGTAACCGAAGCATTCCCAAATATTTTGTTTAAAGTAATGCCTGAAAACGGTGCAGAGGAATTCCTCGCGTATCTATCGGGCAAAATGCGTATGCATAAAATCCGTATTCTTGTCGGTGATAGTGTAGAAGTAGAAATTGATCCATATGGTGGTAAAGGAAGAATTATTAGAAGACTCTAAGAAATTAAAAAAACCACTCATTAATCGATTGTAAGTGGTATTTTGGAATTCATCACAAGCGCGAAAAGTCTCTCAACGCGTTCTGGTTTTCTTGCCTTTAATTCTCTAATTCTCTCCTTGTGGTTCCATGCTTGGTACCAAGATATTTGTGGTAGAGCTTGAGATCTACCAATAGGGTACTCTGCTTTAATTCGCCATTTGCTGATTTCTAGGTTAGCGATCTCGCTATCAATGAAACGAATCTCCTCAAGAACAAACTTCATTTCCCTATGAAGTCGTAATTGACGATTATGCGGAAAGTTGTAGATTGCCAAGGTACAAAATGTGCCTATTAAAGCAAGAGCCCCTAACACTTCTTCAGGCGTTTGAACTAATCCAAACAGAGCTGTTGCTAGGAGACCAACAAGCGTCAACAAAAGAATAATTGCGTAGTAACGTCTTTGCACAGCTACCTCTAGGTGGAGGGTCCTGTTTATTTGTAGCACAGTAGCATTATTTCCGGAAGCTTCCCGACGGAAATATCAACCATACCACTCTTTGTTGACTATAATACTATCTCATGTACAATCTTAATTCGTATATTTGATTAGATTATATTGTGGGATGAATCCCGTTAGATGTAGTCGAGGTAAAGAATAATGATAAATTTGTATATGTCAGATGACCGAAATAGAGTTTTATTTAATAACCTAGCAAGACAGGAGTCTAAGGACTCCTTACATCTAACGGGATGAAAGTTAAGGCTTCAGTAAAAAAGATGTGCACCAAGTGTCAGGTAGTCCGAAGGAAGGGCTATGTTTATGTTATATGCAAAGCTAATCCTAGACATAAGCAGAGGCAGGGATAGAGTTAGTTGATAAGTTAAAAAAGTTTAATAAGTTAGGAAGTAGCTTAGAAGATTGATAAGTTTAGATACTAAATAAGAAAATACATGCGAATACTTGGAATAACACTACCTGAAGAAAAGAAGATGGAAATTGCTCTTACCATGATATATGGCATTGGCCGACCTTTGGCTAGAAAAATATTAACTGAAGCGAAGGTATCATACGATATGAAGCCCAAAGATATAACAGCAGTAGAGGAAAACAGCATTCGAAAGGTAATAGAAAGTATAAAAATAGAGGGAGATCTAAAAAGGGAGATTGCAGGAAACATCAAGAGACTTAAGGATATAAAAGCCTATAGAGGAGTACGTCATATGCGAGGGCTACCTGCGCGAGGCCAAAGGACGAAGACTAACTCAAGGACAAGACGTGGAAATGTAAGAAAGACCATGGGTACTGGGCGCAAGATTGCAGATAAGAAATAGGCCACATGAAAGCACTATTAAAAAGTGGGGCTTGCACATTTCTACTCACATGTTAGAGTAGTAGTCCATATGAATACCTTATCTGGACAACATGCCCAGTGGGGGTTTATTTTCGTAAAATAAGATTTTTAAGGGGCACCATTAGGGACTGCTCAAATAAAATAAGTGGGAATAGATAAATGGGAAAAAAAAGAATTATAACAAAGGAAGGGGAAGAAGGAGCTCAGTCTAAACAGGCTGTATCTTTGGTTTCAAAGAAAAGGGCTGATGTGGGGATTCTCTGTGTAGAATCGACATACAATAACACCAAGATCGTACTTACAGATATAAAAGGTAATACCTTGTCTTGGTCATCTAGTGGGTCCTTGGGGTTCAGGGGCGCAAAGAAGGGAACCCCTTTTGCAGCTGCAAAAGTAGGAGAAACAGTGGGCACCAAGGCGCAAGCCATGGGGCTAAAAGAGGTTTCCGTGATTGTGAAAGGAGTGGGCTCAGGCAGAGAATCAGGTATAAGAGGATTCCTTTCAAAAGGGATGAATCTCACATCTATTAGAGATATGACTCCAGTTCCACATAATGGTACAAAGCCTAAGAAACCACGAAGAGTATAAAGTCAATTGAAAACTGAAATATCAAGAAACAAAATGATAATTCAGGCCAAGAAACGAATAATTTAAATTTTAAACATTACCTTTTAACTTTAACCCATGCGCATTGGTCCAAAATACAAAATTGCAAGAAGACTTGGGGCGCCTGTGTTTGAGAAAACGCAGACACACAAGTTTGTGCAGTCGCAACAGCGCAAGGACAAAAGTGGTAGGTCATTCTCCCGCCCTAAATCAGACTTCGGTCTACAACTTATTGAGAAACAAAAGGCCCGCTATACTTATGGAATCTCGGAAAAGCAATTTGCAAAATATGTAAAGAGTTCTCTTGCGAAGAAGTCTTCCAATGCAGTTACAGAACTCTATGAGACGCTAGAACTACGGGCTGACAATATAGCTTATCGCTCCGGGTTTGCGACCACAAGACAAGGGGCAAGGCAGCTAGTCTCTCATGGGCATATGATGGTTAATGCAAAAAGAATTACAATCCCATCCATGAGGCTCTCTCTCGGTGATGTAGTCTCCATACGTCCAGCTAGTGCAAGGAAACCTCTTTTTGCAAGTTATGAGGAGCGAGCAAGTAAGTTTACTTCTGTACCGTGGCTTAAGGTGGATGCAGGGAAGAAGGAGGCTAAGATCGATGGTAACCCGAAATTTGATGCAGGGAATTCATTGTTTGATATTAATGCAATCTTGGAATTTTATAGTAGATAGTCAGGGATAAATTTTAATTTAAAAAATAATTTTAATACCATGAGTGAACATTCAATCATTTTGCCTTCTAAGCCAAGAATTGTCACAGAAGACCAATTCACTGGAAGCTACGAGATAGACGGCTTGTATCCTGGATACGGTCATACACTTGGAAATTCGCTACGAAGAATTATCTTATCATCTCTGCCTGGAGCTGCTATTACTACCATTAAAATTGCTGGTGTTAGCCATGAGTTCTCAGTAATGACTGGCGTGAAGGAGGATGTGATAACAATAATTTTAAATTTGAAGAAAATTCGTTTGAAGATGCTAACTTCTGAACCACAAACTCTTACTCTTAAGGTCAAAGGGCAAAAAACTATTGTAGCAAGCGATATAGAGCACCCAGGTCAAGTGGAGATCCTAAACCCAGAGCTTGTGGTAGCAAATGTTACAGACAAAAACACCGAGCTAGATATCCAAATGACAGTTGAGCGTGGTATGGGATATGTACCAAAAGAAGTATTGCAAAAGAACAGAGTTGATATAGGTACAATCGCGCTTGACGCAATATTCACCCCTATCAGAAGAGTTAGCTATGAAGTAGAGAATATGCGTGTTGGGGATAGAACAGACTTCAATCGACTCAAAATATTTATAGAAACTGATGGAACGCTTGCTCCCAAGGAAGCGCTTGAAACTTCTATCGAAGTGATGATAAACCAACTCAAGGCTATTGTTGGATTTAAGGAGGAAATGGAGATGGAGGAAAAAGCAGATGGTAGTTCTATGAAGCTTGATAAAGCAGAACCTGATTCAGAGTTTCTAAAAACTCGAATCGAATCAATTGGCCTTTCCGCACGTACACAAAACGCTTTGTCCAATGCAAATATCCGTACTGTTGGAGGCCTAGCGCGCAAAAAGGAAAAAGATTTGCTTGACGTAGAGGGACTTGGGGCAAAGGGTATTTCTGAAATAAAGGAAATGCTTGGCGGGTATGGCATAACTCTTAAGTAGGTTTACATGTTCTAATTGTTATAGATGTTATAAATGTAATTCTTAAATCAAATAGAACACATACAAGATTCATGCGGCATCACAATCAAAACAGAAAATTTGGAAGAACGAAGAATCAGAGAAAAGCACTCTTGAAAGCTCTTGCCGTGTCTCTCATAACTCGAGAAAAAATTGAAACAACACTTCCAAAGGCTAAGGAACTGAGACCTTTTATTGAAAAGCTACTAACTTCCGCGCGTCGTGCTACACTTTCAGATCGTAGAGGTGTTGTTTCGCAGGTGGGTGCAAGAGCAGGTAAGAAACTTCTTGATGTGGTGGGACCCAAGTATAAGGACAGAAAAGGTGGGTACACGAGAATTGTAAAAACTGGCTCAAGGAAGAAGGATGCAAGTCCTAGGGCTATAATTGAGTTTGTTTAGTATATTTGGCTATATTGAATCCCATGACTAATCACACTATTGACGCAAAAGGAAAGAAACTTGGTAGAATCGCAAGCGAGGCGGCAAAGTTGCTTATGGGGAAGAACAGAACAGATTTCGCTCGAAACGTCGTGCCAGTTGTGGCTATCACCATCACGAATGTGTCTCTCCTAGATATTACTGAAAAGAAAAAGGATGGAAAAGTATATGCAAAGTATTCTGGGTACCCAGGTGGATTCCGTACTGAAAACCTTGGAGAGGTGATTGCAAAGAAAGGTGCGCCCGAAGCTCTCCGGAAGGTTATATATGGAATGTTACCAAAGAACAAACTCCGAAGTCGTATGATTAAAAACTTGAAACTAAAGAATAGCGAATAGAGAATAAATACTTGTCCCGTATGAAATTTCAGCAAACTGTAAACAATGAAAATGTGTGGACAAGCGTCTCAAATTACGTATTATTAGCGAAATAATTATATAAAAATTTTTGTACTGGGATGGAAAGAGATACTAAATCAAAAGAAAAATATATTGAGGCAGTTGGACGCAGAAAAACATCTGTTGCCAGAGTTAGAATGACTGAGGCGACGAAGTTCTCTTTCACTGTTAACGGTAAGGAGCTTGAAATCTATTTCCCTACAAAGGAGCTACAGAATACTTTGAGAGAGGCTTTTGATAAAAGTAAGATCACAGAGAAATTTAAGGTAACAGCACAAATTGTTGGAGGGGGGATATCATCGCAGGCTTGGGCTGTGAGACACGGCATAGCAAGGGCACTAGTAAAGCATGATGAGACACTTCGCAAAAAGGTAAAGGAGGCTGGATTTCTAAAACGTGATCCTAGAATGAAGGAGCGCCGAAAATTCGGTCTCAAAAAAGCAAGAAAAGCACCTCAGTGGAGTAAACGCTAGTTTACAGAACATGAGGTGTGAGAAAGGGGTCGGGAAAACTCTGCTTTTCCCGTGGAGGAAGGCAGTTCGTGTAATCACGAGAGTTGGAAAACCGTGGTTTTCCAAAGGGCGGAGTGACCTCATTGGTCTAAACGTTAAGCTTCGCTTAACATCGCCCTAGCTCCTTCGGTACATTAGAGATAGGTGAGAGAATGGTGAATAATAAAAGAGGAGACATCAATACAGAATAAAAAAACGACTCTGTTAAAAGACTCGTTTTGGTGACGGAAGATGCCACTTGTGGGCATTATCTCTATGTAAGGTAGCGCGTTCATCGTGAGCGCTACTTATGGCTCTCAAATTCGATCTCATAGTATCTAAATCAAACATGGAGTAGTGACAACCGCGTTTGATTTTGGCTGCAATATCACGATTTTCATCTTGCAGTCTTGAAATTGTTCGGCTGAGCTCCTGCACCCGCTCAAGTGTAACCCTCGCAATCCTTTGTTTACGAGCAATGCTTACGGACTTGAACCACTCAAAGAGGTTCTTCATTTAAGCTCCTGGGACGGGACTTGAACATCCAGATTTACGTCTATAACATTATGCCAAGGATGAAAAGTGTCCACTGAAGTCCTTTCTGAGGTCCTTTCGGAATTTTCTATTGCCCCTTTTTGGAGCCAAATACCTGCTTCTAACTCTGCTTTGTTGTGAACGACACCTATTATTTTTCGCACGCTTCTGGGATGAAAAAAATCTCTTCGAATCATCTCAATAGTTTTGCCGCACAGTGAGCTCATCCTTACCTCAGTTTAAGGGTACAATATCAAGTCACAATAACAAATTTTATAGAAACGTCAAGCCCTAATTTCTTATAAGGACTTCAAATAAATGGGAACGCCGTCACTTGTTAAGGTGACGGCGTTTTTGTGACCGCTTGAGTGGCAGACTAGCGGTAGATGAGAATGAAGCCGCTCATCGCCCGTGACGTGTGGTACCCGCGGCTACGAGCCTCCGCAATCCAGAACGCCTGGTTGAGAGAGTTGCCGGGGTTCACGACCCCAACGAGCTTTGCCTTGCCGGTCACGATCATGTGGAGCAACTGCATACTTCCCCCTGGTTAAGTGGGTACTTAACCAGGGTCGAACTTCCTGTTCATCATTTATGCTCCTTGTTGTACTGCTATATGTAGTATATCAAATTTAGTTCTGATTGTCAAGCACCAATTTGTGCCTAAAAATATGGCTTGCCTGCAAGTAAAAGAATAAGAAAAAATGCCAGTCCTATAAAAGGTGGCATCGTCAGCAAACAATAAATTATTCTACTCTCCGCCTGTGAGGAGTCTCAGCTTGCGCTCAACTCCTTCGACACCTGCAATCCTCTGACCACTAGATTCAGCTTCTCCAATAAAGCCTGCAAGGCTGCCTGGTTCTCCATCAATGAGAGCATTGGCATGCATTAGGAGTCGCTCTCGTGCCTCAGCAAGTGGAACAAACTTCTCAATCATTGGTCTTACCGCTTCCATGAGGATCGAGCGTGATACTTGCCTTGATTCGAGTGCCTCGCCTCGTAGAATTGCAAGCTCGGAGATAAGCTGGCCAACCTCGAGACGTTCAGTTTCTTGTGGAATGAATGATACTACTTCACCACACTGACGGAGAACTTCTGTTCTTTCAGCTTCAAGAGCTGAAAGGTCACCCTTGAAGAGGAGTATTGTCTCTCGCGCTAAGTTACACTGACGCTTGTACTCCTGGTTATCGGGACTTCTCTTACAATGTTCCTCAAACCTTCTTAAAATGTTCTCTGCTTTGTACTGCTTTCCTTTAAGCGTTTCGACTTGTCTCCCAACTTCGGATCCTGAACCAACAATCATTTTTTGTGATTCCTCAACAACGCTCTTCATTTTTTCTAGGAATCGTCTTTGAATCTCTTCGATATCTGGAAGAGGTGGTCGAATGTGTGGCTTAGATGCCCTATCTCTCGACTTTCTCATTTCCATTATGGCGTATATGATCCAGCTCCACACAGGAAATATAAAACTGATAAGCCACATGCCGTCAGTTTGACCTGGCAACATGTTAATCATACCAAAGGACAATAGGTATATGTACGAAAAAAAGAACCAAATTGTAGAGCCTTTTCCTTGAATTACCTCACCTGTAAGTTCTTCCGTGTCTCGGTTAAGGTGGACTATAAGAAAAGACGCTGCTGCTCCTAGAGCAACAAGACCAAGCAGGTTTTCACCACTCGCTAGTCCAAGACCAAGGCCAATATTTGCGCCATTTTGCACCCACAGTTTTCTCATCATGTACCGATATGCCTTAATTTCTCGCCATCCGTCATCCGGAGAATTAAATCCCCACCAATGCTTGACGGCCTGACTCATAGCTTTAAAGAAGCCAATTGGTTTCTGGGGCTTAGGGACAGGAATTTTGAGCTCTGGTACGATTTCTTCAATTAACTTCTTGAGCTCGTCGTCACCTTCTACGATAGACTCGAAGACTGAGATATCACTTGGCATGAAACCTCGTTGCTGATGTGAATGTTCGTTCTGGAAATATTATATATTACATTCATACACGGGTCAATACTACAAATATTTTGGGTTTTAATGTATATTTTCTGCACTCAAATGAAAAAAGATGATGATAAAAACGAAAATCATGAGGCCGATGACGTAACTGTCGACACCGACACAGATCTGGCTAAATCATCTGTGGATGATCGCCCGACGCATCTTGAGGAAGATGCGTATAGGGATGACTCAGTTGTCGCGGAAGAGTCCATGCAGGAAACCATAAAGAAACTTAGGGAAAAACTTAAGAGAGCTGAAAAGGAGAAGCAGGAATACCTAACAAATTGGCAAAAGGATAAGGCAGATTTCCTAAATCTTCGTAAGCAAGATAGTTCTGACAGAGAAACATTTATGAAATGGGCTACTGCCGGACTTCTATCTGATATTATCCCAGCACTGGATAGTTTTGAAATTGCTAGAAAGGATGAGGCCGCCTGGCAGGCGTTGCCTCCCGAGTGGAGGAAAGGTATGGAATCAAGTATTGGCCAACTAGTAGCGGCCCTTGAAAGTCATGGTTTAGAAAAAATAAAAGCCCTTGGTGAAGCATTTGACCCAAAACTGCATGAGGCAGTAAACATGGTTCCTGTTACTAAAAAAGAAGAAGATCATATGGTGAAGGGAGTGTTTCAGGCAGGGTATATGCTAAATGGAAAGCTTGTGAGACCAGCTAAAGTTCAGATTGGAGAGTATGAAGGGAAGAATAATGAATAAAGAATGAGGAATAAGGAGGGATAAGGGGTTTGACAAATAGAGAGCAAGGTTATACAATATTTGTTCATAAAATTTAATTTAAGTAAAAAATATGTCTAAAATTATAGGAATTGACTTGGGGACGACAAACTCAGCTATAGCTGTAATGGAGCTTGGTGTACCTAAAATCATTGAAAACGCTGAGGGAGCGCGGACAACTCCTTCTGTTGTAGCTATATCTAAGACAAATGAGCGTCTAGTGGGACTACTAGCTAAAAGGCAGGCGGTAACAAACCCAAAGAATACTATATTCGGAATCAAGAGATTCATTGGGCACACATTTGATGACCCGGCTGTTCAGAAGGATAAGACAAATGTTCCATTTGAAATTGCGAAATCTGCAAATGGTGGGGTGGAAGTAAAAATGAGTGACAAAAGCTACCGACCAGAAGAGATTTCTGCAATGATATTGCAGAAACTTAAGACTGACGCTGAGACTAAACTTGGAGAAAAAATTACAGAAGCTATCATCACAGTACCTGCATACTTTAACGATGCACAAAGACAAGCAACCAAAGACGCTGGTAAAATAGCAGGTCTTGACGTCAAAAGAATAATAAATGAGCCAACAGCAGCGGCCCTCGCATACGGATTTAATAAAAAGAAGAACGAAAAGATTGCTGTGTTTGACTTCGGAGGAGGGACATTCGATATTTCAATTCTAGAAGTGGGGGATGATGTGGTGGAGGTGAAGTCTACTGACGGTGATAGCCACTTGGGAGGACGAGATATAGACCAAAAGATTATTAACTGGCTTGCAGAAGAGTTTAAAAGAGAGTCTGGTATAGATGTACGAATTGATCCTCTTGCACTACAGAGACTTGATGAAGGGGCAGAGAAAGCAAAGATTGAGCTCTCAACGGCGCTTGATACGGAGATAAATATCCCTTTCATTACATCTGACTCAAGTGGGCCAAGACATCTGCTTGTCAAAATGACTCGTGCAAAGCTTGAAGAACTATCTAGAGAATTTGTGGATCGGGCTATGGTTATTACTAAGCGTGCTATGGAAGCATCTCCTTTTAAGGTGGGTGATATTAATGAAATAATTCTAGTAGGTGGACAGACTCGAATGCCAGCTATCGCTGAAGCAGTGAAATCCTACTTTGGGAAGGATCCGAACAAATCCATAAACCCAGACGAAGTTGTGGCGCTCGGTGCGGCTGTACAGGGCGGAATTATAGCTGGAGATGTGAAAGACATTCTCCTGCTCGATGTCATCCCGCTGTCGCTAGGTATAGAAACTCTTGGTGGAGTAGCAACTAAGCTCATCGAAAAAAATACAACAATACCTGCTTCGAAGTCACAGACTTTCTCCACTGCCGCAGATAATCAGACATCAGTTGAGATTCACATAGTTCAAGGTGAAAGACCTATGGCAAGTGACAACAAAAGCCTTGGAAGATTCATTCTCGATGGAATCCCTCCATCACCTCGAGGTATGCCACAAGTTGAAGTCTCCTTTGACATAGATGCAAACGGAATACTAAGTGTGAAAGCAAAAGACAAGACATCGGGTAAGGAACAGTCCATACGTATAGAAGCTAGCTCCGGACTGTCTAAGGACGACATAGAGAAAATGAAAAAAGATGCAGAGCTACATGGGGAAGAAGACAAAAAAAAGAAAGATCTTGTTGAGGTGCGCAATCTGGCAGAACAACTCGCATATACTGCGGAGAAATCAATTAAGGATGCGGGGGATAAAGTACCAGTAGACGTAAAGAGCGGTATTGAAGCAAAGATTGATCTGCTCAAGAAATCAAAAGACACGGATAATATTGAAAATATTAAGAAGGCTACCGAAGAACTCTCAATGGAACTTCAAAAGATTGGGAAGTATATGCAGGAACAAAACGCCGGCCCTACGGCTGCTGCCTCAGGGTCGAGCTCTGCCAAAGAAGATTCGGACACAGGCAGAGCTCGAGAGGCTGAATTTGAGGAGAAGAAAGATAACGAATCACCCAAGGCGTAGAACGTGGGGGGTGAACTTTGCGCTACTTAGTACTTAGAACTTAGAACTCTCACACTTAGTACTTAATCATGACCCCGGAACATATTAAAGTTTGGACTAATGACGGAAAGGGGTACGAACTTCTGGATTCAGGCCTGGGTAAAAAATTGGAAAGAGTTGGAGGTATAACAATAGTGAGAAGCGAGCCAAGAGCCTGGTGGAATCCGATCTTGCCCAAAGTTGAGTGGGATAAAGCCCAAGCACGATTCGAAAAAGTTTCTAAAGGTAGTTGGGTATACAAGAACAGTGTTCCTCACCAATTTGAGATTGAAACATTCGGCTTTAAGGCGAAAATTATGCTTGGCGGAACGTCAAAGCATATTGGAGTATTCCCCGAGCAGGTTGAGGAGTGGAGATGGATGGAGGAACTTGTGAGGAAAAGTGGTAGACAAATCAATGCCCTCAACTTATTCGGCTACACTGGGCTTGCAACACTTGCACTTGCACGGACTGGTGCAAAAGTAACTCATGTGGATGGGTCAAAAAATACAATTGACTGGGCAAAGGAGAATCAAAAATTATCTCGGCTAGAAAACACACCTATTCGATGGATAATTGATGACGCCCTTAAATTTCTTAAAAGAGAGGTGAAGAGGGGACAGAGGTATGATGCGATAGTGATGGACCCGCCAAGCTATGGTAAGGGGCCAAAAGGTGAAGTATGGAAAATTGAGGAAAATTTACTGCCACTACTTACAGAATGCGGAAAACTGCTTAGTGACAAACCTCTGTTTATTATTTTGAATATGTATTCAACAGATCTTTCGGCGATTTCGCTCGAAAACTTGCTCTTAGACGTTACACAAGGTTACAAAGGAAAAACTGAGAAAGGAGAACTTGCTCTAAAGCACAAGGACTCAAATCGCCTACTTCCTATGTCCATTTTTGCTTCTTGGAGGAGCATTGACGCCTCAAACTAGATAAGCAGTTTCGAGGGTTTTGGTATCAAGTGGATAGGTCTTTACATTAGTACTATATTCTGATATAACTGGATTAGACGCTCGTTGACGTTTCCATACACCCAAGACAGAGGAGGGAGTCATGAACAAAAGAGAGTTTCTGAGAAGGCACAGTGAGAATCCCGCCTTAACATGGAGAGAGTTAGCAAATGAAGCGCAGACTGAAACTGGGAAGCTGGCATTCCTGAGACTTGCTGAGGAAACTGAGAAGCAATTCGCTAACCTGCCTCGATTAGATGTTGATGCCTCAATAAAGATAGGCGAGGATATGGTTCTCTACGAAGAACTACTCCTGCTTGCAGATAGAGGCCCAGGCAAATATGAAAGGCTTGGCTGGATGCTTTCGGACTTTGCAAGAGGTATTATGGCGAGCGCGAAGCAAGCTCTATCAAACTTCTTCTACCCACTCAGATTGGCATGGGAGAGTTTGCTTGAGTATCCCAAGATCTATTTGCTTGTTGCCGCTCTATTTCTGTTTCTTGGAGTAAAGGGGCTAATACTATGTCTTGCTGTTCTAGGTATTACTGGTGTACTGCTATTTTTTTCTCCAAGGTCTAGAAGCCCAAGAGAGTATAGAGCAAGCTATGTTTTTCGTGCCCTATTACCAACTTTTCTACTTGCCTTTTCCTCGAACTTCATTGTTACTGCCGTCTCAAGAGAGCCGCCTACTTTTGATGATGGAGTGTTTCTGGTAAGCGGAGACTGGGCATTAGGGACACTAGAAGAAAGAAGCTTAAATAGCAATGTGCAGATTTCTTTTGTAAAAACAACAAGGTCCCTTGGACAGGGAATTGTAAGTGTTTCAGTGGACAAAGACTTTGACTGGAAGCAGTATGCCAGACTTGAAATTGCAGAAGTAAAAGGACCTGCAATGAAAACAAAGGAGGGTACACCACTTCGCATTACCACTTGGTTTTGGGTTTATTACCGACTTGAAGGGGCTCGTATCAAAAAAGAGAACCCAGTCGCTATTCCTAAACTTGGTTTGCATATGGCTGCATCAGATTTTAACAACAGAGTAAAAGCTACAATTCAAACTGTGAGCTCTCCTCAGACAGGTAACCTTGAACCTACACTAGGAGATTATGCCGGTGCAGTAGAGAGTCTTTCGGATCCATTATTCCAGGCCGTTGTGGTAAAAGTTGAAACAAGCGAAAGAAGTGAGGTTCTTGTCAATGGAACGTGGCTGGAAATTAAAAAGTGAATGTAAGACTTGTGTTAACAAGTCTTTTTTTATTGCTTGCTATTGACAACACCTGCTTTTCTTAATAGATTTATTGAGGAAGTCCACCCGCTCCGGAGGATAGTGAATGGAGATCTCGAGGATTGTGGCTCAGACTGCAAAGGGGAAACTCGAAAGAACGCTCCAAAGTGAGCACATTCCAGGCAAGGTAGAGCTGACTCGAGTGTCAGGATCATTCCGGATAGCGGTAAAGCTTCCGGATGAAGGACAGTGTGAAAGATTGCCTCTTGAAATTGACGGGATTGCTGTCGATATCGAGATCACGCAAGTTCTGCCAAAGCAAAGCGGGATAGTGTCATAGGAGAGCGTCGGGACTTGCGAAAGCGGGTCCTTTTTGTTTACAATGCTTCTTACTATTCAACTACAAAGGATGACCCCGTACGAAATAGAAGCTAATAAATAGCTTATTTCCTACGGGGCGAGAAGTGGTAAAATTATACTTATGTCGAAGGATTATTACTCAATACTCGGTGTAAATAGAACAGCCACTAAGGACGAAATTAAAAAGGCGTTTCGTAAACTTGCGCATGAATATCATCCAGACAAAAAAGGTGGTGATGAAAGTAAGTTTAAGGAAGTAAATGAGGCTTACACGATACTGTCTGATGACACGAAGCGCTCGCAATACGATACGTTTGGTAGTGCAGAAGGAGCAGGAAGCGGATTTAATCCGAATGACTTTGGCGGATTCGACTTCTCGGGATTTTCTGGTGGGAATGGCGGAGTTGAGTTTGACCTTGGAGATATATTTGGAGATATATTTGGTGGAGGACGAAGTAGAGGAAAGAGAGGACGCGATATTTCGATGGACCTAGAAATTGCTTTTGAAGATTCTGTGTTTGGCGTCGAGCGGGTAATACTTTTAAACAAAACTGCGGCTTGTAATGTCTGCCAAGGAAACGGAGCAAGGCCAGGAAGCAAGCTTGATACTTGCTCAACTTGTAATGGGAAGGGATCGGTCCAGGAGGTACGTAGGTCAATAATAGGGTCATTCGCTACTACACGTACTTGTGAGGCTTGCCATGGCACTGGGAAGATCCCTAAGGAGAAATGTGACTCCTGCCATGGTAGAGGGGTACTAAAGAGAGAGCAAGAAATAAAGGTCAAGATTCCAGCAGGGATTGATAATGGAGAGGTAATACGGCTAACGGGTATGGGCGAGGCCATAACCGGAGGATCGGCGGGGGACCTGTATATTAAAATTCATGTACGTAAGCATACTCTCTTTACTAAGGAAGGAAGCAATTTGTTTGCAACAATACACATTAAACTATCTGATGCCCTTCTTGGCACTGAGTATCCACTTAAAACTCTTGATGGTGAGGTTAAACTCAAAATTCCAGAAGGGATCGCCTTTGGTGAGATACTGCGTCTTAAGAATAAAGGAGTTCCATTCAGTTCTGGCAAGAGAGGAGATATACTGGTAAAAATAATAATTGAAATGCCAAAGAAGTTATCTAAGGAGACAAGGAAGCTTATAAGTGAAATACGGAATCAGGGTATATAATTGTAGACAACTAAAATAATGCACTGGCTCTTTATTGCAATTCTCGGACCACTATTTTGGAGCCTGACGAATCACCTCGATAAGTTTTTACTTTCAAAGCACATGCAGGGTGTCGGAAAGGGAGCGCTCGTTCTTTACTCTACTTTTTTTGGGGTAATAATGTTGCCAATAGCATTTATTATCGACAATAGCGTTTTTAGTATTGGGCACAAAAACATCTTGATTCTTGTTGTTTGCGGAATTCTAAGCTCATTTGCAATTTATTTGTACCTGTATGCTCTTGAAGACGAGGAAGCTTCTATCGTTGTACCATTTTTTCAGACCATTCCTGTTTTTGGCTATTTCATGGGCCTGTTTTTCCTTGGAGAACATTTGACAACATCACAAATTATTGGAGGACTTATAATCATGCTTGGAGCAATAATACTGTCATTTGAAATTACTGACGATAATGGTGTGAGCTTTAAAAGAAAAATAACGCTACTCATGTTTGCTTCCTCAATATCCTTTGCATTATACGAGGTCCTATTTAAATTAGCGGCGGTTGAGGAAGGTTTCTGGAAAGCAACTTTCTGGCAGTATGTGGGCCTTTTCATTTTTGGATTATGTCTTTTTACTTGTGTAAAGAAGTACAGATCAGACTTTCTTTTTTTAATTAGGAAGCATAATTGGAAGTTATTCAGCATAAATATAACAAATGAAGGACTAACTATTCTTGGTAACAGTTTTTATAATTTCGCATTACTACTTGCCCCAGCGGCTCTTGTAATGATCACAACTGGGTATCAGCCGCTGTTTGTATTTCTTGAGGGGATACTACTCACCCTTTTATTTCCACACATAATCAAGGAGGATATAAGCGCAAGAAGCCTTATGCACAAGGCTGGTTCGATTGTACTCATCATTGTTGGTACATATTTTCTATTTTGATCTATAATTAGTAAGCAATGTCAGACAAAAAAATCTCTAATGTATTAATTGGTTTAACAATGTTTCTTGTATTGTTGTCCATAACAATGTCGTTTATAAGATTTATTATTCTTCAAGACTATATTGTGTTTGCTAAGATACCTTGCGACCCAAAACTTGAAAGCTGTTTTATAGAAGAATGTGACACCCTTGATCCTAGGTGTGATCAAATTCAGGGAGTAAATGTTTTTAAAATTATATACAAAAGTGCCAATATGATCCCTCCCATTGATTCCTGTTCAGAAAATGAAAGAGAATGCGAAATTGTTCTGTGTTCAGAGGAAATATTGGAGGAATATGCAATAGAAGGCGAGTGTACGATTTTGGAGGAAAATGAGTCTTCCGAATCAGATTTAAGTATTTCTGCTGTATGACACCCACCGAAATATACACTCCATTCTCAACAATAAAAGAAGAGCTCGCCAGAAGACAGTGTGATGACACACTTCGGCAGAAAATTATTAGCACTTGGGGGGAGAACCTCATCCCATTTAGTTTAGATAAGCCCCTGGCAATACTTTCAAGAACCGTAGCAACACCCAACTTAGAGCTTAGATATTTTATTGAACTAGCGAAGGATCTTAATCTTGAGCCGCTTATTCTTGAATACGATGGTAAGCTTGTCGGTGCTAATATGGAAAAATATTGCCTTTGTAAACTACTATTTCTTGACGAAGTAAATAAAAATAATCACATCCTTGAAGCTAAAAAAATTGTTGACATAGCTAAGTATGAGGGCCAAATGTTTTCTAAAGTTAAGACACTTTGGGGAGAAAGTGTCCATGATTTTCACCACAAACTACTTTTAAACGAATATCCTAATAGTGGGGAAAAAATGTTTGTGGATATAACTAAATGGTTTAATACAGCGAGAACTGCATCCGATTATTACTACTTTCAGTACTTATCTTTATTTATTTGTAATGCAGTTTTGTTTGAGAATTTTCTCTTTGACGATGGATCAGAAGTTTCTTTTTTGAAAGAGAAAATATACCCAAGTTTGGTTGAGGCTGGGAGATACTATGGATTAAAGCCCTTAATATTTCCATTAGTACCAATTGGGTATCAGAAATACAAGCACTGGCTTGCATACCCAGCCCACTTAAAGAAGCTTATTCCCGAAAATTAAGGTTATAATATCTCATATGCTAGAAATTATTGATTTCAACTTTTCAGAGAACCTCGCCTACTGTGGGGAGTTTGTCGATAATCTCTTAAAGCTTTTATATTACTCGCACATACCTACAGCAATAATTGCACTTTTGGCAGGAGTTTTTGTATACACACAAAACAAAAAGGACCTTTTGGCCAAAATATTACTCTCCATTAGTCTGGTATTCTCATTATGGGCGTTTCTCGATCTTGCAATTTGGATAAACTACGATAAGGCAAGTGTTCTTATGTTCTCGTGGGCACCTATTGAAATTTTCAGTGTACTTCTGTTTGAACTGTGTCTTTATTTTGTATATGTATTTATTACAAAGAAGGATGCCCCAATAATTGCAAAGATTGGTTTCGCACTGCTACTTTTGCCAATTATTATTGCTGCGCCAACAACGTCATATTTAACAGAATATGATCTGCAGGAGTGTGTGGCTCTGGAGAGCCCTTTGTTTTTGAGCTATGTATTTTATCTTAAGCTTATTTTGTCTGTCATTATTCTGGGGTTTGGTATTTATAAATTTTTTGAGGCAAAAAGTCAGCTACGAAAACAGATTAGCCTACTAACCATCGGCATCTTGGGATTCATATTCGCATTCTTCATTGCTGGACAGATTTCTGAGAGAACAGGCAACTATACTTTTGAAATATACGGCCTATTTGGAATGATTGTATTTGTAGCGTTCCTTGCATATTTAATTGTCAAGTTCCAGGCCTTTAACATAAAGGTTTTGGGAGTACAGATGCTCGTTGCTGGTCTTGTTGCACTTATAGGAACCCAATATACATTCATAGATGGAGGAACTGCCATTATCTTAAATACCATAACTGTCCTGCTTACACTTGTTTTCGGGTACCTACTTATCAGAAGTGTTGAACGTGAAATTAAGCAGCGCGAAAGGATAGAGAAGCTTGCACAAGACTTAGAGAAGGCGAATACAAGACTCAGGGAATTAGATCAGCTTAAATCCCAGTTCTTATCATTTGCATCACATCAAATTCGAGCTCCACTGACAGCAATTGATGGATATGCTTCTATGCTTCTGGAAGGAGACTTTGGCGAAGTACCTCCAAAGATCATGGACCAAATAGGTATTATTGATCAATCATCAAAGAGCCTTATTAAAATTGTAAACGAGTTCCTTGATGTATCACGAATTGAGCAGGGAAGAATGAAATACGAATTAACAGACTTTGATGCGGAAGTGCTTGCTCGAGAAGTAGTAGCTGAACTGCGTCCAAATGTAGAGAAAAAAGGCCTTAGCTTTGAGTACAAGGCAAATCCCGGGCAATACATGGTAAGAGCCGACCGAGGTAAGATTAAGCAAGTTATAGGTAATATTGTTGATAATTCGATAAAGTACACACCAAAAGGAGGTATCACAGTTTCTGTGGGGAAGTCTTCTGATCATATAATTAGGTTCTCAATAACTGACACTGGTGTGGGTATAGCACCTGAGGAAACATCGAAGCTCTTTTCAATGTTTTCGCGAGCTAAGGACGCATCCAAAACAAATGTCTCTGGGACAGGACTAGGACTATATGTTGCTAAGCAAATGGTTGAGGCACATAAGGGGCGAGTGTGGGTGGAGTCAGATGGTAAAGGAAAGGGCTCAACATTCTATATTGAGATACCGGGGAAGGAAGAATAAGGAAAAATGAAGGAGGAATAAAAAGGGAGAAAATTCCTAATTGATCTAATTTCTAAAATAATGAATACGATCCCACGAATGATATGAATAAATACTTGGGGGGGTTGATGCTTGCAATTTAGAATTGAGTGCTGTATACTTAGAGGGACTCGGCTAATCGTCGAGTATTATTTTTCGGCAAGAGAGGCCGTTTGGAGTCGAATACAGCTAGATTATTAGCATTCTAAGTACTATAAATCATCATGGAACCAAATAACACCCAGGACCCAGCAATGGATCCTATGAATCCAGTTAAACCAAAGGAGGAAGGAGCAGAAGGAGAAGTTGCTGCTTAATCAGTAGGCTTTCAAAAAACCACTTTTCGATAAACTCAAAGTGGTTTTTTGCTTTATGGAAATATTTAGAATATATTTACGTCACTAACTAAACGATATGAAAAAGACTACACTTGTAATAATACTCCTCACTCTAGCTTTTATCTTATACGGAATTGGCCTATCTATTAAATACCCTGTGAGAATCCCTGGGAATGTAATTGTACTCAGTACCCCAACAAATTTCGTAGAGTATGGGATAGTAAAATTTAATTTGCCTGATACTCAAGACGTACCTCACTTAGTCTACGAGGGAAGTGCAGGCACAAGTACGAGGACGCTTACTTTTGATGAGCTTAGCTCTTGTGCGTTCCAAAATGGGGCAACTCCATGTATTGCAATGAGTGTAAGCCCATCGCAATCACTTGGCGATAAACGGGTACTTGTAGAAGGAATTGCGCAAGGCGAAACTGTGCTAGTTAGAAAAATCAGAGTGTTAGTCGAAAGTGAGCAATCTATAGCACAGCAACCAGGAGCACACTTCATATCATGGCCACAAGCGGTATTACTCATAGAAGACTGTGCTGTAAGTATGGTTATGCAAGATCATAGCCTCAATGTTTATTTAAATCTTCTTGACGGAAGGAGAGTTGTAGCGGTTGAACCCCAAATCGATGATGTTTTTGAAGTGGTGGGGCACACACAAACAAAGTGTGGAAACATTCCCATTGCAACCGAATAGTTATGAAAAAAGTAATTATACTTCTATCTCTCATTCTCATATTACTTGGTGGGTATTTTCACTGGCAAAAAAAGGATCCTCTTCTGATCACGCCAAGCACAGAGAGAATAATACTTAGTAAACCGCTTTCCGAGGAGTATGTGAGCGATCCGTTTATAGTGGCTGGGTTTGCTCACCCTGACTGGTTCATAAACAACGAGTTTCCAGTTACTCTCACAAACTGGGATGGACTTATAATATCTGAGGCTCTAGCCATATATACTCACGGAAAGCATGAGGGAGGTCTAATGCCCTTTTCTGCAACTGTAACATTCGAGAAGCCAGTATATAACGATGATGGTTTCCTAATTCTTGCTAGAACTAATCCAACTAGAAACTCAAGTATCAGTGAGCATCACGAAATTCGCATTCACTTTAAGTAGCCTCAGTTTGTTTGTGTACAAAAAGAGACTGTAACAAAACTGACGGCCGTCAGTTTTGTTACACACAATTTTATATATTCTAAAGTTTTAATGTGCAAAATTTATCAAGATAATTGCAGGGAGAGAAGAACTGCCAGTAAAATTGGTGAGAAATTATGTTGAGTGGTGATCACTAAATATTCATCTTAATAATACACAATATATGTACCGCAATTTACGAGCCTAGCTTGTAATCCGGGACACAATGTCGAAATTATCCATACCAAATAATATATTCCATTACAATGTTAAAGTCTCAAATATCGCGGGGACGACTACTTCCTTTGCTAATGATACCCGTACTACTTCTTACGCAGACGACAAGCACGGCTTTTGCGCAAACAGCAAGCACCACACCAGGAGCACCAGTAACTGGCTTCGGAGGAGAGAGCATGAGCACGCTTTTACTCCTGGCAATATCTTCAGCAGTAATCGCATTCGGACTCACGTATTTCGTCCGTCAAACAGTCTAATATAAGAGTAACTACTATTGGCCAGAAGCACTGAAAGCGAAAGTAGTCGCCTGTGTTAATCTGTAGATGTAAGAGTGAGAACCACAAAAGACAAACTAATAGGAGCGATCACATTAATTGCCATATTTACACTTGGAATTGGAATTAGTCAAGCTTTTTTCTATGCACCAGAAAGTGAGCTAACAGAGGATGAAGTGGCAAGGGGGTATCCTCAGCTTGAGTTAAACGGGGTCGAGGATGTAAAGACACCAGATATGGCAGACCCTGTAGAGATTTTTATTCCAATTATTGATGTTAGGGCTTCCATACAGGACGTGGGCATAAGTCTCCGGGGGAATATGGCTGTTCCTAGTAACTATAGGGACGTAGGATGGTACCGATATGGACCAAAGCCTGGAGAAGTAGGAAGCGCGGTTATGGCTGGCCATTATGATAACGGAGCAGGATTTGGTGCCGTTTTCCGACGGCTTGAGGAGGTTAGATCGGGGGATGATATCTACATTACTAACGGACAAGGTGTCACCGTACACTTTATAGTAAGAGAGGTTCTACGCTATTCCTACCTAGATATGCCGCTTACAAAAATATTTAACACCAAGGATTCATCGTGGCTCAACCTTATAACATGCAGTGGTCAGTGGCTCGATGACGAAAATACATACACCGAACGGATTGTAGTATTTGCTGAACTAATATAAGACGCATATTTATGAAAAAATGGCCAAAAATACTTATATCACTAATTACCTTAATTTTTGTTTACCTTGCTGCTACGCAAGTCTCTTTTAATAAAGAACCTGATCAGACGGAAAATCAGGAGAGTAATACTACTCAAACACAGCAAGCACCTGAAATTGTACTTGAAAATCTTAATATCCCGTGGGAAGTAGCATTCTTACCTGACAAGAGCATTCTAATAACCGAGCGGGGTGGGAATCTTCTTAAAATTGGTGAAGAACGTTTGGCCATACCTGTATCTGGCGTTAGCCATTCTGGAGAAGACGGGTTGCTTGGTATGGTACTTGATCCGCAGTTTACAGTTAATCAGAATATTTATCTTTATCTTACAACCCAAATTAATGGCAAGATAGAAAATAGGGTTGAGAGATATAAACTTGTAGAAAATAATCTTAGCGAAAGGATCGTCATTATTTCTGGTATACCAGGGTCCAATAATCATGATGGAGGTCGCATTGCATTTGGTCCTGACGGATATCTCTACATAACTACAGGGGACGCGGGAGACGATGATTCTGCACAAGATTTAAGTAAATTATCTGGAAAAATATTAAGAATAAATAAGGATGGTTTGGTGCCTATGGACAACCCATTCGATAACGAAATCTACTCCTACGGTCACAGAAACCCTCAGGGACTGGCATGGGATAATCTCGGGAATCTCTGGGCAACTGAACACGGCAGATCAGGAGTACAATCAGGCTTTGATGAGGTGAACTTAATTGTGAAAGGCGGTAACTATGGATGGCCCGAAATAGAAGGAACACAAAGAAGGGAAGGTATGATAAGCCCAGTGGCGCAATCTGGTGAAAGTAAGACTTGGGCCCCGTCGGGCATGGTTTATTCAAATGGGAGGCTTTTGTTTGCTGGACTGCGAGGAGAGGCAGTATATAGTCTGAAAATTGAGAATGGAAAGGTAATAGGGGAAGTGACAGAGCACATAGCTCATCAATTCGGCCGTATCCGAACAATTGTGCTTGGACCAGATAACTTATTTTATATAATTACGTCAAATACCGACGGCCGAGGTAACAAGAAAGAAGGTGATGACAAACTTGTGAAACTAAGCCTCTAAAACCACTTAAATTACGATCTTTCAAAAAATAGCCAACTTTGGTATTATTTTTCCATATGAAGGATGGCAAAATACTCTTGTCTGGTGTGAAACCTACTGGACGACCTCATGTAGCAAACTACCTTGGGGCAATGAAGCAGTTTGTAGATCTTCAAAATGATTACGAATGTTTTTTTGCTATTGTGGATTACCATGCTTTAAACTTTATACAGAACGCGGATGAAATGAGAGACCTGACCTACAATCTCGCAGTGGACTACCTTGCAATTGGCCTTGACCCTAAGAAAAATAGTATTTTCAAGCAATCTGATGTGGCGGCGCACACGGAGCTTTCTTGGATATTTAGCACTATTACTTCTATGCCATACCTTATGAGAGCACACGCATTCAAAGATGCTGAAGCTAAAAACAAGGAGATTAATGTTGGGACTTTCAACTATCCAATGCTTATGGCGGCTGACATACTTCTCTATGATGCAGATGTGGTACCTGTGGGACTTGATCAGAAGCAACACATTGAGATTGCTCGAGATGTTGCAATAAAATTCAATCGCATCTTCGGCGAGACATTTAAACCCCCCCAAGCACTTATTATGGAAACGACCCAAACTGTTCCTGGAACAGACGGACAGAAAATGAGTAAAAGCTACAAAAATACAATTGAACTTTTTGCCTCGGACGCTGATGTTAGAACTGCGATAATGAAGATTCCTACTGACTCTAAAGATGTAAGTGATGTGAAGGATCCACTGACTGACAAAATCTTTGCACTTCACAAATTCTTTACAGATGGTACGGAGCTTGAGGACCTAGAAGACAGGTACGAGACTGGAAAAATAGGGTATAAAGAATCTAAGGAAATCCTAATAAAAAATATTATTAATTTTATTGCACCTCTTCGTGAAAAGCGTGAAAAGATTGTTCGCGATAAGGATTACGTACTTGGAGTCCTAAAAGAAGGTAGAGAGAGAGCTAGGGAAAGGACTGAGGAGAAGATGAGTGAAGTTAAAGAGAGAATAGGGGTGAATTTAGAGTAAATTAACCTAATTTCTAATTAACCCAAGTGAACTAATTTAATCTAAAATGCTTAAGGCAATTCATACTAAAGATTTGGCAAGTCACGAAGGAAAAAGTATTACTCTTCAGGGGTTTGCACAGGCCCTCCGTATCCAGAGCAAGATTATTTTCCTAGTACTTAGAGATGTGACTGGTATTGTGCAAGTTGTTATTACAAAGGATAGCCAAACCTTTGAAAGCGCAAAGGATCTAACTTTAGAGTCCGTAGTTCGCATAACAGGAAGTGTAAAGAAGGAAACTAATGCACCAGGTGGCTTTGAAATACAAATTGAAGATCTCCAAGTACTATCGGCTTCAGAGCCCGAACTCCCAATACCAGTCGTTACCTTAAAGGGTGGAGAGGAAACAGAGGCTCCTGTAAGATTCGATTATAGATGGATTGATCTACGTAAGCCTGAGAAAACACAGATATTTAAAGTTTGGACAGAATTTGAAAAAGGTTGGAGAAAGTACTGGTCAGAAAATGACTTTATACAAGTATATCCACCGGCATTTATGTCAACCCCGTCTGAGACAGGGGCGGAAGTCTTCACTGTGGAGTATTTCGATCGTAAAGCATACCTTGCCCAATCGCCACAATTTTATAAACAAATGGCTATTGCTTCAGGATTTGAGAAAGTTTGTATGGTTGGTCCAGTATTTCGAGCGGAACACTCGTTTACCACAAGACATCTTACAGAATTTACTGGCTGGGACTTCGAGATGGGGTTCGTCGAATCACATCACGATGTTATGGATGCCGAAGAAGGAATGATTGTATCTGGCTTTGAATCAATACTCGCGGCTTATCCTCTGACAGCTATAACCGTACCGAAAAGACCATTCCCACGAATAAGTATGGTTGACGCAAAAAAAATATTAGCTGGAAAAGGGGTACCTAGTAGTGAGCCTTATGACATATCACCTGAAGAGGAGAAGGCACTATATGAGTATGTGAGGGAAAAATATGACCATGAGTTTGTTTTCCTCATGGATTATCACAAGTCAAGAAGTGCTTTCTATCACATGAGGCATCCTGATAACCCAGAATTTGCTCGAAGAGCTGATCTTATATACAGAGGACTTGAAGTAACTACACTTGCCCAGCGCGAGCACCGACCAGAGATTCTGGAAAAACATGCTCTTGAAAAAGGAATGGATCTAGAACCACTTCGTGACTATATAAACTTCTTTCGCTTTGGCGTGCCGCCACATGGTGGTGCTGGTATTGGACCAGGGCGCTTCATAATGAAAATACTTGATCTGCCTAACGTGAGAGAGGCAACATTCTTGCCAAGGGATGTAAAAAGGCTTAACCCGTAGTTAGTTGATAAGTTTAATATGTTGTATAAGTTGGATAAGTTTAGAAAATTGAAAATTAAAAAATCTGCTGCCTTAGATGCAAGCGGACAAGAAATTTGATTAACGCGCGAGATACACTTCAGACTCACTCGGAAGAACAAGATGAGCAAAATTATAGCACGGAGTTTGTATAAGTCAATTGTTAGGGAAATGGCTTGTTTAGGCTATAATTTGACACATTGTAATGACAAGCCAGTTCAACGTAAAAACTGAAGCATTTGAAGGTCCCCTTGACCTTCTGCTTTCGCTTATTGAAAAAAGAAAGCTTTTCATAAACGATATATCACTTGCCAAAGTAGCAGATGACTATATTTTATATATTCAAAAATCAAATGAGCTACCAATGGGAGAAACCGCACACTTCATTCTGGTTGCATCAACACTTTTACTTATAAAATCAAAATCACTACTACCTACACTCGCTCTGACTGAAGAAGAGGAGGAGAGTGTGCATGACCTTGAACTGCGATTGAAACTCTATAAAAGATTCAAAGAGCTTTCACAACACACGAGTGAGCGCTTTGGTGGTAGAATTATTTTTGCCAAGCTCTCATCCAAAAATATTTCTCCCGTTTTTTCTCCCGGGGACGAGATTACCGTAATTGCCACTCTTCAGTCCATTAAAGAGCTATTAAAAAATCTACCCAAGGAGGAAAAGCTGCCAAGGGCGATGGTGCAAAAAATTGTCAGCCTTGAGGAAATGATAGATAGGCTAACAGTGCGTGTTACAGAGACGCTTAAAATTAATTTTAGCGAGTTTGCTAAGGAGCAGGAGGGTAAGGTAAATACTGGATCAAAACACATTGTAACGCGAGAAGAGAGAGCACATGTTATTGTTAGCTTCCTTGCTATGCTTGAACTTGTAAAACAGGGTATTATTCATGCAACACAAAGTAGTGAAAGCGAGGATATTACACTTGAAACACAAAATTTAGGCATACCGAGCTACAAATAAAATTTGCTATAAAATGCTAACTCTTTCAGCAAAAATTGAAGCCATACTTTTCTTTCGTGGAGAGCCAACCACCGTTAAGAAGCTTTCTACAACTCTTTCGTCCAAACCCGAAGAGATACGCGTGGCACTAGATGAGCTTGGAAAGAACTTAGAAGGCAGAGGAATATGTCTTGTTCAAAGCGATGATGAGATAATGCTTGGGACATCGAGGGAGGCAAGTGAAATCATAGAAGCCATAACCCGAGAGGAATTGTCACGCGACTTGGGCAAAGCTGGACTTGAAACTCTGACTATTATTCTTTACAAGCATCCCGTAAGTAAAAGAGAAATTGACTACATACGCGGGGTTAATTCTGGCTTTATAATTAGGAACCTTTTAATACGAGGACTCGTAGAACGAACTGGTTCAAAAGAAGGAGAAAGAAGTTATTTCTATAAGCCTACTTTGGAATTACTCTCATTTATGGGCTTGAAGGAAACGCGTGAATTACCGGAATACGAAAATGTATTAAGTGAGCTTAATGAATTCGAAGATAATATGAAGAAAGAGGAGACTTCATCTCAAGCCAATTAAACCAATGCAAGATCAGGCTAAAGAATTTTTCAGTCAAGATAATAGACGATTACTCAATCTCGGTTTGTTACTTATACTAGTACTCTCACTTGTGCTTCTTGTATCACTATACACGCATAGGAGTATAAGGATTGTGGATGAAGAACCGATTGTGCAAGTAGACCCATTCCAAAATATTAATGTTATTGCAAAAGCGGCAATCGTATATGAAATTGGAACTGGCAGAATTATATTCCAGAAAAACGCTAACATGCCTCTGCCACTTGCATCTCTTGCAAAAGTGATGACTGCAGTAACTGCAACTCGACTCCTACCGAGTGATGCTGTTATAACTATTGAAAGAAGTTTCATTAATGAAGAGGGAGATTCGGGGCTTCTCGCAGATGAAAAGTGGGGTATTGCTGAGCTTCTTAATTTCTCACTCACAGTGTCATCTAACGATGGGATAGCCGCTGTCGCAGGCGCCGTTGGATCTCTGGGATATGGAGCAGATAGTCCTCCGATAAATGAAAATAATTTTATTGAAGAGATGAACGAACTTTCCAGAGAAATTGGAATGGATTACTCTTTATTTTTTAACGAAACGGGACTTGATATAGATGCTGGAAGAAGTGGAGCGTATGGATCGGCACATGATATGGCTATGCTTTTTGGCTATGCTGTGCGAAATCATCCACAGATTTTTGACGCGACACGAGATGTAAAAGGAGTGTTTACATCCCTTGATGAGATTGATCACACTGGAGTGAATACGAATGAAGGTGTGTCTAGAATACCCGGCCTAATTGCATCTAAAACAGGCTTCACTGAACTTGCAGGAGGGAACCTTGGTATTGTCATGGATACTGGGCTTGTACGTCCCATAGCAATAGTGGTGCTCGGTTCAACTTCATCTGGAAGATTTCAAGATGTGGAATTACTTTCTCTAAAAACATTTGAGTATATTGCTCAAGGAAGATAATCAAACGTTTCAAGTGTCTTGCGTGAAAGTATGTGATTGCTATACGAAATGGCTATAAAGTATAATTAAATTATGATTATCGCGGATATTGTAAAAGTAACACTACCAGCCGTTATAGCATTCATTGTAGGTATTGCTATCACTCCTGTTGTTTCTGACTTTTTATATAGAAAGGAGTTGTGGAAGAAAAAAAGTGTGTCTGTAGCTCTTGACGGAAGAGGCGCCCCAATATCTCAAAGTCTCCACAATGATGAGGCAAAGAAAACCCCAAGAATGGGCGGATCTATAATATGGATATCTGCAGCATTTGCGACTGTCGTTGTGTGGTTCATATCAAAATTTCTTCCCACCGACCTTTCCCTTAAACTTGATTTCCTGAGTCGTAATCAAACGTGGCTTCCACTCTTTACTCTTGTCATTGGAGGACTGCTTGGACTTATTGATGACTATCTTGAGACTAGAGGAGGGGGTGATCATATTGCAGGGGGACTGTCACTTTCTAAACGCCTTGCACTCGTAAGTTTGATTGGGCTTGCAGTGGGATCCTGGTTTTATTTCAAGCTTGATGTAAGTACTCTTGGTTTACCCGGGGGGTTCACTCTTCCGCTTGGCATGCTCTTTATTCCATTTTTTATTGTTGTCGTAAATGCAATTTACTCAGGGGGTGTGATTGACGGTATTGACGGATTGTCAGGAGGAATATTTGCAACAATATTTTCTGCCTATGCTGGAATTGCTTTCTACCAACAGCAAATTAATCTTGCAGCATTCTGCCTTGCAGTGGTGGGTGGGATACTTGCGTTTCTTTGGTTTAATATCCCGCCAGCTCGATTCTATATGTCTGAGACTGGAATAATGGGGCTCACCATCACTCTTGCGGTGGTAGCATTTATGACTGACTCACTTGGAGGAGGATACGGAATACTAGTATTACCTGTAATCGCAATGCCTCTAGTCATTACCACCCTTTCCGACATAATACAGATTAGCTCTAAAAGACTGCGCAACGGGAAAAAAATATTCCTTGTTGCCCCAATCCATCATCATTTTCAAGCAATTGGCTGGCCATCATACAAAGTTACAATGCGGTTCTGGATTATTGGAGTTGTGTTTGCAATCCTTGGAGTAATACTTGCTTTGGTGGGGTAGTTGACAATGGCTCTCTTCACCGTTACTATTTGTTCTAGAAGTAGAACCTCTCAGAGGAGGAAACGTTGGGCAAAAACCATTTCAACACCATAAGTAGTAGTCGTCGGACATGGACTTTTGGTGCCTTTGCAGTATTTGCTTCTGCCATTGCTGCGAGTTCTATGAGTTATCCATGGCAAATTGGCCCACCCCTAATAATGCCGCTAGTTACGGCATTCATTACAGTACAATTTTCGGAAATACACACCAGAAATCGGAACGAATACTTTTTTTCCCTTTTAGGTACACTACTATGTATGACTCTCGGGTGGGTACTTGTAGGACTATTGTTTATTCGGCCTCTCACAGTTTGGCAAGTAAGAATTGCCTGGACAATATATGTGATTCTTGTTTGTTTCTTTCTCAAGGCGGCAGCACACCACTTGCGCTACCATAAACGTCGGGAATAGGCGGACTTTCGAGGTACTAACTGCTGTAACTTAGCAGTTTTTTTATTAAACATTCATACTATAATGAATGCGATGTCTAAAAGCTTCGACAGAATGTTTTTGTTCTCTGTTATTGCACTAATTGTTGTAGGTTTTTTCATATTTAGCTCTGCATCACTTGGTCTACTTGCAAAAGGAGGCGACAGATACTCAAGCGCAACGTTTTCTCAAACATTTTTCGGTTTATTTCTAGGGACTCTCGCTTTAATAATTACATCGCGCATACCGTACCGGTTCTGGAGAAAGGTGTCATTTATCGCCTTTGGCTTATCACTTATTCTTTCTGTACTAGTGTTTGTCCCGGGTATAGGATTTGAGCATGGAGGAGCACACAGGTGGCTACACTTGTTCGGATTCTCTTTCCAACCATCTGAACTTTTGAAAATTTCTTTTGTAGTTTATATGTCTGCATGGGTAGCGGGGATTAAGGACAAAGTTACTACCATAAAATATGGGCTTCTCCCTATGCTTGTAATTCTCGGACTTGTTGCCATAGTGCTCCTTAGCCAACCTGATACTGATGTACTCGCAATAACTGCGCTAGCTGGGTTTGCTATATTTCTTACAGCGGGTGGAAAGTGGCGCCATATGATACCTGTGTTTCTCATTGGTGTGCTATGTGTGGGAATAATCATTAGTGCAAGACCATATATCAAACAAAGAATTCAAACGTTTATTAATCCTGCGGAAAATGGTCTTACTTCAAGTTACCAGATCCAACAATCTCTCATTGCAATAGGTTCTGGTGGATTAACTGGAAGAGGTTTCGGCCAAAGTATTCAAAAATTCAACTTTCTGCCCGAACCAACAGGTGACTCTATATTTGCTGTGGCTGGTGAGGAATTCGGCTTTACTGGAACTATTGCAATAGTTGCGATGTTTGTACTGTTTGGTTTACGTGGGCTCAAAATTGCAGCAAGGACCACGGACCCGTTTGGTAAATATTTAATAGTTGGAATTGTTGCACTAATTGTTTCCCAAGCATTTCTCAATATGGGTGCGATGCTTGGGATTTTGCCGCTTACTGGAAACCCACTGCCTTTTGTGAGCCATGGGGGGACAGCTCTTTTCTTTACCCTGGCTGAAGTCGGCATAATATTAAATATATCTAAAGGACAAAAGAAAGTGAGCTAAAAGTGCCAAAATTATATGTTAAAATGAGGATCTAACGGGATTCATCCCGTTAGAAGTGGTTGTGCTTTAAAACAACGATAAATTTGTATGTGCCAGATACTCGAGATAGCGTTTTATTTACTATACTAACAAAACAGGAGTCTCACGACTCCTTACTTCTAACGGGATGAAGATCTTATTTACAGGAGGGGGGTCAGGCGGGCATTTTTACCCGATTATTGCAATTGCCGAGGAGCTGAACCAGATTGTCCGAGAAAATAAACTTGTAGATGTGGAACTCTACTATATGTCACCCTCACCATACAATGCGGGAGTTCTTTTTAATAACAACATAATTTACAAGAAGAACTACGCTGGTAAAATTCGAAGATATTTCTCGATAATGAACTTCTTTGACCTGTTTAAAACCGGGTGGGGAGTTATAAAATCCATTTGGGAAATATTCTTGATATACCCTGATGTTGTGTTTGGCAAGGGAGGGTATGCGAGTTTCCCAGCACTATTTGCGGCAAGAATACTTAGAATTCCAGTTGTTATTCACGAATCAGATACTCGACCTGGCAAAGTAAGTAAATGGGCAGGTAAATTTGCAACCCGGATTGCAGTTTCGTATGGTGAAGCTGCAGCATATTTCCCAATGGAGAAAGTTGCACATACTGGGCACCCCATTAGGAAGGAATTCTTCATGCCACTTGCAACGAATGCTCATGAATTTCTAAAACTTGACCCTCTACTTTCCACTATTCTTATACTTGGCGGATCACTTGGATCAAAGAGGATAAATGAGGCCCTGCTTGAAGTTCTTCCAAGGCTAGTAGAGAAGTACCAAGTTGTTCATCAGACTGGCAAAGGAAACTTTGAGGAAGTTAAGAAGGTGGCTGAGGCGGTACTCTTTCAAAGTGAGCACAAGGACAGGTACCGCCCATACAGCTATCTCGATGCCCTAACATTGCGTTCGGCTGCTGGAGCAGCAAATTTGGTTATATCGAGAGCAGGGTCAGCAATATTTGAGGTTGCGGCGTGGGGCATCCCGTCCATTATGATACCTATCCCCGAGGAGGTGAGCCACGATCAAACGAAAAATGCCTTTGCTTACGCACGTACCGGAAGCTCAGAAGTAATTGAGGAAAATAATCTTACCGGAAATATTTTATTTGCAGAAGTTTCAAGAATTCTTGGGGCACCCGAGATCATATCTAAAATGAAGGAGTCAGCGAAATTATTTGTAAAACCTGATGCAGCCCGGAAAATTGCTGATGAAATACTCAAGATTGCACTTAGGCATGAAGGCTAGTGTAGTAGTGAAGTAGATAGTAATAAGAAGCAATGAGCAAAGACACTGATAAAAAAATAGTAGTTCGAATGGCACCATCGCCAACGGGTAACTTGCATATTGGGACCGCACGCACGACTCTATATAATTTTTTGTTTGCAAAAAAATATGGTGGTAAGTTTATTTTGCGCATTGAAGACACTGACAAGGAACGCTCGACCAAGGAGTTTGAGGAAAATATTCTTACTGGTCTTTTGTGGCTTGGACTTCAGCATGACGAATTTTATCGTCAATCTGAAAGAGGGGACATTTATGTAGATTATGTAAAAAGAATGATAGAAAATGGATCTGCATATATATCTAAAGAAACTCCCACAGAACCTGGACAAAGGGAGTCTGTAGTGAGATTCAAAAATCCAAATAAAAAAATTACCTTTAATGATCTTATACGAGGGGAGGTAACATTTGACACTACGGAGCTTCTGGACTTTGTTATAGCACGTAGTCCGGAGGAGCCTCTATACCACCTGGCAGTAGTTGTAGATGACCATGAAATGAAAGTTACGCATGTTATCCGTGGGGACGATCATATTTCAAACACACCAAGGCAAATCCTTATTCAGGAGGCAATTGGGGCAAAAAGGCCGGAATACGCTCACTTGCCCCTAATAGTTGACTCGAGCAGGGCAAAGCTCTCTAAGAGAAAGCACGGTGCGGTGGTATGGCTTGATACATACAAGGAGGAGGGTTACCAACCTGAAGCTTTACTAAACTATTTCTCACTTCTTGGATGGAACCCTGGTGATGATAGAGAAATTTTTACCCTCGATGAGATTACTCAGATCTTTGACATTCTGCGTGTCCAGAAGGGAAGTGCTGTCTTCGACGTTCTCAAGCTTAAGTGGATAAATAAAGAGCATTTGAAAAGATTACCCCTGGATGTAGTAAATTCTGAAATCAAAAATTGGATTAACAAATCCCTAAGAATAAAAAACGAAGGGGTTGATGTTGACGAGGGAAGAATTGAAAAAATTATTCCAATCATATTTGAACGTATTTCAGTATGGGGCGAAGTAACACAGTTAATTGATAACGGTGAGTTTGATTATGTATTAAGGACACCCAAGTATACTGCAAGAGATCTCACGTGGAAGGGGGAGAAAGATTTTGCTAACACTTTGCGTCATATAGAGAGAGTCATAATACTTCTTACCGATATTCCAGAGAATGACTGGACAGCTGATAAAATTAAGGAAGTGGTGTGGCCGTATGCTGAAAGTGAGGGAAAGGGCAGTGTGCTCTGGCCTATACGGTACGCCTTGTCTGGAATGCAGAAGTCACCTGATCCGTTTACCCTTGCTACTATACTTGGAAAGGAGGAAACGCTGAAAAGACTTAGTGCAGCAAATGATATTTTAAAAAATGAGAAATAAAACATTTATATTTATTATTGCGTTTACTATTTTGACCACATATTGTGCGACATTAGACATGCATGCGCTACCCGTGGCACATGCACTAACAATCGATGAGCTCAAGTTACAAATTGAGGCAAAGCGACTTGAAAAAGCTCGGATAGAGGAAGAGAACAAAAAACTTGAGGCCCAAATTGCAGAAACAGCAAAACAAGCTGCGACACTACAGGGTGCAGTTAAGAGTCTTGAAACGACACAGAAGAAATTGGAAAATGATCTGAAAGTAACGCAAACTAAAATTTCAAGCACTGAGCTGTCCATACAGAAACTTGGATTTGAAATAACCGATACACAGGAAAGTATAAAGACGAACCAAGACGCAATATCTGAAAGCCTACGAAATTTGTATGAATCTGAGCGAAGATCGCTCCTCGAGGACCTACTACAGTACAAAAATGTAAGTCAGGTATGGGATGGTGTAGAGACGCTAAAAAGGTTCCAGGAAACTATCAGGCAGAGAACGCGAGAACTGGGCGGATTAAAGGATGATCTCGAGGAAAAAAAGACAGAAAACGAGAGTCATAAAGTTGAATTAGTAGATTACAAAGGGGAACTTTCGGACAAGAAAGTGGTTGTGGAGCAAAGCAAGAAAGCTCAATCAACACTTTTGTCACAAACAAAAAACAAAGAAAGTGAATACAAGAAAATGCTTGAGAGAAACATTGAGCTTGGTAAGAAGTTTGAGCAAGAACTCTTTATGTTTGAATCTGAGCTCCAATTTGCAATAGACAAAAGCAAGCTACCTACTGTCCGTGAAGGGGTGCTTAGCTGGCCACTTGATAATGTACTTATAACACAGAGATTTGGCAAAACGGTGGACTCAAAGAGATTATATGTATCTGGAACACATAATGGAGTCGACTTCAGGGCATCTATGGGGACTGCAGTAAAATCGGTTCTTAGTGGGGTAGTAGAGGGTGCTGGAAACACAGATGATCAGGCTGGATGCTATTCATATGGTCGCTGGGTCCTCATAAAGCACCCTAACGGTCTTTCTAGCCTCTATGCCCACCTCTCAACCACAAGAGTCACGGTAGGCCAAAGTGTTAGTGGTGGAGAAATTATTGGATACAGTGGTGGCCAGCCGGGCGTAAATGGCTCAGGATACTCAACTGGCCCGCATCTTCACCTAGGTTTATATGCTTCTGAAGGAGTACGAATTCAGAAATATGCACAGAGCAATTTCTGCAAACAAGTCGATATTCCTGTGGCAAGCTCAAACGCATATCTCGACCCACTTATATATTTGCCACCACTATAATACAAATGAAAAGTAATAATCAAAAAGGATTTATTGGCATAATACTTGTACTCATATTTGCTTTGGCGCTCGCTAAATACTTTTTTAATTGGAATATTATTGATTTTTTGAATTCACCAGAAGTGATTGCTGTTTTTAGTTATATTAAGAAATTTATAATTCTCGTATGGGAAAAGTTCCTTGCAGGACCTGTACTTTATGTTTGGAACACAGTTATTGTCGGAATTTTCTGGAAATATGCCGTTATAATCTTCGACGCTATGAAGGGTTGGGTAGATGGCCAGAGCTAGTTAGACAGAAATTTTAAAATAAGTAATATAACAGGTTCTAAAATGAAAACAGCCAAAATTGTCATATTTTTCCTGTTGGCTCCAATTTACGTACCAATGTACATTTTTTTGCATTACACGTTTAAGTGGTGGGAAGACCTGCTTGATTGATGGGGAATTAAATTAAATAAGTACATAAAATATAAATCCTCTTTTTTATTTTTTTTGTTACTAGGGGAGTGGCTCGATCTTATGTACCTAGTTTAATGTCGTAAAAGATATATTGTGCGACGTTCATATACTTAGGAAGCTCCTACTAAAATCACTTCCCTTTAAGGATCTACCAAATATACCTTTAGTTTTAAAATGGACATAAAATAAAATATAGCTATAGTTAGTTTAGATTTTCTTTCCGCTCTTTTACTTCAACACTTCAAGCCGTCGAGAACAAATGAGCAGAGTCAACCAACATGGACTACTCTACCAGCTTCGCTACACATGGCTAGCATTGCTCAATACTGCAAGCCTTGCAACAGGGACCGGACTTCTGCTGCTTGTGATAGTTTTTGAGAGACGACCTCTCTATGGGATTGCTCTTACAATTCTTGCACTACTCGCCTTTCTCTTGTTTTCAGTTTTCTTTCGAATGTTTCTACCGCTTTGGAAGCTTGAGATGAAGACAACTGTAAACTACTTTAAAAGGCTTTACAAAAATGGAAACAATGACAAAAAACCCTGACTACGAGTCAGGATTTTTCTTTATGCACAGGATTCACAGATGTATTGGTTTGCGGGGTCCTCGACGTCTGGTAAATCGGAGAATGAAACAGTGTTACTACTTGTATATTCTTCTGTGTTCATAGGATCTTAATGTTTATCTTTTAACTAAACCCCGCAACTGGTTTCATCTATTATCTCTTTTTTATTGCATCTTTAAAATGTGGATAGCAATGCTAGAACACAACTCCCCTACCCTGTCTATATGTCATAGTCATCCTATTTTGTCTATTTAAGGCTACCTAGTATTAATCACAAATATATTAAAAAGACCCAAACTACTGTGGTAATTGGGCCTTGGAACGGAGCGTCTGGAGAAGCATCTTGTATGTACTTTTCTTCAAAAGAGCTATGAGACGGTACTCCACTGTAAATGTCAGGTCCCCTATTGAAACCGGTCGAGAGATGGGAAGAATTTCTCGAACCCAAGAGCACTCTTTGAGCTTTAGTGTCCTGCAGAGGCGAGAAAAATCACTGTCTCTGAAGAGACTCCTCAATTCACTCCTACCAGCACTCATTGAAGTTTTGCCCTGATGTCCAGGAAAGTAATTGGTACTTGTAGGTAGAATGTCCTCAAGTGCTGTCACAACATCAAGGTCAAGAAGATAGAGCTCGTCAACACGATCCGCAAGATATTGCGCTTGTTCACCAGGAAGTAGTAACCTCGCGAGTTCGGAAAAAGTCTTCGAACGAAGACGCTTTGGTCTCAGCTTATGATCTTTTATAGATTTTCTGTTTCGGTACCCCAGAAGTGCGTACAACGTATCACTTATGGGGAACGGAACTGAGTCTTCATCTTGATAACCGCGTAACTGCTTATGCTTGAATACAAACCTGTGGTTGTTGTCACAAGTCTTAACTTCCACTCGGATACCCAGATTTTCGCTAAAAAGATCTGCAAAATCTGTGTTGCCACGGGGAGAGATACTGCAATCAAGCAGTTCGGCGACAATGTTCTGTCCGAAGTCGCCTACGGTGCCCATTGTATTTTTACGCATAGTTCTCTTCCAACTATTTTTCGCTATCCGCGTACGCTCACTATCACTTAAGTGAGGTCTTCCATCTTGGTTACGACTAGCAACTGCAGGTTCTCTTGCCATCGAAGCTCCATTTTAAAGGACGTGTCTAGCAAATATTATATGTATTTAAAACCATTCCTTGAAGTGGACAATCGAGGCATGACACATATAATGTAAAAAGACCATTGAACCTTCACAACCGAGACTAGAAGTGAGCGCACCGGCAATCCAAACTAACTGGGAGTTGGCCGATGAGGTATTCGGCATTCTCCTACATGCTTGGCGAAACAAGCTCCCCCCATACGATAATGTAGTAAGGGTTCAGGGACCGAAAATTATCCCGAAAACATTCCCATGGGGAAGCACTGAACATGCAAGATTTCTTAAACTTTCATGTTTCTACATGAAAGGAAAGATAGACAGTGGAACTGCTCTTATTGCTTTGTCACAACTTTATGATCGAGAGCAATGGATGTTTGAGCCTGAAAGTTTCGAACACTTGAATGGTAATTCTTCGGAGCTGCGAAGTCGCGTTTTTGACAGTCTTAGTAAAAATGGATTGAGTTTTGATGCTCTAAATGTTAGTGGGCATTGGGTGCATAACATGCACAAGCTTGCTCGACACTGGGACGGTAACCCCGTGCTTTTCTACAAGAATGCAGAAACTTACGAGGACCTTTGTAAGATTCTGTTCCGCCGTGGGAAAAGGACTGGCCCAGAGGAACCGCATGGATTCTTCGGCTTTCGACACAAGATGGCAAGCATGCTTACATGGTTTTTTGAAGATGCAGGTATTGTCAAGCCACCTCCCTACCCTGTGCCTGTAGATTTCCATATTCTGCGAGACTTAGTATCAACTGGAATACTCTATGTGGACTCCACTCAGCCTGGAACTGCCCTAAGTATTAATAGACTAAGCCGCGAAGCGAGAATACTCACTCTCAAATATTGTCAAAATAACTCTGTTGAGACTCTAGAGTTGGCTGACGCTCTTTGGAACCTTTCGCGTGAGTTTTGTCGTGATAGCCCCTCGAATGCCTCCTCTATTGCAGAGAAATACGAAGCTCGTCGTACTCGAATTACAGAAAAAATAGTGCGATGGAGCAAGACAGAGGAAACACGATACTTTCGAACATGTGGTCGCTGCCCTATTGAAAAGAAATGTCAGTGGGCAATACCGTCTGCCAATTATTACGTGCAAGGTCTTGTGGTGATTCGTGGGAAGAGGCAAAAACCTCTTGACCTCTTTGATCAATCAGGGATATCTCTACCTTTTGTTCCTTCACTGGAGAAAAAACCTCCCCATAGTGAAAAGGAGGAAAAAGTAAATGACCTCGAGCAGGTGGAAATGTTTAACTAATGACTAATGTAGCACTGCCATAATTCTGGCAGTTTTTTATATCCTAGAGTTTCCTAATTATAGCTTTAACAATTGCGGCAACGTGGAAACTCTCTGTTGGGAAAATGGGTTTGTACTTCCGGTTTGCAGGTTCAAGGTAAGGCTTGCCACCTTTCTTGCGATAATACTTCATGGTCCATCCCCCATCTACTTCGGCAATCACAATGTCTCCTTCTCGAGGCTCACCTTTGCGCTCAACTAAAACATAGTCCCCTTCGCTAATATGCGCGTCTATCATGGAGTCGCCCTTCACTTCGAGTAGATAACTTTTCTCTTTGTCTTCGATAAGAAACTCTTCGAGACTTACCCGATCGAGCTCATCTACATCTGCTTCACTTGGCATACCAGCTTCAACAAGACCAAGAATAGGGATCTCATCGTAAATTTGGTTCGGGATGATCCTGCCTTGACCATCCTTCGACACTATCCCCTCCTCCACTAACCATGTAATGAGCTTGTGAACAGAATTCTTAGACTTAAAACCAAGTAAATCCATAATCTCCTTGTAACCGGGCATTCGGCGGTTCTTCTTGTAAAAATCTAGGAGCTTATCTTTTTGTTCTAATTTTTTGTTCATTTTAAGTAAACATACGAATCAACGAATTATACGAATACACGAATTAATACGAATAAATTCATAGTAGGAAGGATAAAAAGCTGTAAGAATTTGAAGATATTTTGCCTGACACATCGTGTAACATGTTTAAAAGTAATCTGTGTCTCTTCGCTTCCCTTTTGTAAGGAATACCTTGTATCACTTTGAGATCAATGACCTCATTCAAGTTTTCAATCTCCCTTGAAATTGTGCTAACTAGTTTGTTTCCACTCATTGTAATAGTAATTAGTTGTAAGTAAGTAGTAATTGATAATTCATTACTCTCTTTGTTACTATTCTAGTGAACTCTGGTTCACCATGCAAGTGCTGGCCTGTGGATAACGAAAAGTCCTCGGGCAATGGCCTCGAGGACTCCTCTTGGAATCTATTTGCTATGAAGAAACGGAGTCGCCTCGATGCTCGCGGCGCCACTGTCTACGGACGGGTTAACCTGAGAAAAAATAGACCCCAAGGTATCAAAGAACGTGAGGAGGACATTCTCGATTCCTAAAAAGATTCTAGGAACTAGGAACTTGAGCATGACTATTGCAAGTCCAAGCCCTACAACTCGTAGTATTTTCATACAAGTAAAGTTGAGAGAAGCTTGGGCGGGCACGACTTATGCCTGCATTGCCCTAATCAGGCTGCCTCCCCCTTCGCTTCACACAGTGATCTGTGAGAAATGAAGGACGAAGGTTCCTGAGAGAACGCAAAGTATTTAATGGAACTAACTCCCATAACATTAGCACGAAATAGATTAAAAAGCAAGTTTCATTGAGCTATATTTTAGTTTGCCAATAACGAGGGACCCTTCGATAATTTTATGGACACAGAACTTTAGTGAATAACTGGCTAAACGGTGATAATTTCTGCACTAGAAACATTAACAGAACCACGGTAAAGGATATGCGGAATAAAGAGAAACATTAAAGGGGTTTTTCCTGCAATATAGGCCTCTTTGTATTTATCTTTTGCAATCTGGGGAATTATAGAATATCGTTTCAAATTATTTTGATCGTATTGTGTAAAATCGCTTTCACTCATCAGTTCACCTTTTTCTCTTTTGTTGTTTAAATAGACAATACAGTTTTCCTTATCAAGAATAGACGTATCGATTTTATAGAAGGAGAGCTTAACTGCCTCTGCCATTCCAGCTTCTACTAACGCATTTTTTAATTCAATTGGTGGTACACACGCAAAATGCAAAACATCGTTCCATAGACAATTAAAAATCGGAATTCTATTTTCCATTACATGTTCCCTTCCTGCATATTTACGAACTTCTTCAGAATAAACTTCTGGGAACTGTGTTTTTAGAATGCTTAGAGGATGAAGAATATTTCCCTCCATACGTTTCGGAACACCGTGATAGACATAATTCATATAAAAATTATATCAATTCTAAACTCACACACCTATGGGGTCCTCGATAAATTAAAAAACCACCAACAAGTGGCGGAATAACTATGACCTAGAACAGTGGGCCCTTTAGATGGTCAAGGCCATCGACGAATTTTTCCATTATTCTCTTCCCTCCAGTTTCAGGACTATCACTTGATGGATGTCTACCCCACAGTCCTACTTCGATATGACCGTTTGGCCTCCCGAGGGATGCAGTGCCCATCACGCGAATTCTTGGGCAAGCAAGGAGCTTCATCCATCGTTCAGCATTAACTGCTATGTTACGTGCCGCCGAAAGTATTGTGCTATTTTCTACAACAACATGTAAACGAAAAATTTCTCGAATTGTATCCACAAGCTTACTTAGTTCGACTTTGATGGCTTTTTCTTTGGCAAGCTCACTTTTTAACCTGCGAACCTCATCTAGAACCAAAAGTACAACATCTCCACGGAGAGACACTGCCGCCGTGACCTGTGCGCCATCTCGCATCCAGGCCATCGTCCCCGATCCTACTTTTGTTTCATACCTGAAACCCCCGGCCACGTATTCTGCATTAGGATCCCTTTCTCCGATACTCATGGCATCGCTCCGAGTCGAGGTGGACATTAACTTCTAAAATAGATCATATCACGATATTTTAAAAATGTACATTTTATAACGCTTTCCCTTGAATGAGTTTAATTAAAAAAAATCGTCAGGCCTATAGCCAGACGAGCAAACCTATTTATGGAACAATCAGTTTGAAAATACCTGATTTAACCCCTTCTGTCCTTTCAGCTTCAGTAATTGCTAGAACATCTGGAGTTTGAAGGCTCTCACTTATTGGGCCATCAACTGATCCCGTAACAGGGGGTTGAAAGGCTTTCCTCTCCTCATGAGCAAAGTGAACGGCTTTCACTTGGTGACGGAGACCTGAGGGGATTATCAATGTAATCACTCTTTGAGTAATAGGTGTTTGTGCAGGAAGATCTATGTAAACTATGCCACGTAGAGAAACTGAATACAATCTCTTTTTTACGAATTAATGTACTATAATAATTTCAAATTAATAAAGATTAATACCAAAACTTATACATATGCCTAAGAATATTTGGGGAATAGGACTAGCTGTAATACTCGTAGGAGCCATTGGAGCCATGTGGTTTGCGGGAAGGGACAATGCCCTACCATCTACTGATCCCAATGATGTTAAAAATGATGTATCTTTTGAAATTACAACGGACGACCACGTGAAGGGACTGCCTACTGCGAAAGTCACGCTTGTAGAGTTTGCAGACTTTCAGTGTCCTGCATGCCAAGCCTATCACCCACTACTAAATGAGGTCTTTGCACAGTACCCAAATGATTTAAGAATTGTGTACAGACACTTCCCACTTAAAACAATTCACACAACAGCTGTGGCAGCTGCTCGCGCATCAGAGGCAGCGAATCTACAAGGAAAGTTCTGGGAAATGCACGCAAAACTCTTTGAGAACCAAACTGCTTGGGCTGGAAAACTAACAAATAGCTTTTTTGAGAAGTATGCCGAAGAACTAGGACTTGATGTTCTTAAGTTCAAGGCAGATCTAGATTCAGACTTGGTAAAAGATAAAGTTGAAAATAGTTACAAGGATGCTGTTGCACTAGGGCTTTCTGGGACACCTACGTTTTATCTAAACGGAAAAAAGATTGTTAACCCTAGATCTGTAGCTGAATTCACTACATTAATCAATACTGAATTAGGTATACCAAATGTCGAATAAAGCAATCGCGATATTGTTTCTTATTGTTGCATTCGTGGGATTCATGGACGCAACTTACCTTGCGGCAAGCCACTTCCGAGGCATACCGCCACCCTGTCTTCTCACAGATGGATGTGACACTGTGACAAGTAGTGCTTACTCAAAAATTATTGGCATCCCCGTACCCATGCTTGGGATAATATACTACCTCGGGATGCTCGTTCTTGGTCTTGGGTATATTGATAAGAACCGGTTTAACGTAGCAAAAGCAATACCCTGGGCAACAGCTATAGGACTTGTTGCATCCATATGGTTTGTCTATGTACAAGCTGTGATACTTGATGCATTCTGCACGTATTGTCTTCTATCTGCTGGGACATCCACAATTTTATTCTTGCTTGGTATTCAAATATTTATAAAAGAGAAAGTCACACCTCTGTTGCCAAACACATAAAAATCTAATAGATTCTACTTAGACTAAACACTGGAGAGAAATGTGGATGATACTCCACTGGGTACCTTCAGAAATGCTCTTGTTTCGCTTCTGTCGGTTATGGGGTTTATGTTTGGGTATTCGTACTACTTTAGACCTTTTATAGTAATTTGGTTTATAGTAGCCATACTTGTTTTTTCTTGGTTTAAGAAATACAACAGAGAAAATAGTGTGCACCAAAGGTTAAACCCTCACGCTATTAGTCTTTTGAAATCTGGGATAAGACTTCCAGCGGTAATAAGTTTTATTGCTGGGATACTTACTGGAATTATTCTCTATTCAATTGGTGGACTTCTCCTCTACTTCTTGTTTTGCTTTCTAATTATTTTCATTCTTGGAAAGAGGGTTGAGCACCTTGAGCAAGTGATGATTTGCTTTACAGCATATCTTGAAACGCTGCCGCGCCTTCGATAGGTGCGGATTTTCATAAGAAAAGCCGCTTAGGGCTACCCAAGCGGCTTTTCTTTTATCTCTTAACTTTGTAAACAAGGTTACAAGATTATATTTTGGCTATACTTGCATACTTGGCCCAACAGCTAGATGAGGCAAGCCATGGTCGTGCACCATCTTTCTCATAAAGGTATCTGGCATAACCCATGTTACCTTCGAGAGTATAGATGTCATAACCGAGTTTCTTGGAAGTCTTTCCATGATAATACTCGTTTATCTGCATCACACCCACGTCTTTGCTATTTTCTACACCACGAAGGACACTACCATTCTTATCTAGATGTCTGAAGCGAGATTCGCAACGTGCGACATCAATCATGATTGGAAGGTCATCAAAATAAATTGATACCTTATCCTTTACGGTCAGAGATTTCTCTATTGAGGTCTCTTCTGTCGCAAGGGATGCTTCCATATCTATGGGTGTACCAACTGTGTTGAAACCAGAAATAACTGCAAGTAGACCTACCGTTGTTAAATTTAAAATACTTATGTGGTTAGTTGTAATTCTGTTTACCCACCAAAATCTCTGTGAAGAGAGCCTAGTAGATCGTACGGGAAAGATCAAGAAATGTTCTCGGGATTACGACGATAACGGTTCACTTAGGTTTTTCAACTTAAGCGGGCCGAGACCGAGAGAACAATTGCTAAAGCACTAACTGCTTAAGCGAGGACACGTCAGCACTATGTGCTTGCCCGAGGCATGAGCAACAAGTGCTTGCCCAAGAGCACAAAAAATCAGCTTTCACTGATTTATATATATTATAGCAGATTAGAAAAGAGAAGTCAAGGATAAAATGCGACATAACATGTATTATATCCTTATTTAAGGCTATATTATTACAATACTAACTATCCAATATTTAGAGCTAAATGTCTAATTTACCTCCTTTTTACTTGGACTTGCTGAATCTTACCGTGTCGCCTTCACTTATTCCTGAAATTATCTCTACAGTTCCATCACTACCTCTAAGACCTACAACCACCTCGCTTCTTTCGAGGTTATCACCCACTACTTTCTCTACATAGGACAAACCATTTTCTGTAATTATTGCAAACTGAGGAACCTTCAAAACATCAGGCTTTTCAGCAGTCTTCACTTTCAAATTGGTCGTGAGTCCGCTCTTAAGTCCTGGGATCTCATTTCTTAGCATGACTTTTATTTTGTAATTGACTACTCCGTCAACAATAGTTTCTGATGGTTCAATGTAGAACAGCTCACCTGCGAACTCCTCACCTGGGAATGCGTCAAAGGAAACTAAGACGGCATTGCCTAGTGCAACTTTTCCAACACTAACTTCGGAGACGTTCGCTTCTATTTCAAAACCAGCATCTTGTATAACTGATACGAGTATAGTGCCGGCCGTAACCGCCTCGCCAATTCTTGCATCCTGCTTTGTGAGAATACCTGCGATTGGAGAGCTAATGACAGTTTCTGCAAGTCTTGCCTCTGCTGAAGCAACTTGAGCTCGATACTGCCCTACCCGCGCCTCCTGAGAAAGAACCTCATCAAGACCTACGCCTTGCGACGTTGTCACTTGGGTTGGCGCATTCTCGAACTTGCTCTCAGCTGTAAGCAGATTTGTGAGTGCAGTATTTGTAGAGGAGCGAGCTGTCGCTACAGTATCCTTGTAACCACTTACAGTTGCTTCGTATTGAAACTCTGTTGCAACAAGCGAATTGGCGGCTGTTGCGACTCTATTTAGTAATACTTGGGCTTCAGCGATGGTATCCTTGGCAGTCCTAATGTCCCCGTCGAAATCGGTTTTAGAATCAAGAGAAAGAAGTGAGTTATGCCAGAATGTTAGTTTGCTTTCAAGTTCTGCTCGCTTTGTGTTTATGTCGAGACGCAAGTCAGAGTTGATGGGAAATGTATAGACTGTGTTTCCATCAATAAACGCAAATTCAATGTTCATACTTGCAGTGCCCTTATTCTTGAAGAATTGATCAATGTTGTTCCTCACTGCATCATCAACTTTCGCATAAGCATCACGTAGAGATGCCACAAGGCCCTCCATCGCATCCTTACGTGCGCTTGGACTTGTTTTCCTAATTTCTGCAAGCTTAATCTCCTCTTGTGAAAGAGTCGCTCGTGCAGAGTTGAGATCTGCTAGAAGCTCTCCTTGGTTTAGACGGACTATGGTTTGCCCTTTAGATACAGTGGAACCAACTTCTGCGCCGATCCCTGCCACAGTGCCACCTCGCTCGAATGCAAGATCAACTTCTCCCACAGCCCTAGTTTTGCCGGTAACTGAAACTTCTTGGACCACAGTTCCGCGTACTGCTAAAACATCTTCATAGTCTACTGCACCTTCTCTGAGCACACTCCAAAGAATAAGGAGGACTACGAGAGCAAGTGCTATAGACTTCTTCTTGTTTGCCTTTATCCAGGCGATAATTTTATTGAATTTTTCTTTCATTTTAGTTTTCTATTTCTTTAATTTCACATCGGAAACAATAAGACCATCTGAAAGAGTAATAATACGATCAGTAAGATTAGCATACTCAGGTTCATGAGTCACCATAAGGATGGTTTGACCTTCCTTATTGAGACTTATAAAGTTTTGTAACACCACTTGGGAGGTTTCGCTATCCAAATTTGCAGTAGGCTCATCTGCAAAAATAATTTTCGGCTCATGAGCAACTGCCCGAGCAATAGCCACACGTTGCTGCTCTCCACCTGATAACTGGCTAGGAGTGTTCTCTAGTCTATGACCCAAGCCAATTCTTTCAAGTGATTCTGCTGCTTTCTTCTCACCATCTTTCCGTGTCAGACCCTGCATCAAGAGCGGAATCAAAACATTTTCAAGTGCAGTTAGCTCTGGCATTAAAGCATAATCTTGAAAAATATACCCGAGCTCGCTTAACCGCATCTTCGTTCTTTCATCTGCGCTAATCTGTGTGGCCTCGACTCCATCGATATATACCTCTCCGGAAGTGGGATTGTCGAGGAGCCCGAGCTGATACATGAGAGTACTCTTACCCGATCCTGAGCGACCAGTTATAGCTACAAACTCTCCACTTTTTACATCAAAAGAAATTCCCTTCAATACATGAAGCTCTGAGTCTCCGCTTCTAAAAGATTTCCTTAAATTTAGTGCTTTAATCATTTTATTTTCTACCAAGAATAGCGTCCAGTGTATTCTGCTTCACTACAATACGTGCGGGAATATATCCTGCGATTAGGGTAGCAAGAAGCAGGAGCCCAGCCCTTACGAGAGTATTAGGTATTTCTGCAACAAGTATTCCATCACTAAACGGAAATTTAATAGGGTGCGCCGTCACAAACGGCACTAGAAATCCATAAAGAACTAAAAGACCAAGAAGTGTACCAGCAACGGCATAAAAAGCTGACTGCATCACATATGTGAATTCTAGAGCTGTACTATCAATTCCAATACCCTTTAGAATTCCAATATATTTCTTCCTAGTTATGGCGTTAACGAAGATAACAATGAAAATAGTGATTGATGCCACGACAAGACCGATTGAGCCAACTACGTTTCCAAGTAGACCGAAGGTGTTCTGAATATCAAGAAGAAACTTGGGTAGAGACTCTTCCCAAGTTTGAACCCGAGCGTACTTGTCTACGCCGGATGCAATGAGAGCACTCTTCGCAAGCTCGGGATCACTGCCGGGTTTCAAGACAAGAGTAACTTCGTCAACATTGAAATCACTCCGACCTGTCATGTTGCGGAAAGTAGAATCAAGTATAAACATCCGGAAATCGACTTGGTCTACCTTGCTTTGAAGAAACCCTCTAATAACAAACTCCTTGCGAGTATCACCTATCGTAAGTCTGACTTTGTCACCCACTGCAACATTTTCAAGAAGAGTGAGCCCTGGAGCTTCTATATCAAGATATTTCTTGAGCATATTGGCACCAATTAGGATGCCCTCTGAATCCTCGGGAGTAAGATACCTACCCTCAAGAACTGTGCCCGCAAGTCCTGTGGCTCTGTCTTCAACTTCTGGATTAATACCAACAACTGAGCCGGCAGTGGAATTGGGGTCATCGGTGAGACTCACTCTTGTTTTGTAACCAGCTTCAACTGTGCCACCGTCAACATATCTGTACGTGAGATGCTCTACCCAAGGAAGGTTCTCTGCTACTTCTATAACTGAAGGGCTGTTCTCAATAAAATCTTTCTTAGGCAGATTGGTAAGTATGATGTCGCCTGCAAATCGTGCCTTGTAAGCTTCTGTGGAACCCTGTAGAAGACCCACAAGAATACCTCGCACAACAACGAGATTGAGAAACGTGAGCATCATCACAAAAATGATAAGCAATGTAGTCGCAAGGCTTGATCGCTTGACCTGACGCCATGCAAGAAAGAAGCCGACGGATAGGTCGGTCTGAAGATGCGAGAGCTTTTGATTTATCCTTCTAATCATTTATATCCTTTATCTTAGCAGTTTTTTTCTATTTGTAAAATTTAGTACTTGACTTTAGGGATCAAGTATGCTAGTATGTATAAGTAGCTCCTTGGCACAGCGGAAATGCTCTAGTGGTTAGTCGGGACAATATGCAGGGACCAATACAAACCCCCTTAACCCGCAACCAGGAGGAAGCATGACCGCAGCCACCAACCCCCGGCAGAAAGTGGAGGGTTTTCTCACGAGTAACGGTGAGCTAGGTTCGATCGTGTTGGAAGCATTCAACACGGTTGACCCACTCCACTGCTACTACGGAGTGAACGCAGATGAATATCTCGGCTACGCTGAGAGATTCATCGCCAGTCTGCGAAGTCAGTCGTTCACGCTGAACGGCTCGCCTAGTGCTGAGGTTTGGCACCGGTTCCTGTCGGAACTGGTTCGTCGAACCTTCGGCCCGACGCAGATTGCCGAAAGCTTCGTCAGAATCGAGGCGGTCGTCGCGATCGCCTCGATGATCCAGGCTGGGGTACCCCCCCCACACGAAGTTCGACTGAACCCTAAGCCCACACCGGCGTGGCCAAAAATCCGGTAAGCCGTCTCTCCACGAGACGGCTTTGTTTTGTATGAAAAAGATTTTTACTACTCCCACACGTAGAACTTTCAACCCCGGTAACGCCAATGTCAGAAGACTTGATGTCACTCAAGAACTTTTTTGCCGCATCGCGGAATGAATCATCTCCACCCTTTCTTCGATCTTCCTCAATAACATCCCTAACCATCAATTTGATTACTCGAGCCTCAAGCTCTCCTCCGTCACTATCCTCGTCGTTGAGTAACAAGGCTCTGATAAGAGCCATACCAACGACCTTTTTTCGAAAAATTTGGGACTCCGAGCTAGATTCATCCGCGGTCTCTACTTCCAGGTCATCCGCCAAGATGGTCTCCGTTAAAGAGCGGGACTTCCTCATTGAGGAAGGTGTTGGGGTTTCCAACGCTTTCATGATGTTACATCATAATCCCTAGTATGTCAAATGTGTGTGTACCTAAAACTGTGTTACTTAAAAAAGTGGTAATCAATATTATCATAAATACTGTCCATCGGCAGTATTTATGATAAAAAAATTATAACAACCACTTTTTAACTTTAGTGTTAAAGCCAAGGAATCGCGTGTATTTTAAATCGATCAAAAAGTGGTTTATCAAACATTAGTCTGTGAAGTGCTTCTGCTTCCCAGATCGCACCATTCAGCCCATTGTGCGGCTTCGGCTCTACTGGGATACCAACATAAGCCATTATGGTATCCGAATCGAGATTGGTCTTGCGACCATGTAGTGGCGGCGTTATTCGACGTTTTCTCATGTGGTAATAAGTAATTGAGTGGTTATCTACTATTCTTCTTGAAAAGGACACTGAAACACCTGCTCTTAATGCGGCTTGCTCAATAAATCGCATGTCGAAGAAAACATTTTGTCCAGCAATGACGAGGTCAGTGCACCCCTCGGTCCACCTACTAAAATTTGCTACAAGTTCAGCTTCCGTCTGCTTTGACGGATCGGTAACATCACTTTCACTTAAACCGTTTATTTGAAGTGCTTCTGGATCCATATGAGCTCCATCCCAAATCCGGCACTCTTCGTAAAATTGCCTATCTGGCCGCTCAAACTCAACTGCACCAATGCTTACAAGAGAGTGCTTGTTTGGGTCTGTACCTGTAGTCTCTACATCTACAATAACCATTCTTTTATTTTATTATGAAAACGGATATACATACGATGTAATCTGGGAAACTTCGAGAGGCTTTCATTAAATAATTTTTCATACTTTGGATTACTAAGAGACATGAGATAGAGGCCGCATATGATAAATATTATACCCTGTAAAAAAGGTAGAAAAAGAGAAATAACTCCAAGCACAAATAAGAGAAATCCCGCAGTTTGTAGAAAAATAATTTTATATTTTTTCGGCATAGTAATCTAGGCTACTAAGTATAAAGAATTATTTAGGATTACCTAAGCCCTTTGCAATTTGCAGCTGGGGTATAGCCTGCAGCTCTAGCGCTTTCAAATGATTGAAAAACTATTTTGTTCTTATCTGCAATTTGTTTCGCGCCGGCACACCATGGATAGTGGTACTTGCTACCGCTTCTTGACGCAACCACCTCTTCCCCGGCAGTTGGTGCTTGGGCTGGTGCAACAGGCGGCTTGTTTGTAATGGTAGTAGGGATTGCAACTGAGGCACCCTTCACTTCCCCAGAAACCTCTTCACTTCTAGGCTCTATCACACTTGTCTCAATTGTAACCGGGGCTGTTTTCTTCTCGTAAAAAGAGAGTCTCCCAAGACCAAAAGATGCTGTGCCAACTAGAACAATAATAAGAATGCTTACTACATGCTTCCACGGAGAAGTCTTTGCGACAGCTCCGTTTGAAGGCACAATGTCAAATTCCTCTTCAGTTATGTCTGTTTCTAAGCTATTTCCCTGCTTGTCTTTCTCTCCCTCTTCTTGTATACTCATAGCCTGTTATTTATAGGTTAAGCATACTAATATACGAATAAGTTTCAATACACATGGCAACAAAGAAAGCGGGAGGATCGACAAAAAACGGAAGAGACTCAAACCCAAAATATCTGGGGATTAAGGTCACACCCGGAACCCAGACGTATACTGGGTCTATTCTCGTGCGTCAGAGAGGCACAGATGTAATGCCAGGAAAAAACACTTCTATTGGCAGAGACCACACTATATTTGCACTCAAGGATGGGATTGTCCAAATGAAAAGTAAAAGAAAAATACACTTTAATAATAAAATTATTGTGAAGAAGGTAATACAGGTGGTGTAGAGAACTTACAACCAACCACCGACAACCAACAACGTAGCAAGAGCGGGGGAAGAATGAGGAGTAAGGGAGAGAATTTCTAATTGATCTAACTACTAAAATAATGAGTGCAGTGGAAAGGGAGAAGAATGAATGATGAATCGTAGAATGAGGAATGGAGAATAAAGAATTAGGAGCAGAGAATTAAGAGTGAGGAGTAAAGAGGAGGCGAATGCAACCTGCAGGATCTTTTTTTATATATTATTTTGATTCTAAAATGTTAAACACCGAGTGTTTAACATTTTTGAAAAAAGCTTTGTTTTAAGGCTTATTTTGATTGTCTAGCAAAGTTTTTTCTATTTTCATGCTAAATTGCTTGACAAAAAAAGTGGGCATGCTATAATAGATAATAGAATGCTCTGGAGCTAGTTACAGGACATGTAGGAACAAATATCTGCTAGCGCCTGTGGGGTCCCTTTGGGTCCCGGCAGAAGCTCCAGGGCAGGTTAAACAAGTAAGTGACACCTCGGGGTAGTCAGAAGTCCTCCCTCACAGCCGGGGAAGAAACCGAGGTGGGTGTTCAAAGGAAGGCTGTCGAGTCATGCTCAAACCACCTAAGCGTGCTGGTAAAAAACGGCGCAAGGGTCTAATAAGTGTTTGGGAAAGCGACCGTCTCCAACGAGGTGGAAGCGCTGATGCGGAGCCCCGGCCGGGCACACTGTAATCGGAGTGAAACCGCATCCACTCCCATGACGAGGCAGCACTCGAGCTTCCTCTGAACACGACCCGCTTGCCGGCCGAGAGCCAGGTGTTCGGCAAGCGGGTTAAGATCTTTCAGTCCAGAAATTGGACTTTGCATACATGCAGTACGGGCCCGTGAGCGTTTCGCTCCGGGTCTTTCTTTTATATGTTTAGCCTATAATAACTTTGCCGCTTGTTAGTTTAATCTGTCTTTGCGCTTACAATTAGAGTGAATTTGGCGTGAGTATCTCTGATTTTGACTTCTATTATATGTTCACCGACAGACTTAATAGGCTTATCAAGCAGAAGGTGCTCTGGAAGAATCTCAAGCTTAGTCTGTTTTGAAATTTCTGGGATTATCTCTTCTTTGTGAATACCTGCAAAAAGGTGACCCTTGTCATTCGCTGTTTCGCTCATCTCTATCTTTACACCCTCGAGATCCGCAATATTTTTCAGAAGTAGGTCTTCCTGTATTTTCCTCCTTGCTTCATCTTGAGTCTTGTAAGTCTTAACCTTCTCTAAAGCGCTCTTTGTGGCAGTCTCAACTAGACCCCGGGGTATAAGAAAATTGAGAGCATGACCTTCAGCCACGTTCTTGACCTCATATTTCTTACCAATCTTTGGCACATCTTTTAGTAGTATTACCTTCATCCCGTTAGAGACAAGGAACCTTTCGATTCCTGTCTTGATTAGATTTTTTATTAAATGATTTTTTCGACCTCTAAACGCTTATTACTATTGTATATTACTCTTAACCCCGACCGTCTCTAACGGGATTCCTAATCTTATTATTTAGGGTTTAATACTACTTATAAATAGCTCTTTGTCCAATGGGAAACGATTGCCAGCCTACCAATTAAGGAGAACCTCTATGGCTTTATCCTTCTCACGGTCAACACCATTTTTCACATCCTCTGGAGTATTCTTGACTTCAAAGTGAGGTGCTACACCGCTTGCAGAAATTGAGACACCGTTTGGAGTAAGCCACCGCGCGATGGTGACCTTGAGGGACGTCTCCGGAGTAATACTGATAAGCTCTTGGACTGAGCCCTTGCCAAATGTTTTGTTCCCCACAAGCTTAGCAACACCGTGCTCCTTCAACGCTCCAGCAAGAATTTCTGATGCAGAAGCGGAGCCGCCGTTTACAAGTATTACAAATTTGAGATTGCTATTAAATATGTCATAACCCCTGCTTCGATGGATAACTTCTTCTTGCTTTCCAGCGAAATCTTCTCGGACCACAACTTTTCCGGGTGCTAGGAACCAGCTTGCCATATCTATGGAAGCTTCTAGGTAACCACCTGGGTTGCCGCGAAGGTCGAGAAGTAGCTTGTCGGTGTTTGCGTCCACGAATTCACGAAGTGCCGCACGGAAAAGGTTCGGAGAATTCTCTGAAAAGTTGTAAAGCTCTATTACAAACACACCGTCAGCACGTAGACTTGTCGAAAGAGTAGGAATATTGATTACGTCTCTTATAACACCAATCTCGAGAGGCTCGTCGCTTCCCTCACGAATTATTGTAAACACTACCCTTGTCCCCTTCTCACCCCGTATAAGGAGCACTGATTCTTCGGTGGATAGATTGTATGTAGTGACTCCATCAATATTTGTAATTCTGTCACCAGTTTTAATCCCGGCATTGTAAGCTGGGGTTCCCTTGAGGGGCGCTATGACTGTGAGCACTCCGTCACGAATGCCAACTTCCATACCAACTCCTTCGAAATTACCTCTCACATCACTTTCAAATATTTCATTTTCTACAGGAGGAAGAAACACGGTATAGGGATCATCGAGTGAAGATGCAAGTCCGCTAATAGCTCCCCAAACTTTCTCCTCATCCGTCACCGCTTTCAGGGTAGATGAGGCCGGAACATACTTTTCGTTTATAAGATTCCAAGCTTTCCAGAAAGCTCCGAAATCGGCCTCAACTTTCGTATCAGTCTCCTTGTTTTGAAGCTCAACATTTTCTACACCAAGATGCCGGCTTTTTTCACCAGACTGAAACCCTAGTGAAAATACAAGAATAAACACTGCAACGAGCGCAACTGCGGAGTATATATTTTTGTTGTATGTATTCATTTGTGCGCGACAGCTTCAAACATGTAGGAACCATTATAACAGAGTCGAAAATTTTGGCATCCATGTTTATACATGCACAATGACAAAAGAATATGCTAAAATTATTATGTTGCATATTTAAATTTCTAAGTGAATGATAAATCGATATAACTACAGAGGTGTAGTCTGGATAGATATCACCAAACCCACAGAAGATGAGATCAGAAGTGTGATGGAGGAATTCTCTTTAAGTAGAGATATTGCTCATGAGCTGATCTCCCCTACTATCAAATCTAGAGTAGAGCTCTACAAACAATATATATACGTTATTCTGCATTTCCCCGCTTTCAAACACAGCCATACTGATAGTGAGGTCCGACAGGAAATTGATTTCGTCATTGGGAAGAACTTCCTCATTACTACCCGCTACGACACCATAGACTCTGTAGACAAGTTTGCAAAAGTGGTAGAGGTTAACACAATACTTGATAAGGGATTCGGTGAAAATATTACCGGGGAAATCTTCTTTGGTATTGTAAATGAGATTTATATGTCACTTTTCAACGAACTTGAGTATATTGATAATTGGCTCTCGAAAATTGAAAAAAATATATTTGAAGGAAAAGAGAAAGAAATGGTTCGTGCACTCTCTGAAGTGAGCCGCGAACTACTGAACTTCAGAAAAATAACAGTTTTCCATCGGGAGATCCTGGATTCGCTTGATTCGTTCGGACACAGAATGTTTGGAGAATACTTCTCTCACCACATTAAGTCCGTAATAAACGAGTACTCAAAGGTTCAAAATATTCTGACAAATAACCTGGAGTTTGTGGCTGAACTACGAGAAACGAACAATTCAATACTTTCTACAAAGGAAAATGAGATCATGAAAACGCTAACTATTATGGCGTTTGTGACATTCCCACTAACACTTATTGCGGCTATCTTTTCCATTGAAGCTGATTCGGTCCCTATCATTGGATCACCGAACGATTTCTGGTACATACTCGGAATTATGGCTTTTGCCTGTCTTCTCATGTTTGCTTATTTTAAGCATAGGCACTGGCTGTAGGATGTCGGAGGAAGAGTAAGGAATAAGGAATGATGAATTAAGAGTATGTTTACTCCACCCTCGATATTCGCTATTCTTTATTCAACTATATGACCTTGCATCTCACAAATACATTAACTGGTAAAAAAGAAGAGTTTAAACCAATTCAGGAGGGTAAGGTAAGCATGTATAACTGCGGGCCTACAGTATACGGTGTTCAGCATATTGGGAATCTTTCGATGTTTGTTTTTACAGACATTCTTCGTCGCACACTCGAGCATGGCGGATTAGAGGTAAAACAAGTCATTAACTTCACAGACTTTGGGCACCTAACCGGAGAGAATCTTGGTACCCCAGACGAAGGAGAAGACAAAATGGCCAAAGGGTTGAGAAACGATGGTCTGGAGCAAACTCTCGAAAATATGAAACTACTTGGAAAAAAGTACGCTGAAATCTTCCTGTCTGACATAGAAAAATTAAATATAAATACTGTTGGTACCACCTTCCCATATGCAAGTGATTACATTCCAGAGCAAATTGAATTAATCAAAGCACTTGAAGAAAAAGGTTTTGCCTACAAAACTTCGGATGGAATCTACTTTGATACTTCCAAGTTTCCTAACTATGGAGAGCTTGGTGGCTTGAACTTAAAAAAGGATGAAAGCCAAACTCGTATTGGTCTAAACCAAGAAAAAATCAACTCAGAAGATTTTGCTCTTTGGAAATTTAACGAGAAAATTGGATGGATTTCTCCGTGGGGACAAGGGTTTCCTGGCTGGCATATTGAGTGTTCTGCGATGATTATAAAAATACTGGGCCCACAGATTGATATACATACTGGAGGTATAGAGCATGTCTCAATACATCACAACAACGAGATTGCTCAATCAGAGGCAGCTACGGGTAAAACTCCTTTTTCGCGATACTGGCTTCACCGAGCTCACTTGCAGATTAATGATTCAAAAATTGCTAAATCAGATGGAAATGTGGTGTACCTATCTGAAATAATTGAGAAAGGATTTTCCCCAATTGCACTCAGATACCTACTCCTTGGGTCACACTATAAAACCCCAACCAACTTTAGCTGGGAGGCTCTCCGTGGGGCTCAAAATGGCTTAGAAAATTTGTTAAAACAATTTCATTCGCTTGAGGAAGCTACTGCCGCGCCAGACGAGGAATACATGAGCAAATTTAAGGCAGTAATTGAGGATGATTTAAATACGGCAGAAGCACTTGCTCTCGCCTGGGAAGTACTCAAAAGTGACTTGAATGAAAATATGAAGCGAAATACTCTTCTGCAATTTGACAAAGTGTTGGGGCTCGGTCTTGGGAACTCATTCATGGAGGAGAAAATAACTTATATCGACAACTTGCCTGCGGATATTCAAGCACTTATTTCAGAAAGAGAAGATGCAAGAAAAAATAAGGATTTCAAGAAATCAGATGAGATTCGTGAGATTCTAAAATCAAAAGGATACCTGGTTGAGGACCTACAGGAAGGACCACGGATTTCAAAACACTAATAAAATAGTTTTACATTAGAGTTTAAACAAAAAAACCACTCCTTATGAATGGTCTGGGACTTTCACCCCTTACGCGGTACCGGTATGTTCTTCCGGATCCACTTACGAATTTGATCTACTTTTCTTTTTCCTTTGTACGAAATACCTTTCTTGGTCCAATGATTGGAGTCATCATGAAGAACTTGGATAGCCACCCAGAAATCTAAGGGGAATCCTCGACTTTGAGGTTGTAACCTTGTTTCAAGGTAAGAAATTTCCGAAACTACTTTTGCCGGAAAAAACTGTTGTGTATGTTCTGGATTCCGGAGATGGCGCCCCACTGCGCAGCACCGGCCATCACGTGTTCTATACAAGCACTCGCCAAAACCGTTCTCACCCTTTTCAACATAAGCTCGTAAACTTTCAGGATCACGACTATAGAAATCTACAGTGTCTTTTAATAGAGCCACCGCATCCGCTTGAGTGCGGGTCCTTCCCTTCTTCATCATTTGCTTTCTCCGGGATAGAAGGATTCTTCAGTAACTATACATACTAATACATCAATGGTCAACTTATAATATTGTCTTGAGGACTCCCCTCAAGGCATGGCAAAACAACTTACAGCGAGGACCCCCCTCGCTATAAGTTGTTATATAAAATAAAAAGCAGTTGTAGATTACAACCGCCGAGTGAATTACCTACCTTTGACCACTTCTACTGTTTTGCACGCTTCTGCAAAACGTCTCTCAATTCTCCTTATGTACTTGCGTGTCCTTCCGTGGAGATACAAGTTGTCTCTTATACTCATAAGTACCGCCGCAAAAATGAAGATGATTACTATGCCAAGAATGACTCCGAAAATAGTTACGAACACAGTCGGGTACACCCTCTCGAAGTGATAAACAAAGTAAAGAATGCCGAGAGGAACAAGTATTGTAAGTGGAACGATTGGAAAACCGTCATCCCCCACTTTTGGCCAGAACTTGGATTCTGCAACCGCTATTTCGAAGTTCCTATGAATTTTTGTCACGTGGAGTCCGAAAAAGAAGAAAAAGATAGTTGCTATGGCAAACCAGACAAGCCTTGCTAAAAGGTACGGAGGATTCACTACCATGAAGAAGAAAAATGCTCTACACCTTAAGCCACAAGGACTTACTAGTGTGGGTCGAGCAGGCTCTTCAACTGTGAAATACGCAATGCGATACAGCCTGTCCGTATCTCTTATTTGCATGGGGTCTCCGGGTGTAGGAACCCTATCGTTCCAATATGGATTCTACAGAAAGGTTTCGGCTTGTCTACTCCCCAGTTTAATCACAGTTTGTGCATGGTTTAATACTTTTAGTTGTACCAGGTCTCCATGATAGAATGTGCCCACTTATGGCTGACCAACTTATAAAAGAAAAAGTACGAATTCCTCCGCAAAGTACCGAAGCTGAGTTGGCACTACTTGGCTCTATAATGCTGCGCCCTGATGCAATATATGAGGTTATAGATATTATTACAACAAAAACTTTCTACTCTGAGAGAAACGCAATAGCGTTTGATACTATGCTTGAACTTTTCTCCAAGCGTACACCTATCGACTTATTGTCACTTTCATCTCGACTCAAGGAAAAAAACCTTTTAGAGCAGATTGGTGGATCAAGCTATCTGACAGAGCTTGTAAATGTGGTCCCCTCTTCTGCAAATATTAAGCACTACTCTGAGATTATCCAAAAGAAGTACATGATGCGAAGACTGATTGAAGCGTCTGAGTATATTGCACACTTAGGTTTCGACGAAGCAAGCGAGCTTGAAGACATTATGGATCGAGCGGAGAAGCAGGTGTACGACATTACAAACTCTGGTGGAATGCACAAATTCGTTCATCTCAAGGATGAGCTTGCTACTGCGTGGGAAAGACTTGATAGGCTACATAACTCAAAAGGTGGATTGCGTGGGGTGCCAACCGGCTTTGCTGCAATTGATAACAAGCTGTCTGGATTACAGAAATCGGACCTGATCATACTTGCTGCACGACCTTCTATGGGGAAGACTGCTCTGGCACTAGATATAGCAAGACAGGCTGCGGTCGGGCACGGGGTGCCTGTAGGAATATTTTCACTTGAAATGAGTGCCCAGCAACTTGTGGATCGTATGCTTGCCGCTCAATCGAATGTCGACGCCTGGAAGCTCCGTACTGGTAAACTTTCTCGAGACGAAGACTTCGAAGCTATTAGACAATCTCTCGATAACCTCTCTCAAGCCCCTATTTTCATTGATGACCAACCGGGTAATAACATTCTTAAAATGAGATCGGTCGCAAGAAGGCTTAAAAGTGAAAAAGGTCTCGGACTTATAATAGTGGACTACTTGCAACTCATGCTTCCTACTAACTCAAGGAACAGTGACAACATGGTACAGCAGGTAACTGAGATCTCACGCTCGCTTAAAAACCTCGCTCGAGAGCTAGACATCCCCGTACTTGCTCTCTCTCAGCTGTCACGAGCTGCTGCTCAAAGCGGAGAAAAACCAAAGCTTCACCATCTACGTGACTCTGGATCCATAGAGCAAGATGCTGATGTGGTTATGTTCATACACAGAGAGGACAAGATGAAAGATGACTCTGACAAAACAAATATTGCAGAAATTCTCATTGAAAAACACAGAAATGGTGAGACTGGAAAAGTGGAGCTCTATTTTAACGAAAAGAAGGCAACATTTCAGAGTATTGATAAAAGTGGTTATGGAGGAGCGGAGAAGGAACTTGAGGCATTCTAGTAGTTAGTAGAAAGTAATTAGTAAACAGTGAATACGATACAAAAACTAGAAGCACTATTTAAGCAATTCCCCGGAATTGGTCCAAGGCAAGCGAAGAGGTTTGTCTATTTCTTGCTTACAAGAAACCCAAGTTACCTCGAGGAGCTAAAGTCACTTATTGCAGAGCTAAAAAAAGAAACTTCGGCGTGCCAGTCTTGCTTTAGATATTTTCCAAACGCAAAGATAAAACAAAGTTTGTGTCCCACTTGCTCGGACCAAACTCGAGAAGAAAATGTTCTCATGGTCGTGTCGTATGATGTGGATTTTGAAAATATTGAAAAATCTGGAGCCTTCAAAGGTAAATACTTTATCTTGGGCGGGGTGGTTCCAATACTTGAAAGTGAGCCTGAAAAAAAAATACGAATCAACGAGCTTAAAAAAAGTATTGCGGCTAGAAAAAGTAAGGGTCTAGGGGAAATAATATTTGCATTTAATACTAATCCTGAGGGTGAAAACACTCTTGATTATGTAAAAGAAGAGATTGCAGAGTTTGCGAAGGTTAACAATATAAAAATTTCTACTCTAGGGAGAGGGCTCTCGACTGGCGCAGAACTTGAATACTCGGACACTGAGACTCTAAAAAATGCAGTAAAAAATAGACAGTAGGCACTACTAATGTCAGAAAATAAAAAAACCTCCCAAAACTAACCGGGAGGCATTATCATTTACGTAGTCTGGACTTTCCGTACGTCTTGCGGAAGATCAATTTCTCCGCGAATCCAGTTGAAGAGCTGGCCCATCTCAAAAGCTTGGATCATCTGATCGACATGATTAGTAAGAACACCACCCAGCCCGTGCACGCTACTACTCCTTCCTCTTCCAACTTGTCCATTGTGCCAATAGGGAACGGCCACCTTGCTGAAGTTCGAGAGAAGACCCTTCTTCTCTCGAAGGAAGTTTACGGTGTCAGCCAACATCTCATTGTAGAGAGGAAAGACACCGCTATCAGAGTACCTACCTAGAATGAAGAAGAAAGGAACCCCCTTCTTCAACCCGATGATGTATGGATCGATACTGCGGATCCAGTCGAGATCACCCCAGTCTCTTCCGGCTGCATCATGATACGGAGTGGCGATTGCTACATGATCGAAGAGTTGGCTTGCCCATTTCATGCGTCGAGCAATGTGGCCTGGTATGACATCCCCTTGGTAATGAGCCAGGGTACGCATGCGTCGGTTGAAAAGCTGGAACGTATGAGCCCAGCGTTCACCAGGAATGAGTTCAACCACATCACATACTCTCGGATGAGCACGAGGATCGCCATCTTGCTGTGTTTCGTCCGCTACGCGAGCCTCCTCAGTTGTAGTCCAGAAATACCAGACGGGAGCTGCCATGAAAAAATCCGGCAGAAATCGAATCGGGACTACCGTGTTCGGACGCACGATACCTTCATTCGAGAAGTGAGCGAAAGCCGCCTTGATCGCCTTGTAAGAAGCGACGGATCTCTCCATCTCCTCTGCGGGAGGTACTGCCCTCATTTCCCGCAATGTGCGAGCCGTTTCCTCAACTTCACGATCGAGATCTTCATCAGATGAGTCGATCCTGAAGGATGCACGAAGTGTACGGAGACGTTCGAAAAGCATCTCGAGGATACGATTGAGAAAGCTTGCTCCATCTTCGGGGCTTACTTCCATCTCTTCTCGCGGAACGCCAGGCATGGGTTGATTGGTATCAACTGCTGCCAGATCCCTGTCCGAGATTTCCTTTGCTCTGCGACCCCCAGTCACAGGAAGAAGCCCACGCAATGCAACAGCTACTCTTTTTTGGGGGGCCATGATGTTGAACCCTGGCATCGGCATTCCCGTTTCTGAGATAACCTCGCCCTCAATGACAGGCACGACGCCCTGCGCTCGGAGAGTATCTCCGCCACGCCTGGTATCAGCTATCACATCGAATCCAACTTCACTGCCCACCTTGAGTTCCACCCCGGAATCTTCTTGATGGATGAAGATGTCCTTCGTGGTACTCAAACCATGGGGTTCAGCGTTTTCTCTCGCGACAGTCGAGATTCCTATGAAACCAAAACCGTCGGGATTTACTGTCACGATTCTCCCAAAATAGGGAGGTGAACTTGTTGCAGGTGTCATCAGAGAGCTCCAGTCAGTGAATGGTAAAGAACAGCCAGATCCATGAAGAATCCATTCTCCTCTCCAAGGATTCTCTGTACCAAAGTGACACAGAGAAGTTTGGAGAAGAAAATCTATCTATATTATACATAGCACGCACAATAAAGTCAAATTGAGTATAAAACAAAAAAACTCGCTTTTGGCGGGCTCTTTTTAATTTATTGAGTCAATTCTGACTTGGAAAAAAGGTTGACGATGACCGTTCTTCTTGAAATAGCGGCTTTTCTGCTTGTACTTGATTACAATTATTTTCTTACCACGGCCAATCTTTATAAGAGTAGCCATTACTTTAGAACCTGTGATATAGGGAGTACCGATGGTCGATACCGTGCCATCATCTTGCAGAAGAACCTTATCAAAAGTGATTTTATCCCCTTCCTTATACTCGCCAACAATCTTTTCTATAATAATAGTGTCGCCGACAGAGACCTTGTACTGTTTGCCGCCAGTAGTAAAAACCGCAAAATCAGTTGAGGATTTAGGCGAAGAAGCGACAGAGACCGAGGGCTTGTCCTTCTTTACCACTTTTGGCTTCTCTTTTGTAACTGCTCCTTTTGTGGGCATGATGGGACTATTCTATAGAAATCTCTATATTTTGCAAGGATTTGAAGTGTACAAAAAAGTCCTGCTTTACAGGACCGAGCTCTTATCTCTTCTTCTTTACTCCCTTGGCTTTCTCACCACCGGATACTTTGCGCGCACCGGTCCCTGGTACTGGGCGAGCCCCAGTTGCAGATGCTGGGCGAGCCCCAGTTCTGGGCAAGGGGCGAGCTAAGATCTTTGCATGCTCTCCTTGAGACATTTCGCCACGTGAAAGTCTTATGTGTTCTTCTTCTGTCATTCTGCCGTCAATACGAGCCTCGGGCATGAATCGAGACTTGGTACCGTGTCCATGATTATACCAACCATCTTTGTCCCTTGTACCAGGTGGGGTCTCTGATCGCGCGTCATTTCGAGACATGTATCCTCCGGAGGTGAGATTCTGGTGTTTATAGTAACACCTTGACTCAAACACAAAAGATTGACAACAATTCACACTTACTACAGAATGCTTTTAGAAGTCACGATCACCCCAACGCGGAGGAAACGTGTACATAGTCATTTACGAAAGTGGCGGTCAATTGGGTGCAGCACTGGAGCTCGACGATGTAAAGAATCCTTCGACAGTCGCACAAGAACATAATGGAGCTCTGCTCCAAAAAGTACACTTTGATGCATCGAATAGCCCAACCCCTTTAATCAAAGATGTAATTCTCTCTATGCCGCCAGAAAGGTTGTTAGAGAATATATATATATCTTGCTTTGTTCTCTTGCGGGTGAGTCATTCGAAAAAGGAAAGCTTGAGGGCGTGAAGCAAGCACTCCAAGTGGCAGCTGCATTAAGTACCGATATCAAAAATGCAAAAATAAGTGAATTGAACAATGCTAAAGGTGTTATGGAAAGTGGGATTAGGTCTGGAAGCTAGATAAGCTAACAACTCATGTATGAGTTGTTTTTTTATTTCTATATTTACATAACCCTTTCTTTTATAGCGAGGGCTCCCCTCGCTAAGGCTTACCGTCTCAACATATGAGGCGTTTTTTTAATCTCCAGACTTTACTTAACGAGGTCTAACGAGGGGAGCCCTCGTTAAGAAATAGTGTTATTCGTCAGTTGTTGGTCTATCAAGAACAAGGGACTCCACTCCGTGGGAAGATCCGGCGATTCTTAAAACATCTTTATCAATTTTGCCGAGCTCCTTGCGCGAAGCGTTGAAGTGATTGACTGTGGTAGAAAGAGAGTTGCCAAGCTTCGAGTGATAATCTTCATAGGCTTTAAGATGTTTGCTTAAATCCCCTACCCGTTGCATGATCTCGTTTGCGGTCTTCTCTATTTTGAAAGCTTTGAAACCATACAAGACTGACTGTAAGTAGGCTGAGAATGTTGTGGGTGAAACTATGATCACTTTCTTTTCGTTATAGGCATAATCTATGAGATTACGAGTATTAACCTTTACCGCACCTATCTCATTTATAAGTAGGTCATAATAGATCGCTTCCGCGGGAATAAACATAAAGGCAAAAGGGAGAGTGCCGTCCTCGGGTCTAACATATTTTGCAGTTTCATCTATCCTTTTCTTCAAATCATTTCTAAATAGCTTTTCAAGCTCCTCTTTCTGCTTCTCATCTATAGCTTGAGTTACACGTGAGTAGTTATCAAGTGAAAACTTAGCGTCTATGGGGATCAGACCTTCCTTCGTATATATGACAGCATCTACAGTCTCGCCATTTTTGAAACTATACTGCATTCTGAATCCGTCAGGGGGAAGTACGTTTGCCAAAATGAGCTCGAGAGATGCTTCGCCAAGATTACCTCTCTGCTTCTGATGTTTCAAAACTTTTTCCAAGTTTCCAAGCTGCTCAGCAATGGTTACGAACTGCTTTGTGGCTTCGTTCGTACGCGTCTGCTCCTTCGCCACTTCTAAAAGATTTTTACTAACCTCTTGGTTGATTTCTCGGATGAGGCGCTGGGATTCACCGAACTGGGTTTGAACAGCATCCTTCATCTCCTTGCGGGATTCTGAGAGCTTGGAGTCGAGCGTTCGGGCAATATCGTTCAGCTGGTTCTGCATTAGGACGAATTCCCCACCGCTTGCTGCATCCTTCCCACGTTTCACAAAGCGCCACAAAAAAACAGCGTTTGACAGAAGTAAAACAAATAATATACCGACTATTACGTACATTGGTTCCATAGAGTTAATTATAACAAAGGAAGAAGGAGGAAAATACTAATTAACTAATTGATCTAATTGGTCTAAAACGACTAAATGCTAATAAAAAAAACCGTGAGAGAGTCACGGATTACTTTTCCAATTTTTATCGTTAAGTTGATTACCACGCCTCATCAATGGTACAGCAACAAAACACACCACAACTCCACCCAGAGCCACCCCAGAAACAAAAGCGCGAGAAGCACTATAACTAACCAAAGCTATGGATATTGTACAAATAAGCATTGTTACCACACCTCCAACGGCTAGGCCTAAGCCAATTTTCTGAGAGCGCGTCATGTGCCTCCTTGAATTCAGGTCTATCTTAGAGACTACCATAAAATGCTTGAATTGCTATGGATCAAATTGACCTAATTATTCTAATTGATCTAATTGGTCTAATTGCTATTATTTATGTCTATGATCACACAAAATATTCGAGATGAGATGAAAAAAGCAATGATTGCAAAAGACGCTCTCAAACTAAACACTATGCGTGGGCTTATTGCTGCTTTTACAAATGAGCTTGTAGCGAAGAAGAGGAAGCCCGATGAGGAACTGGGAGATGACGAGGCACTAGCGGTGATCGCTCGTGCGGTAAAGCAAAGGAGGGATTCGATCGAGCAGTTCAAGGCAGGAGGTAGGAATGACCTTGCAGAAACAGAGGAAGCAGAACTTAAGATACTTGAAACACACCTTCCAGCTCAAATGTCAGAAGAGGAAATTGAGGCTGTAGTGAAATCTAAAGCAAGTGAACTAGGAATAACTGACAAATCAAAAACAAATCAGTTAATAGGTGTTGTTATGAAGGAGCTAAAGGGTAAGGCTGATGGTGCGCTGGTAAAAAAAGTGGTTGATGGAATGTTTCAATAAAAGTTTGAGGGGAGCCCTCACACTTTTATGTAGGGTTCCAAAGTATCCCGTAGCGAGGGGAGTCCTCGATATAATGAGGCTATTTCAATAGATTTTAGGTTGTGGATAAGTCATTGACTTTTGAGGTAGACTATGCTATACTAGTATAAGAGTGCTCTAGAGTGGCATCATCCACCCACGCAAGGAGGTGTCCATGACGAAGATGAGCGAGAAGAGAATCAGCAAAATCACGGATGAAGTCTACGACGCCCTCCTGGCACACAGAAAAAAGGGGCTCGAGACAACGGTGCATGAAATCATGCGACCCGTTCTTTTCAAGAATAGGTACGCTGATCTCTCTGCTTCAGAGCGCAACCGCGTGTTCCAAGCGGTAAAGTGTGGTGTCATCTCAAAAATAAAGGGCCCACCAATGAGACCGACTGGAACGACACAGCTTCCGCTCATCTAGATGAGCGGAAGCTACGGGCCCGACAGCAATGTCGGGCTCTTTTTCTTAAACCTAAAGCCACCGGACCTTAGTCCGGTGGTCGGTTACATGAAATAGTGTGAGGGTTCCCTAACACTGTAGCGAGGGGAGTCCTCGATACAGCTTCCTTAATAATCAAAGGTTAAGCTTTTTTGTATTTGGCGAGGGTTTCTTCGTCCACTTCATTTCTGTTGCGACCATATTTTAGGTACGAAAGCTCTTGAAGAGAATTTATATCTACACCCCCTGCGGCTCTCGGCTGCATTGCTCGAATGTTGAATGGCTTAGCGGGCTTGCCTCTTACAAGCATCTTTATGTAAGCATTGAAATTGTCTATGTTCATGATCTGGGGGGCAGTAAAGACTGGTTCAAACTGTTTCGCAAGATACTCTGCGTCATCTGCTCCAACTCGATATACTGCCATGTTGCCCACGTTTCCAAAAACTGAATTCTTGATATCTTCTGTAAGCTGAGCAATGAATTGGTGAGCGAGGAAAAGCGAGAGTTTGTATTTGCGAGCTTCAGAAAGAATCGTTGAAATCGAATTGGTGGTAATGTTTTGGAACTCATCAATGTAGAGGTAAAATGCCGGGACAGAAACTTGGGATGACCCCGACAGAGTATCTACCCTTGATAGAGCGGCCATAAGGATCTTCCCCACCAGAATAAGACCAATAAGATTTGCATTTATATCACCTAGTCTCCCTTTCGAAAGATTCACTAAAAGAATCTTTTTCTCATCCATAATCTGCCTGAAATTGAAAGCAGATTTCTCCTGAGCGACTATGGGGCGCATGATATCGTTTGCAAGAAAAACATCGAACTTGCTTGTGATGTAGGGCACAATGTTTGCAAGGGACGCTTCCCCGCCCGCCTTCTCGGCAACTTCTGTCCAGAACTGTACGACAATAGGATTTTTGCATCTCGAAAGTTTCATTTGCCGAAACTCTTTGTTCGACATTACACGTGAGACATCAAGAAGTGTGCAACCTGTGTCGGGGTCCTCGATAACAAGCATCGTAGCGTTACGAAAATATTGTTCAAACATGGGGCCCATGGATTCTGGAACTCCACCGTAAAGCTTCTGAAAAATACTGAAAAGTTCGTTCACCACAAAAGTCTTCTGCTCGGGTCGGGATCTATCATATTCAAGCATGTTGAGCCCCATGGGTCGCGGCGTGTAACTCGGATCGAAGTAAATGACATCGTCACGACGCTCGGCCGGGATATGAGCTAGTACATCTAAAATGTCACTCCCATGAGGGTCGATCATGCAGACACCGTTACCACGCTCTATATCCTGGATGATCATATTTTTAAGCAGTGTCGTCTTACCAGTGCCTGTCTGACCTATGGTGTAGATATGACGCAAGCGATCCTCATCTGTAATGAAAACTCTTGTCTCAGTGTTCCTGTGGTGATTAATACCAAGAAGTGTGCCTTCAGTTGATAAGTCCATAGGCGGTGGGGCATCTCCAGAACGCGCAGTTTTAAGCTGACTTGCACCCTTAAGCGCAGAAGTATGAAAATGAATGATTGAGGTGAGCTCTTCGAAATTAAGTGGCATTGACTCACTTTTATCAAATGATCTGAAAGCAAATGAACGCAGAAAAGCTTTAAGACTGCTACCCTTCACCCTCTTCCACTTGATGGAGTTACCTTTCGTATTCTCAAACTGATTGAAGCCCGATTCTAGATCAGAGAGAATACTTTCTGATCGGCTCTCACTTGCGGCTGATGCTACAAGACGAACTGTAACATTTACTATTGGTCTTGAAATCTTCTTCTCAATTGCCTCGAGCACAGACTGATCGACAGGCCTCGACTCCTCGCCTTTCTCTTTTTTACTCGAGCTGCCAAATGCTTCTCCAAGGGTGCGGCCAATATCGTTGAAGAAACCACTTGAAAAATCTGTAGCCTCCTTAATATCTTTTCCTTTCTTTATATCCTCGAGAGCTTTCTTAAACTTCTTTGTATAGTAGTCGCCGGCTGGACACATAAGCACCTGAAGACATGCACCTTCGCCATCCTTGTCTATCTTTGAGAAACTATTTAAAACAACGTTCAATGGATCATGCTCAAATGATTCATAAGTCTTTATTGGGAAAATGGGGCTTGCTTGGTAGGTTGCAAGTGAACCAAGAGAAGTACCACTTTCGTTGAAAATGTTGTGATCATCATTTTTCTCTATAATCTTCGCATCATGGAAAATAGAAAGAATCTGCTTTTCAAAGAGACTGCGCTTACTGTTTGGAACCGAAACATAAAATACAAACTCGTCACTTCCATTACTATTCGCAATCTCGAGAGCAATATGGTTTTCACCCGGGTTCTCATGAGGCGAAACTGACAGCATACCAGCGTAGAACTGCTCCATACCAGAGAGCACATCCTTCAACCCCTTGTCCTTCCCCTCAATATTTTCTGGGAGCACAACTTCGTAAAGTGTCATGTTTAGAGCCTTCGACAAAGGTGTACGCTCTTTCAGATCCTTAACCTCAAAACCTTTTTTAATATATTGGACAAGAAAGCGGTGGAAATCGTCTTCGATATGAACGTCTCCGATTTTCTCTATTATTGAAAGTGTGTTCTTTATCCCCTTTGCATGAAGAAGCATAAGAAGCTCGTCCATCTTCTTGTCGTGAGTTTCGGGCGATAAGTTGAGAGCAAGAGAATGAATACTTTCTTGTGGTAAGCGATACGAGGGATCGAGAATCACTTGCTCATCTCTCCCGTGCTTGTGTACGGTCTCGGATATTACTGCATCTCTTTCTACCCTTCTGCCTTCGCTCATTAAAACGTTTTCCCGCTTTAAAACTTCTTTCCGGACATGCGAAAGCTCCTCAGCTGGGCTTCCAAGCATCTCACCTTGAATTTCGGGATCCATGATGGATTATTATACCCTACTCACACAAAACACTCTGTGTAAAACAGAAATTTGACAAAAATATGGATTTTGCTAGAACACATATAGCTTGTACTGTCAGAAATATTAGCAATAAGAATATTTATGAAAAGTAACACCCTCAAGCAGAAAAAAGGATTTACTCTTATTGAAATCCTTGTGGTTATTGGGATTATTGCAGTACTTGCAGCTATTGTGATAGTCGCTATTAACCCAGCACGGCAGTTTGCTCAAGCAAGGAATAGCCAGAGAACAAGCAACGTTAACTCCCTCCTAAACGCGGTGGGGCAAAACCTGGCAGACAACAAAGGAGTATTTACATGTGCAGCTGGAGTAATACCAACCACGGCTACAAATATTTCGTCTACCGCCGGAGAGTATGATCTACGTGCATGCATCGTGCCTACATATATACAGGAGATTCCAGTTGATCCATCGACCGGTGTAGCATTCAGTAGTGGTACGTATGATACGAAGTACACAATCAGAAGGGATTCTACGACTCAGAGAATTGAGATCTGTGCCCCAGGTGGTGCTGAGCCATCCATAAGTGGAAGTACGGCGATCTGTATAATTAGATAAAGTATTCAATAAAAATCACCCTATAAAGGGTGATTTTTATTTGTGGTGAAGGAACTTTCAGGAGTTTGATAAAAGCATGGGGACATGCTAAAAAGTACTGAGATTGCACACACTCATTTCACTCTCCGCGATGATCAACCATTTTGATCCATATGTTAGAGCAGTACCTGAGGTACGAAAACAAGCAAAGTACAGATGGAGACTGTACGATCTGAAAAAAGGCACTACGTCTCAGGCACGGTATCTTGAAGTCTTCGATCATATGGAAATTCCATGTCACAGAAACAAAATCCGAAAGTATATTTCAAAGACAAGCGGAAGAATTGTAATGTCTCAAATAGGTGAATGGCTCACGGTTCGCGAGATCAGAAGAAAAAAGTTAAAAGAACTTAACGCCACGGGCTGTGAATCATGGAATGCTCTTGGTAGGTACTAGGAAAGTTTATCCCGCTAATAATAGCGGTTTTTTGTTTGTATCGGTTAGACCTTGCAATCACGTGCACTAGTGGCCGAAGTTTGAACTGTTATACGACAACATAAAGGTTATATCTATATACCAATAGAAAACTATAATTTACCTGATTGGACATACTCCAAGATTTCATTATGAAGAATTCCATTAGAGACAATACACCCAATTCCATCTTGGTCGTATCTTCGCTCCTCTCCGTTCAAATCAGTAACCTTTCCACCCGCTTCTTCAGTAATAATTTTTAATGCAGCAATATCGTGGCCATCTTTACCATAAAACGCGCCTCCAACAAACTTACCATTTGCTACTTGAATAGCACCATAAATAAATGAAGGAAATTTCATCACCCTACATTTTTTTTCACCTAATAATTTATGAAATGGTAAGTTTGAAAAACCAACATCTTTTCCTGAAGCGCCAGTAAGTGAATATGTATTTTCAAAATTAGAATCTTTTGATACAAAAATATTCTTGCCATTCCTGTATGCCCCACTACCTTGATATGCCCAATACATATTTTTCATTACTGGATCATTTACTAAACCTAAAATTGGCTGACCGGTTGACTGATCAACCAAGGCAATAGAAAAAACAAACATTGGTAACCCGACCGAAAAAGCCATCGTTCCATCAATTGGATCACAGACCCAAATATATTGTGAACCTTCTTTCTTATCACTTTTTTCTTCTCCGTAAATACTATGGCTTGGGTATGCTTCATTTATTCTTTTTATGACTAAAACATTGATTTCTGAATCAGCTTTTGTTAGTGGGGTATTATCTTCCTTCCAAGTTGTAGCTGTTTCAAAACTAAAATACTTTATAGCTATTTCTTCTGCTTCTTGGGCAAGTTTTTGTGTAAATTCTAAGTATTCTTCCATTTCTTAATTATATCAGTTCTCTGTCTCCTACACCGGTAGCAAAAAAGAACCATATTTTTATGGTTCTTTTTATTTGCGCGGGCTAATAAAGTATGTGGGAACTTGTTTTATATAAAAGAAAAAAAACCGCCTATCGTTTAAAACGATTGACGGCACAAAGTAATACTGAGACTAACAGCGCACGAGGTAGAGCGTACCGTATGGTAACTTCTCGCGACGTGTTTCGTTGTCGAAAGCGCCAAACCATGAAAGATCACGTCTTCCATTTTCCAAAAGAATGAGCCTCGGAATGGTGAACCTCTCCGAGGAGTTCGGCTCAGAACCGATTAACTCTGGTGACCCTGCAGCGACAATATTGTAGTCCTTACGAATATCCACATTTAGCAGGTACTTCCGAGTAAATGCCATGAGCTCGCGGTAACCTGCACAGTCGTACAGCGCAATCACCTCTCGTGGGTGTACTTCAGTGCGTGGAAGCACCAGCTTGTATCGACATGGCTCATCTGGCTGTGGCTTATCGGCAAACCAACCGTAACCTTTATCTTTCATGCCATGACTAATTGCGGCGACATCAGCCATGCTTGACTGAAGTTCATACTGAGAAGTTTTCCAATCCACGTTGTCGACGTCTAAAGGGACGTCAACCATCTTTGCAATATCGCCGAGAATCTCGATGGCCAATTTCTTCGCATATGCCGGGTCACGCAACAGCCAGCGCAGAGAGTCTACACTGCCGCCTTCATTCTTTATTGCATGGACGATAACTCTGATGAGTTCGAGGTTGAATCCGAGACTTTTCAAAAGTTCTGTTGGTGCATCAGTCACAGCGTGGGATGTAGGCATGTTGGTCCTTGATATAGAGGCTTCTCCCTACCAGTTCACTCGACTGGTCTAAAGCTTGCCTCGGCGAAACGAACATCTTTTTAAGAAGATAGCACAACTATTGTGATGCATCAAGTGATCCGTTATAGTCAAACGGATTGGAAACACCCACATGTAGTACACAAAAAAAGCGGTGCCCATAGTGAGTACCGCCACAACGAATTCCTTTATGCCGCTAAACCTTCCTGCCGTGCCGCTGCTTCAATTCGAACCTTGAACTCTTTCTCTGGAATTGAAGCACCGATGAGACCTTTCGCCCATTCGAAGGGAGATTCCTCGGCTTCGAAGAGAGCATTTACTTCTTCGGTCGAGAAGAGCTTGTGAGGACGACTTCGCTCCTGATCGAAGTCACTCGTTTTCATATGATACACGACTCCCAATTCTTTATTCACCATGTACTCACTTGCAAGGAGTTGTGAATCTTTCGGTGCAAGTGAACGCCAGATGCGGAAAATGGTTGCCTTCTCTGAGACAATAGCAATTATTTTCGTACCCTTCCGAATTGCTGGGAAGAATCCCATAAGACTATGCCTGATTTCAAGAACATAACATGTCATGAGCTCATAACCAGTACGGTCACCGGATAGAAGTTCCTTGAGATGTTTTGGTACTCCCAAAGGAACGCCTTTCTCGGCGAGCATGCGGGGGCTCTCCTGACCGGTCTTCATAAACTCCAGCTCTTCACGTTGCTCTTTAGCATACACTGTAGCTGTGACATGCTTGTTATCCCGTCCGTGCAGGCACTTGTCGCACAGATTTGCACCACATCCAAGCCCGCCCATCTGAGCATCACAACTTCTGGTCGCATGCTTCCTGCATGAGACACAGGTGACCTTCTCGTGCTTTGAACACCAGCCATTTGTGCTAGGTTTCCTACAAGGAGCCCAGCCGCGCTTATCGAATTTACAAGGAACGGATTGCGGCGTTTGGACATCAGCCATGACTGACCTCGAGGTTGAATGGAATGGGTAGTAAACTTCAATCCAAAGGTAAAATACTTTCTTTTTTGAGAAAAGTCAATAAATTAATTGGAACCTAAATCTCTTTACAAACAAAAGCCAAATTGAAGAAAGTAACCAGTACAAATGAAACAGCAAACAAAAAAAGTCTATCTATTATTCCACTCTGTATCTTGCCGGACCAGTAACATCTCTTTTTCTTGTGGCTCTGCCATTATCTCCTCCACTGCTTTCTCCATGCGCATCCCTTGAGAACCTTTCGCAAGCACTACATCGCCTTTCGCGACTACTGTCTCCATGTACTTACCAGCTGACCTAGAATCATCGAATTGTAAAATATTTGATTCTGGCATGCCGGCATTCAGTGCTCCTTCTACTATAAGTCTTGAGCGGATGCCTACTGTTACTAGAAAATCGCAGGATGTACTTGCCTCCATACCCGCTTTCTTGTGTTCATCACCCGAGTAACTACCGAGTTCTAACATATCGCCAAGAAGTGCAAACTTGCGCCCCTTCGTCTTCAACCCTTTTAAAGTATTGAGCGCCTCAAATAAAGCAACTGGCGAAGAGTTGTAAGTATCAACAATAATTATGGAATCCTTCACTCCTTTTATTAATTTCATGCGTCCAGGGGCAATCTCGTAGGTGTCAAAAACTTTTGCAAGATCTGTAAGAGGTAAACCGAGAGCTTGACCTACAGCAAGAGCGGCAAGGACTGGATACATCTGCTGAACACCAAGTACGCCCGTTAGAGAAACCGTTTCCACCACTTCCCCATTCATAACTTCAAACTGTATACCGACTGGTAGACTTCTTTCATAACTTATTTTGTACTTTTTACCGAGAATGTCTGCATCGCTGCTCGTACCGTACGAAAACTTCTTGTTCTCGACAAGGTTTGCGAAATTCAATACATCTTCGTCATCAGAATTGAGTATTACAAAACCATCAATCTTGGTGCTCTGTACCAGAAAACTTTTTTCACGGATTAACTCTCCCACTGATTGGAAGTATTCGACGTGTACAGGAACCTTAGAAAGTCTTGTGATAACCGAGATATCCGGCTTTAGCCACTTGGTAATGCTCTCAATGTCTCCTGGCCGATCTGCACCTATCTCAAGAACAAGCCACTTCGGATAGTTGTTTGGCAAAAGTATAAGCTCAAGGCCTTCGAAAATGTTGCGAATCCAGGTGATGGGATTCGACCAACCGTTTGGCACACCAAGAATTGTAAGAGGAACACCAATTTCACTATTGAAACTCTTCTCACTTTTACGAGTAAAACTCCAGTGAGATATGGCATGGTATATAGCATCCTTGGTGGAGGTCTTACCCACACTGCCTGTTACTGCAATAATTTTAGGATTGTACTTCTTAAGCACCAATTTGGCCTGCCAAGTAATGATTCGCACCACTACTACCTTCAGAATTGTCTTCATTTATTAATCATAAACCAAATACTAAAAGTTGGAAAATAAAAACACCACAAGAGTGGTGCGGCTAGCGGCGAACAATTTGGAATGGACCACTTGATGAACCGTAGACCGTGCTCTTCAAGACGAACGGCAAACCGGATTTCTTGAACATTTGGTTGAGACGTTCTCGTGTGGCAGTTGTTTCATTAAAATTGACAACTGTAGGCTTGTTTTCATTCATCCAAATATTTTGAAGTATTCTACGGTAATTCCCCTTCCACTTTCTTAAAAGGATCCTTTCCCAGTCTTTGCTAGTCAGCTTCCTCTCGCTTTTGAGAACAACTTCTACTGTCACTGTGTGAGTCTCACGAACCCCAATGGTTACGATAAATTCCTTTCCTGGTCCGAGAACTGACTTATATCGGTTGAGCATTCGAACAATCTTCGGAGTGAGGAGGTTTTTCACCTCTTTGATCGTCTTTGGCACAAGATCTCCTTTTTCTATGGGTTACGAGGTAATTCTACGCGCACTATATCATGCGGCGGAAAATAAAAAAAACCGCCAGTTGTGAGTCCGTGGACTCAAGCTTGGCAGTAATGTGAAACTACTCCTTTTCCACTAGCGGGCAAATTGCTTTACCAGATTTATATGTCGTACAAGTGAACGAAACTTTGGGATCCTTGCTGTACTTGATAACAGCCTCTTGCTCTGGAGTAAATGCTTCTACTCCGTTGCAATTAAGTTCAAGTCTTAGTCCATCATCGTGTGGGGCAAGTTTGGTGCCTAGGCACTCGACACTTTGAACCACTACACTTTTGCCTTTTCTCCATTCGGAAAAACTAGCTTGTAGTATAATTGCAAGAATAACTACTACCGCTAGAATAAACAGACCAGGCCAAGTCAAGACAATATCACGCGTTCTCATAATTCCTCCGACTTTCGTTGGCAAAAGTTACTGTGGGGCAGATTTTCATCTTTTGAGCGAGAAGCCACATGAGAATTAGACCCCCAAGACTCAAGTCCTCTCGCCTGGTAGTTGTAATAGAGCCAAACTCCAACTCTTCTTCGAAATCTCCTCTGTGTGGTCTCCGGATTACAGCACTACGAGATTGTTGCGATTTCTTGATGGCAAAAATGATTACTGCGGTCAGAGAAGTTGCCCCAATTACAGCCACATACTCCACTGCCCCAAAGAGAGCAACAGGGACGACTGTTAGAGCAAATATAGCTCCGCCGTAGGCGATTATATGCAGAATGATTACTGCGGGTGCCCAAACTAGCATCACCCGAAGAAAGAAACAGAAATTGGTGCCATTTTCCCGAATACCCCTGGCTCTGTCTCGATCCGTAAACTCTTCCCATATTCCGACGGACCAAAAGAAGTACTTTACGTACCACTTCTTGGGATTAAGACTTTCAAGTCTTGCAAAAGTCATGTGAAACTCCTTGAATGTGCTACCGTGATACCCTCACGGCAAAGGAAAACATCTTGCAACTTTGTATCATGTATAAAATAAATGTCAACTCCTTACTTAATTTCAAACTGACATATACGGAATTTGCATAAAAAAACCGCCAGCTGGGAGTCCTTGGACTCAAGCTTGGCAGTAAGTAATAATTTTCAGTATTATCGATTTCGTGAGCAATGGACATCAAGGGCGATCTTGAATTCAGCCTCAGTGCAAATGCCAAACCTTTCGTACTCAGGCATATAATGCCACCAGCCTTTGACCTTATTTGTCCAAATAAGGGTCAGTGCTTGGGGTAGATCACCATTTGATAAAAGACCAGGGATCCCGCCGCTCCGACCAGTCACAAAACCTTTGTCCCGAAGGAACCTTTCTTGAGCTGCCATCTGCTCAAGATCTCCCTGGAAACCAAAACTGATGTTGTCATTGCGACCACTTTTGGCGCTTGCTAAAAGTGAATAAACTCCATCTTCTGCCGAAATTGTGGCATAATGCACCTCTGGCTCAGGTTAAAATCAAACTGCTCTATATGAATTATATCAAATATGTGAGTAATGTCAATCTCGCCGTTTTAAAAAAATTTAAAAAAAACCACCGAAGAAATTCGGCAGTTACTTGTATTTCTTTGCTACCTGTAGAGTGCCTAAAATGGGATGTATCACATACGCCCAAATACGAATACCATCGTTATGGATACCACAGAACTCCCCATTAAAACCAGCTTTTGTCAGGCGTCGACGGATTTCGTTTTCCGTCATTTTTTCTGAAAGACATTTCGTGACAAGAGCCATTACCTCTTCCTTATTAAGATTTCTAAACCTTTTGAACACATTATCTCCTTGTGCCTATATAAATAGCTTTAGTGGCTATTATCGAACCCAAGACTGGGTGAATTACCATTACTTTTATGTAGCAACCATCATTTTTATAGCTACCGGACCAGCCATCAAAACCTGCTCTTTCAAGACGCAACCGGGTTTCATTTTCTGTATCATTTCTTCGAATACACCTTCTGACAAGAGCCTGAGCTTCTTCACCGCTCAGATCTCTAAATGCTTTTGCCATGAGATCTCCTTGTAATGTAGAGTTTATTTTCTAAATGAATGTTATCCCTCTTATTGTGTTTTGTCAATAATTTTTATTTTTAAATTTTAATATTTGATTTACTTTCTATCTGTCCGGAGGAATCTCGTAATAATTGATAAGAAACTTTGTTATATCCATAAATGGGGTTGTAAGAGTTTCTGAAGCATACTTCACCCCCTTCGGATCATAAGAAAATAGGAATACAATAAAATCGGGATCATACGCTGGGAAATACCCGAAGAATGAGTGCAGATAACGATCATCATAGTAGCCTCCTCCCCCACCCTTTGAAATTTGGGCGGTACCCGTCTTTGCGGCAACACTATAATTTGGAATCTTCGCTTCCCCACCGAGAAGTGCGACATCAACCACATTTACAAGCATGCGAGTGATCTCTTCTGAGGTCTCGGGTTTCAAAACTTGCTTATCAAGCCCGGGCGTAACATTTTTAAACCCACCGATTTTATAATTGATCTTTTTTACCACATGAGGATTCACAAGTTTCCCACCGTTACCAAGTGTTGCGAGTGCTCGGATAGTTTCTATTGGAGTCATAGCAATACCTTGGCCGAATGATGCTGTTGCGAATTCTATATCACGAGGACTCTTCAGGTTCTCAACAAGCCCATGAGTCTCGTTCGGCAGATCAACACCAGTCTCTTCACCAATTCCGAAATCAAGCATGTACTTCGCAAAGCTTCCCTTCCCCATCTGCCCTACAACGAATGCAACACCTGTGTTTAAGGATTGGTTAAGAACTTCTTGCATATTCACAATCCCTCGAGCACGGCCGTCAAAGTTAGAAAAAGTTTTGTTGTTGAGAGTTACAGTCCCTGCGTCATAATAAGTTGTAGCGGCGGTAACGGCACCTGCATCAATACCAGCGGCCATGGTAAGAGGCTTAATGATCGATCCCATCTCAAAAACACTTTCTACAAACTTGTTTGAAAAAATACTTGCGTCCGACTCATCTGTCAGATTGTTCGGATCAAATGACGGAGTAAGTGCCATAGCATAAATCGCACCCGTACTTGGATCCATGATTATGCCGCCGGTAAAATCTGAACTCCAATTCTCCTCTACTTTGCGAACTTCTTGCTCAAGGAATGCCTGAACTGAGGGCTCGATGGAAGTGACCAGATCTCCCTCGAGGCTCTCGACTGTGGAAATGCCATCTTGGATGTTTGAGAATATTTCTGCAAAAAAGTTTACAAAGACACTGTCATTGTTTCTACCAAGTGTGTCTTCGTAGTAGCGCTCGAGACCATATCTGCCGCCAAAGTCATCGTCGTTGTATCCGACAAAACCTAAAACATGTGAGGCCATGGAGTTGCCGGGATAGAACCTCCATCTCTCTTTGTAAACTGTTACCGCTTCGTCACCGAGTGCTTCCACTTTTGTCGCGGCTTCACTTGATACTCTCCTTGCTATCTCTTCGTAAGGATCAGTCACTTTACCCACACGCTTGAGGTACTCATCTTTATCTATCGGAGTGATCGCATTTAACTTTTCGTACAGCAAATCTTTGTCCCCCACCAAGGTGGGATTCACTGCTATGATAAAACCATTCTTTAAAGTTGCGGCTGGGACAATATCTCCATCCTTCGTTTCAAAAAAAATACTTCCACGATTGTAGTAATCATAACTTGACTGCACGTACTGCCTGTCTGCCTTGCCTAAAAACTCTTCACCCGAAACGATTTGGACAAAATATAAGCGTCCAGCGAGAATAAGAGCAAATCCTATAATTAAGAACGAGAAAATCCTGATTCTCGATAAAGATTCTTGCCTCATATGTTTACAGGCGTAATTCTAACGCCTTTGGGAATCTGTGGCTACGACTGCAACACCAAATTGCCTTGATACGAACTTGGACTTGGTGACTTTCTCAAACCCTAAGTCTGTCGCGAGCTCGAATGTAACACCATTCTTCTGATCAATGTAAGCAAATTCTAACTCACTGATTTCTGCAGTGATACGTGAAAGCTCGGTCTCTATTGCTTGTCTCTTGACGACATTTCTAACCGTTAGGTTCACCGAGATAATATAGACAACGAGCGAAGCGACACTCGCGCTTGCCAATATGAAAAATAAAACTTTGTTATTTTGAAAAATTAATTGCTTTGCTTTGGTCATTTTGAAATGTTTATACAAATGTTTACGGATTGCGCTCTATGAGGCGGAGTTTGGCGCTACGTGCACGCGGGTTTGCTTTTATTTCTTCGTCTTTTGCGACTATAGGACGCTTGGTGATGAGAGTTGCAAGATCCTCGTCCTTCCACTTTCGAAACATGGTCTTCACAATCCTATCCTCAAGACTATGGAAGGAAATGGCGGCAATTCTCCCAGAAGGTGCAAGTAAGTTGAATGCTTTCTCTAGACCCTCCTTGATCGCTCCTAATTCATCATTTACTGCTATGCGGATTGCTTGGAATGTTCGCGTCGCGGGATTTAGCCTTCCGTGGTGATACCATCCTGGAGTCGCAGAAAGTATGATGTTTACCAGGTCTGTGGTAGTAAGTATTGCTTTCGATTTGCGCGCTTCTACTATTGCGCTTGCTATGCGACGGGCGAACCTCTCTTCGCCATACTCACGGATAATGCTTTGTATACTTTCTTCGTCCCAGGTGTTTAGGATTTCACGAGCAGTGAGCCCAGTATCACTTTTGCCGAAAGTCATGAGAAGTGGCTCATCGGCCTGGAACGAGAATCCCCTACCTGACTCGAGCTGGTCTGAAGAGAAACCAAAATCAAAAATGATTTTGTTTATGTGCGAGATATGAAGGTCGTCTAGGATTCTATCTAAATTCCGGAAGGTGTCGTTAACGAAGTGAGTTCTAGTTACGCTAGATTGCGCTGGCAGCACATTCTTACTTCGTATAATTGCATCCGGATCGAGATCGATCCCTACTACTTGTATATACTTGCCCAGTGACATTGCATAGGCTGTGTGGCCTGCATTGCCCAAAGTCGCATCGACGAATATATCTCCATCGACAAGTTCTAATCCATCTATAGCTTCGTGTAAAAGAACACTAACGTGGGTCATATGCTTACAAGGCTCCTATCTCGCCCAATTTCTCGGCAACGTTATCAGCTTGTTTCTCGATACGCTTGCTGTAATCGGACCACTCCTTGTCATTCCAGATCTCAATGCGATTGTAGACTCCTGCGAAAACTACTTTGCTTTTCAGGTTCGCATAATCGCGAAGAAAATCTGGAACAAGGATGCGTCCTATCGAATCAACTTCTACTTCGACCGCTCCGGAAAGCATGAAGCGTGCGATATCGCGCTGATCCTTCGAACCCATGAGAAGACTTCCAAGTTTCTCGGCCATATCGCCCCACACACTCGGTGTGAAGACGAAGAGACATGCATCGAACCCTCGCGTGACAACAATTTTCTTTCCAAGATCTTTCTTGAACCTTCCTGGCAAAGAAATACGCTTCTTGTCGTCGACTGTGTGGGTGTACTCTCCGATAAATATGGCCATGTAAACTTTTTTTAAGAAAAGAAATAGTGGAAGATTTCTTCTCCTAATTATTTATTCATCTAATTTGTGCAAAGCAATAATTTGATGAATCCCACTTCTTCCCACTTAATGAAAAGTATATGACACTCCATCCCACTCCCCTATACTTTCTATCCACATTTTTGGTGAACCGTGGTTCTAGTTTGAAAATAAATTTTGCAAGAAAAAATGCCGAGACCCACGATAGGTCTCGGCACACTGAGAATTCGCTTGTTACGGAAAATCGATGATCATTTGAGGCAGTTTGGGAGTCCAAGTAACTCCCATGTAATACATTGAACGTTCCTTGTTGCCGTTCCATGTATAGTTTGTTGTGAACGACAACTCGTTAACGATCGGAACCGTGAGGCTTGCACCAGGTAGGTGATTCCACGGCTCCTCGAGGAAGTTCAGCATAGAGTAGTTTACTCCGATTGGCCCTAACGTGAGACTCGCACTTGCGAGGTAACCGACCTTGATCGATTCGGGGTTTTCTACCCCATCGTTTTTCCAGTCGCTCGGCTCTCCGCCAATGAACACAGCCGGCCAGTGAAAGGTGCCGAGTATCAGATCATTCTTTCCGATTTTCGTTACCGGCAAAGAAAGTGATACGTACGGTCCTACCCAGGGCGCGCCCTGGAAGTGCCCGACTGATCCTGCGACGAATCCACCTACTCGCCCTTTGAGTGCACGGCCCCAGACGAACCAAGCTTGCTGTGGCTGAAAAGCAAACTCAGCATAGAGCGTCGAGTCAGCTGATCCGAAGCGTACGATCCCGGTGATCCCACCAGCGATTGCGTCCTCACCGGAGCCAATGCTTGCAGAAGTGAGACGACGTTGAGCACCTACCGGCTGTGAGATGAAAGCTACAGCGAGGATGAGAACCACCCAAAGCTTGCGCATTTCTAGTCCTTTGAAAAAGGTTTGTGAGCACTTCTACCTACAATTATAGCAAATCTGAATCTATTTGTCAATAATAGAATTGCCCATATTTATAGTCACATTCTAGACCTATTCAGACTTCCAATTCTTTAGTTAACCTCTTATTTAATTCAACGATTTCATCCCGTAAAATTGCTGCGGTTTCGAAATCTAGAATCTTTACTGCAGCGTTCATTTGGATTTCCTTCTGGCGAATTAATTTACGAGGATTCTTCTTGAACTTCTCTTCTTCCAGAGCAAGCTGCGAGTCTACAACTTTTTTGTGCTCCCTACTTAAGCCCTCGGTAATATCCCTGATGCTTTTTATAATTGTTTTTGGAGTAATACCGTGCAACTTGTTGTACTCGAGCTGGAGTGTACGACGACGATTGGTCTCGCCTATCGCTCTCTCCATCGAGCCGGTCATCCTCTCTGCATATAGTGTGACATGACCATCGACGTTGCGGGCGGCACGACCAATAATCTGAATAAGTGATGTGTCTGATCTCAAGAACCCTTCCTTATCGGCATCAAGTATACCAATGAATGTGACTTCCGGAAGATCAAGACCTTCTCGAAGAAGATTGACGCCCACTAGAACATCGAAATCACCTTTCCGAAATGCTGTGAGGATTTCGATTCTCTCCATGGTTTTAATCTCACTGTGAAGATACTGTGATTTAATATTCTTCTCCTTCAAAAATTCTGCGAGATCTTCTGCCATTTTCTTCGTGAGCGTTGTAGCTATTGCACGACCACCTTTCTTTACCACAGCTTCAGCGTTTTCAATAAAATCGTAAATCTGGCCGGGATATGAACCGCGTGAAATGATGGGTGAAACTTTAATCTCTGGGTCAACTAGCCCTGTGGGACGAATGACTTGCTCAACTACACGAGAACTCTTCTCCTTCTCATAAACTGAGGGGGTCGCAGAGGTGAAAATAACTTGACCGATGCGAGATTCAAACTCTGTGAATTTTAGAGGTCTATTGTCCTTGGCGCTAGGCAGGCGAAATCCGTGCTCAACTAAAGTATTCTTACGTGACTGATCTCCTGCGTACATTCCTCTCACTTGAGGAACCGTAACGTGAGACTCATCTATAATTGTGAGGAAATCTGCACTGCCGTCGGCGTGGTGCGGGAAATATGAAAGAAGTGTATCTGGCGGCTCGCCTGGAAGCTTGCCTGCAAAATGTCGAGAATAATTCTCAATACCGTTGCAGTATCCTACCTCACGAATCATGGCAAGATCGTATGTAGTGCGACGCTTGAGACGCTCTCGCTCAAGGATTTTCCCCTCTTTATCTAGAAGTTCGAGTTGCTCATCTAACTCCTTCTTAATATCTTTTGCGGCTCGTTCGATCTCACTTGGTGCAGTGATAAAGTGCTTCGCCGGGAAAAGATAAAAAACTGAGATATCTTCTAATACAACGCGCGAAACGGAATCTATCCTCTGGATGGCATCGACTTTACTTCCTGTAATCGCGATCCTATATATTACCTTCTCTGAAACGGGCATGATCTCAAAAACATTTCCGATTACGCGGAACTGACCTGGAGTTAAGTCGGCATTAGTACGCTCGAAATGAATGTTTACAAGCTTGCGAATAAACTCGGCCCGACTAACAGTATCGCCTGCTGATATCTTCATATTAACTTTTTCGTATTCAAGAGGGCTTCCAAGTCCATAAATACAGGAAACAGATGCGACAACAATAACGTCACGACGTGTGAGAAGTGCTTGGGTCGATGCGTGGCGGAGCCTTTCGATTTCTTCGTTGATCTGTGCTTCCTTCTCTATATATGTATCAGTCACCGGCATGTAGGCTTCTGGCTGATAGTAATCGTAGTAGGAAACGAAATAGTGAACGGCGTTCTCAGGGAAAAACTCTTTGTACTCTTGGGCAAGCTGCGCGGCGAGAGTCTTGTTGTGAGCAATGACAAGTGTGGGCTTGCTAATAGCGGCTATGACATTTGCAGCTGTAAAGGTTTTACCAGAACCAGTAACGCCAAGAAGGGTCTGATGCGACAAACCAGCTTTAACACCGTCCACAAGTTCTGAGATCGCTTTCGGCTGGTCGCCTGCTGGCTCGAACTCGGATTTGATTTTAAATTTACCTTCTTTTTTCATATATGAATACTGACTTTCCTTTTGCCTCGGCTTCAAACTACAAGTGTTTTTCACTCTCGTTTTCAGAATAACCATTGTACCATTCCTCGTATTCCCTAATATCGAGGGGAGTCCTCGCTGTAAATTCATTTATAGATTTTAAATCAATAATCTTTGAAAGAAAGCGTTTCTTTCCTATAAAATCTGGGTAGCTCGAATATTCATACGAATCTAAAAATTTTTTAGCAGATTCCAAATTTTCTATACCTTTTTCTCGCCACTTGGGGTTCAAAATATCTAAAGCATTCAGATGAATATAGCTAAACAAGTGCTTAAATTGGATGTCACTTTCAATGTGAACTGAACGAAATGGTCTTACAAACAGTGGACCACTTCGCTCATTTTTAACATTAAAATACATCGCGTATGCGGTTAAAAGTTTGCCCATAAATCTACTGATTCCTCCATCACTTTTCTCGGAAAGAACTAAATGAAAGTGATTCGGCATGAGAGAGAAACACAAAATGGTAACTAATGGATTGTCATTCTTATTTTTGCCAAAAACATCGAGAACTTTACGTTTACCTTTTCCTAAAAAATTTGCCATATGAAATGACGCGGCTTGGTTGAGGATGTATAGCAAAGCCAGAAACCTTTCGTAATCCTGTGGTGACACAAATATTTTCCTTTTTTCTACTCCTCGACTAAAAATATGATAGTACTCTCCAGGGGCAAAATTTATTTTCCTTTCCATTTAGCCATTATAGCGAGGACTCCCCTCGCTGCAAGTGGTTTGCACTCATTTCCTTGACCCCACCACCAATATAATGTTAGTTTGGCTTAAGAACAGTTCTCTTTAAGTGT
>JAGVCW010000012.1 GCA_020059045.1 Minisyncoccota bacterium | reverse complement strand
GAGGAATACAGACAAATCTTCTAAATGTTACTTCATCATCAGCCACTTCTACATTTGCAAATGGTATTAACCTAACAGCCGGGTGTTATTCGATTAGTGATGTCTGTGTAGGTGGTAGCTCAGGGATTACTTCACTTGGGCCAACAGGGCAACAACAAACTGGTTCATCACAGTTGTTTGCTACTTCATCTGACACAAATATTGGTCTAACAATTACCTCATCTGGGAATACACATACATTTACATCAAATTGGATTGGTACACTCGCTGATTCTCGTGTGGCAGATAACTTAACAATTTCTGGAGGCACTATTGAAAATACACCAATTGGTGCAAGCACACCATCTACGGCTGTATTTACTTCACTTACTGCAAACGGAAATACTATTTTGGGTGATGTTTCAGGAGATTCGATAACAATAAACGGAGGAACATTTAATTTTGCAAACGCAGTCACAACATCGCTTTCAAGTGGTATTTCTGCTTGGAACATTGACGGAGGAACATTTAATATCGATTCGCTAAATGATCGTGTGGGTGTTGGTACCACTACACCTTACGCACGATTAAGTGTGTGGGGCTCTGGTACAACAGCTTCAACAATTGCATTCCAAGTTACAAATAATGCCTCGTCCACAGCATTCTCTGTTCTTGATAGTGGACTTGTAACAATTGGGACATCGACAGCTGGTAACATTATTTTTGAAACAACCCCAATAGGATCTAATCCTGTATTAATAGGAATCGGTACTACTACTCCAGATGCAGATGTCACTATTGTTTCAAATCAGACCGACGCGAATACCTATCTTTTCACGATCGCAACCACGACTGGTGATGTAATCAACCGTCGTTTTGTGGTCGACTCTGATGGTGATGTATTTTACGATGGTACAGCCACATCTCCGGCTGACTACGCGGAAGCGTTTACGGTTGTCGGTGGTAAATCTTCTTATGAGCCTGGAGACATCATTGTTCTTTCCTCAGTTGAAGCTGGAAAAGTTGAGAAATCAAATTCCGCGTATCAAGAAAACCTCGTTGGTGTTTACTCAACAAAACCTGGAATTATTGGAACTTTAGCAAACGATGTTACAGAATATCGAATTGAAAATTCAAATGATATTCCAGTTGGGGTTTTGGGGCGCATTCCAACAAAGGTTTCATTAGAGAATGGTTCGATTAATGTGGGAGACAAAATCACGTCGTCGTCTGTTCCTGGTATTGGTATGAAGGCTTCAACAACTGGAGCAATAGTGGGGGTTGCTCTTGAAACGTTTGACGGATCACAGGGGTCAACTACAAAAATAATGGTACTAGTTAAACCTACAACTTATGTAAACGATGAGGGTTATGCAAATCTCACAGCCACTTCATCCATAACAGCGATGTCACAGCTTAGTTCCACGTTAACCAATCTCTGGGAAACTACTCAAGCGTATGTCACGACACTCATAAGTTCTCTATGGGATAGTACTAATTCGATGCTCGCAAGTGTATCTAAGCTTCGCATTACTTCACAAGATAGTGACTCAGTGACATATGAGACTTACAATCAACAATCTACCCGTAAAGAAATTACGATGTCCGGCAATGGGGCCCTGTATGAGAACCCAAGTGGGTCAGGAGTTTTTGCACGTATTAGCTTTGATCAAAGTTTTGTAAGTCTCTTGGATCCAGATGCCCCAATAAGAGTAGTTGTTACTCCAACCTCAGAAGTTAATAGCATAATTTATGTGTATGACAAAAATACACATGGATTTGAGGTGAGAGGGGCGTCACTTGCTGATGTAGGAAAAACTTTTGATTGGATCACTGTTGCAAGACAAAATGGCGACTATGATGCAAACGAGGATCCTGCCATTCCTTCTGTTACTATAAGTAATACCCCGCCAACAACTTCGCCCACACCAAATTTGAGTAACCCTGGCACTTCTACTCCAACAGTAGTGGGGTCTTCGTCATCAACAACTCCTTCAGGCACCTCAGCCCCAATAGTGACGCCTTCAGCTCCAGTAAGTTCAACCAGTGGGGCAACGACTACTCCAGAGCAAAATTCTGCTGCCACTAGTACTTCACCTATAGCTATCCCTAGCACGTCTTCTGATTCTACGGCTGCGGGTAGCTAGGTTTACTTTTAAAATGTACAATAAATTTCAAATCAAATATGAATAAGTTAATAGTAATTTGTGTAATGGTATTTTGTTTTTTTCTACCAAGCGTGGTTGATGCAGCAGTAACATTTGTAGCAAGTACTACTTCCACTGGAACTGCTGACCCCAAAACTTTTTCATTTAATGTGACAAGTACAGACAACACAATTCTTTTTGTAACTATGTGTTCACCGACTGCCGCAACCATAACCACCGTAGACTATAATGGTGATGCAATGTATAGAGTAGGTACTGTTGGTGGTAGCAATCGTCTTGATGTGTGGAGTCTAATAAACCCAGATTTTGGTAGCAATACCGTGACTGTTGACTGGACTGCAGCTCAAGGAAACTCAGCTATGTATGCAGCCTTTCTTTACTCTGGAGTGGATCAGACAACTTCTACTGGGACTGTGTCGACAGCAACAGGTACAGGGGTAACACCTAGTGTCACAGTTACAAGTGCTATAGATGATCTTGTGGTAGCCGCGATCTGCCATGAAGATACAAATCAGACGTATACAACCGGAACAGGACAGACACAGAGACTAAGACATCAAATTGCAGTAGGTACCGCTCGTATGCGTAATATATTTGATGATGAACCGGGGGCTACTTCTGTTGTTATGAACGGAACCATTGGGGGGTCTGAATTGTGGAGAGTGATAGGAATATCTGTGAAGCCTGCAGCAACAGCTACAGCTCCTTCCCCAGTCAGTGGTTCTAGTTCCATATCAATTTCAGTTAAAGGAGGGACAACTTTCCGTGGTGGAGTACGTTTTAAATAAAAGTATATACAATTCAATTTTTTCTCCCATACAAAAGACCTGCTTTAGGCAGGTCTTTTGTATGGGTATTCTTGGATCTGTAAGCCGAATTCTGTTCCACAAAAGACAGGGACACAGTGTCTTTTGTGGCGATAACCATTTATCTAGGTCCTCAATTGCTTTCGGACTCAAGCGGCACATCCGCAATTTTACGGATCCGGCCTTGCACGCAAGTAAGGATTTAGCTGTTGCACCCCTAAAAAATTTTGTTTAGCAAATTTCGATTTAGTATTCTGTTACCAGATTAATATATCGAAGTCACAATCTTTTAGGACTATATGTTGTGTACATACCCATCGCGCTTTCGCACTAAGGCATCTCTGTTCGCACCTCGCGGATTGCCCCGGACAGGTGTTACCTGCTACTCTCTCAACTTGTTATGTCCAAGACAGCAACAAAATTGATACGTGTTCGGACTTTCCTCTCCCAAAAACTTAAGTTTTAGAGAGCGGCTATCTGATCCAAGATGAACTTAAGTATATCATTCTTCTAACACCTTTGCAATAGTAAAAAACCCCCAAGGATGGCCATTATTTGAAGTAATCTAATTAACAAGATCGTTTGATTCTGACCCACAAATAATGTAATATTAAAGCATTAACCTAAATAACTTGCACTTTTTATAAAATGGACAACAGCACATTGGAAAATTCACCAAAGGTAGTAAAATTGGAAAAAATAATTTACTGGATTGTTAGTTTTTTTGTTTTTCTCCTACCTCTTTTTTTCATTTTTGGATCGCCAGCTAGTTCGCAGATAGCAAAAGGTCTACTATTTTCTGTGGTAGCTGTAATTGCCCTTGCAATATATATTGGGTCTCTTGTTTTACGAGGGAAAATAGTGTTGCCCATCAATCTTTTGTTTCTATCTACGTTATTGCTATTAGTATCTTTTTTTGTGTCCGCATTGGCAAGCAGTAATAGTACTTTAAATTTTTTTGGTTATGGGATAGAGATTGACACAGTTGTTTTCATGTTTTTTTGCACAGTTCTGTTGTTCTTGGTTAGCAATATTTTTCAAAACAAAGAAAGGATTTTCTACTCATACCTGACCGTTTTTGTGTCTTTTTCCCTGGTTTCACTGTACCAAGTAAGTAGACTTATATGGGGTGCAAATTTTCTCTCATTTGGAAGTTTCAACTCAGCCACCTCAAATCTAATTGGAAGCTGGAATGACATGGGTGTTTTTTTTGGCATGGTCACGATTTTATCTCTTATAACTCTCGAGATGCTTGAACTAAAAAAAATATTTAAATGGCTGGTATATTTTATATTCTCTCTATCAATTGTTCTACTGGTAATAGTAAATTTCTACACAGTATGGGTCGTAATTGGCCTATTTGCGCTAATCTTTTTCATTTATTTGATATCTTTTGACAGATTTGCTTTAAGCAAAAAGTTTAGTAAACAAAATTTAGAAAATGTCCCAAATGAAACAAATATAGATTCGAGCGCAGGTACGGTGAACAAAAGAAGAGTTTCGTACAATTCTCTTGCCGTAATTCTTGTTTCACTTATTTTTATATTCTCAGGAAGTATAATCGGTCAAAAAATTGCTGATTCAATTAATGTTTTAAATGTCGAAGTTAGACCGTCCTGGGTGTCAACCTTAAATGTAATTAAGGACGGTTTGGCTTCTGATTTTCTCTTTGGAAGAGGACCAAACACGTTTAGTAATTTGTGGGTAGAACATAAGCCAGAAGGTATAAATAATACTATTTTTTGGAATGTTGACTTTACAGGTGGTATTGGGCTTATCCCTTCGTTTTTTGCTACTACTGGTCTGGTAGGAGTACTTACATGGCTCTTCTTCTTTGCCGTTCTCTTGTGGACTGGCGTTAGATCAATTTTTCAACCTGTTTCTGACCTTTTTTCAAGATATCTTCTAACTTCTTCTTTTTTTGTAACAATGTTTTTGTGGGTAATTGCAATTGTATACATTCCGTCTATTGTTATTTTTGTTCTTGCATTCTTTTTTTTGGGATTATTTATTGCATCACTTTATCGTGAGGGCTTATTATCAAGTAAAGCATTATCTCTTTCCCATAATCCTAAACTTTCCTTCGTTTCTGTAGTATTGCTTGTAGTCTTAATGCTACTGAATTTGACTCTTGGATATGTATCTGCAAAAAAATCTTGGTCAGTTATTCAGTTTGAAAAAAGTGCTGAAGCGTTTCAAGTCGATCAGGATTTTGTAAAGGCAGGAGTTGGTATAAATAAAGCAATATCCTTGGGCGGCTACGATACCTATTATAGGGGGCTCTCTGAGTTATATTTAACACATGCAAGACTAGTTCTTGCTAGCACTGAAGGGGAAGTTGAGGTACTTAGAAATGAATTTCAGCAAAATATTGCTTCAAGTATTGAAAGTGCAAGGAAGGCTACAGAAGTAAGCCCAGAAAATTATCAAAACTGGCTTGCTCTAGCAAGAGTTTATTCAACGCTTGTTCCGGCACCACTTTCTATTCCAGGTGCATACGAAAATGCAAAAGCAACTTACGATAAGGCAAGAAGTGTCAATGCTACAAGCCCGTTGATTCCAGTGTTTATTGCTCGATTGGAAGCTGATAATAATGATCTTATTGCGGCAAGGAAATATGTTAATGAAGCAATTCTACTTAAGTCAAATTATGCTGACGCACATTTTTTACTAGCACAGATTGAAGTTATTGAAGGGAATTTGTCTAACGCTATCGTGTCTCTTGAAACTACAATTGTGCTTAGCCCGAATAATCCAGGCTTATTATTTCAACTAGGGTTATTAAAATATAATGACTCCGATTGGAATGGTGCAATTGAAGCTTTTGCTCAAGCAATTAATATTGTTCCAGAATACGCCAATGCTAAATATTTTCTTGGTCTTGCTTTAGATCGAGTGGGTAATAGGGAAGAAGCCGTAAAACAATTCGAGGACCTGATGGCGACTAACCCAGATAATACTGAAATAGATTTAATTCTCACAAATCTTAAAAATAATGAAGATCCGTTTACTGGTGCAACTCCCCCAATAGATAATCGGCCAGAACAAAGACCTGAGCTACCGATTGAAGATAATAATTAGGGATGCGCAGAAATGGTTGACGCGCTTATAAAGTTCATAAAGAGAGAAACAAATAGTCTCCATGAGGCTGCATTTCTATTGGGATTGTTTGCTTTTTTGTCACAAATACTTGCACTTGTCAGAGACAAACTGCTTGCCCACAATTTTGGGGCGGGAAGTGAACTAGATGTTTACTATGCGGCGTTTCGAATCCCAGATTTTATTTTTGTAACGATTGGTTCAATTGTTTCCCTTTCAATTTTGGTTCCTTTTATAATTTCTGTTTTAGATAAAGGTCAGGAGCGAGCATCAAAATTTATTAATACGATATTTACTTGTTTTCTTGTTGTAATTGTTTCCGTTTGTGTAGTAATATTTTTTTTTACACCAACTTTAGTAAAAATTTTGTTTGGAGGATTTAGTCCAGAGAATGTTCGCTTGACCACAGAACTTTCAAGAATTCTTTTACTTTCACCAATATTATTGGGAATTTCAAACCTCTTTGGTAGTCTTGCTCAGTCACGTAATAGATTTCTTGTTTTTGCAATAAGCCCTTTGTTGTATAACTGCGGGATTATAATTGGAATAATATTTTTATTGCCTACGTTTGGCGTACAGGGACTTGTATGGGGAGTAATTTTAGGAGCTCTGCTACATTTATTGGTTCAATTCCCCACGATTTCTGAACTAAATCTGGTTCCTCGTTTGGCCTGGAAAGTGAATTTTTCTCAGTTTAAGGAAGTGTTAGTACTAGCAATACCAAGAACACTTGCTTTATCAATATCTCATTTGACTATACTTTTCTTATTGTCGCTCGCCTCATCAATGGGTGAAGGGTCTATAAGCGTTTTCAACTTAGCTTGGAATATTCAATCTGTTCCTCTATCGATTTTTGGTGTTAGTTATTCGCTCGCTGCCTTTCCTCATTTATCAAAACTATATTTACTTGGTGAAAAGGACAAATTTATTGATAAATTTTTGATTTCCGCAAAACATATAATATTTTGGATTTTGCCTTGCGCTACACTTTTTGTGGTACTACGGGCACACATTGTTAGAGTAGTTCTCGGTTCCGGTCAGTTCGATTGGGCAGATACTCGTCTTACGGCTGCTGTGCTTGCACTATTTGCAATTTCCCTAGTGTTTCAGGCTGTGGTTTTATTGTGTGTGAGAGCTCTCTATGCCGCAGGCTCAACAGCAAGGCCATTTTATATAAGTATTATGTACGGCATTGTGGTCGTGTTTTTTGCTTTCTTGTTTAAGAATCTTTTTACCACGATACCAGCGTTCAAATTCTTTTTTGAAGCTTTATTTAAAGTTTCAGACTTGCCTGGTACGAGGGTGCTATCCTTGCCGCTTGCATTCACAGTCGGCTCTATATTTGAAGCAGTTCTTTTGTGGTTATTTTTTGCCAAAAGCTGGCCACAAGTTTTTTTCAGAATATCCAAAACAATTTTTCAAATATTTTCTAGCTCGGTAATTTTAGGATTTGTCACTTACTTAGCACTTAGATTTTTTGATCGATTTATTTCACTTGATACATTTGCAGGAGTTTTTTTACAGGCTATACTGTCGGCTGTAGTAGGGATATTTGTCTGGGTTATCATGCTTCTGGTGCTCAAAAACAAGGAATTTCCTTTAATTCTCGCTACTCTCAGGGAGAAATTTTGGAAAACACACCCCACTTCTCCAGATTCGACAATAGTATAGGTGTCTATGAATAACATTCGTAACTTTTCAATCATAGCTCATATTGACCATGGTAAATCAACCCTTGCTGATCGGATGCTTGAATTTACAAATACGGTAGACAAGCGAAAAATGCGAGATCAAGTCCTTGATTCAATGGAACTTGAACGAGAGCGAGGTATAACAATCAAAATGCAGCCCGTAAGGATGCTATGGTATCCTGGAGGTCCTAAACAGCAGAGTGAAGGACAGGTGGGGAAGGGGCATGATCGAGAGGGCGAAGAATTTGTATTAAATCTTATTGATACGCCAGGCCATATTGATTTCTATTATGAGGTCTCGAGGGCACTAAAGGCAGTTGAGGGATCGATTCTCCTAGTTGATGCGACTCAGGGTGTTCAAGCTCAAACTCTCACGACTCTTACAATGGCACAAGACGCAGGACTTACTATAGTACCTGTAGTAAGTAAGGTGGACTCACCCCTTGCTCGTATAGAAGAAACCAAAAAAGAAATAGTTGAGCTCCTACAATGTGATCCAAATAGTATCTTAGAAGTTTCAGGAAGAACTGGACAAGGTGTACTTGACCTGCTTTCGCGAATAGTTGAGATTGTACCGCCTCCCAAAAATGAATTACAAAATCAAGAAGTTTTTCGAGGTCTTGTCTTTGATTTCAAGTACTCAAACCACAGAGGTGTAATTGTTTTCGTTAGAGTTGTTAATGGAAAAGTAAAGAAAGGAGATAAGTTGGTATTTCAGGTTGCAAATGAAGTGTTCACATCTTTGGAAGTTGGGATTTTTTCTCCCGAAGAACTTTCTAAAGATAATCTTGTGGCAGGGGAAATCGGTTACATTGTAACTGGTATTAAAGAGCCGGGAATCGCTTCTGTTGGTGAAACTATTACTCTTGTGAATTCTAATCTGCCCGCTTTGCCGGGGTATATGGTCCCGCGTCCAGTAGTGTGGGCGTCTATTTACCCGGAGAGCCAGGATGATTTTGTGTTATTGAAGCAATCACTTGCCAAGCTTAAACTCTCTGACTCGTCGTTCTCCTTTGAGGAAGAAACTTCCGGTGCGTTAGGAAGGGGATTTAGATGTGGTTTTTTGGGAATGTTACATCTTGAGATTATTACAGAACGTTTAAGACGTGAATTTAACCTTAATTTGGTTGTCACAATACCGAGTATTACTTATGAGGTTGTACTAAAAAATGGGAAAAGAATCCAGGTTTATTCTCCTGTTTTTTTCCCTGATGAATCACTAATTGAAAAAGTCTTCGAGCCCTGGGCAGCAGTTACTATTATTACGCCCATTGGTTTTATTGGTGCAATTATGCAACTTCTTTTTGAACACGAAGCAACTGTCGTTGAAACGATAAATTTTGGAACTGACAGGTCGTCAATTGCGATAGAGATGCCGCTTAGAGAACTAATGAGGAATTTTTTTGATAAAATGAAAAGCGTTTCTTCCGGTTTTGCCTCTGTTTCATACGAATTGAGTGGAATGAAAGAAGCAGATGTAGTGCGTTTGGATATACTTGTGGCGGACGAAGTCGTGCCTGCTTTTTCTAGAGTCGTTTCGCGTAGATTGGTTGAAACCGAGGCAGAAGCTACTGTTCTAAGATTATTTTCAGTTTTACCAAGACAAATGTTTGTTACCAAGATTCAAAGTAGGGCATTGAGTAGGATAATATCTTCAAGAACGCTCTCGGCTCTAAAAAAAGATGTTACTCAACATATGTATGGAGGGGATATTACTCGTAAGATGAAATTACGAGAGAAACAGAAAAAAGGAAAGAAACGTATGAAAGAGGGTGGAAAAGTAAACATTCCACATGACGTATTTCTCAAAATGATGAGATCTGATTAGCTAGACTTGTGACGGGATACACCTCTAATCTAGTAGAAAATAGGAGTATACAATAAAATCATGCTCACAATAATGAGAATTACGAGCACAGTCCACACTATTTGAAGCCTCTTCTTGTTTTTTGGATCGAAAAGCATGCTTTGTTTATTATCTTTTATATAGTAATAATGGATGTAGGTCCTCACGAGTAGTATCCTTTATTGTCATATATTATATAAAAAAAGATATAATAAAACTATAGTTACTTTAGCTTTTCATTACAGAATGGATGAATTTCAATATAAGAAAAAGGTAAAAAAACTTCTTTTTTCAAAGACAGTACTTGTTGTAGTGGCTTTTATAACCATTTTACTTATGAAGGGTGCTTGGGGTGTTGTGCAAAAAGAAAATGAAAGTCGTATACACATGGAAGCTATTGCAGTTAAACTTACAGAGGCCAAGGATAGAGAATCAGAGTTGAAGAAAGATATTGAAGAGCTAAGTACAGGAGCCGGTATGGAGAAGGAAATAAGAAGTAAGTTTGATGTTCGTAAGGCTGGAGAGGAAGTGGTAATCGTGATTGAACCAAAGAAATCTGAAGTGGAAGAGCAAGTGATAGAAAAGTCTTGGTGGGTAAGTATAGAAAATTGGTTTAGTGGTCTAGTAAATTGATTTCTTATTTTTTAAGAAGTAAACTACTTTTTACTGTATATGCGGGTATGGTTTAGTGGTAGAATGCGACCTTCCCAAGGTTGTGACGCGAGTTCGATTCTCGCTACCCGCACAATAAACTGCTTTATTGTGCATGGGAAAATCGAAGACCTTTCGTGTATGAGCACAGCGAATTCGAAAGGTGTACAGAATCTGTAAGATTCGATTCTCGCTACCCGCACAAATTCTGCAAGAGTAGGCTCGTTTTAAATTGTATGTCATAGATATGCAGATACTTCAAGAGACAAATTGATATTTCTGCATGCTATAATACTTGAACTTAATAGGTTAAATATTGATTTAATGAAGAAAGTAGAAATTTACTCAACCCCAAACTGTGTGTATTGTAATGCAACAAAAGAGTTTTTTAAGCAAAATAATGTAGAGTATACGGAACACAATGTAGCCGAGGATATGGAGAAAAGGAAAGAAATGATTGATAAGAGTGGTCAGATGGGCGTACCGGTTATCTTTGTAGACTCCAATCTAGTTGTTGGTTTTGACAAACCGAAGCTTACTGAACTTTTAGGGCTCGCAGTGAATTCATAGAATTCATAGAATTCAAAAACTGGTCTTTAATAGTTTTAGATAGGTTTTGTGTTATATTGGCCCAATTGAAACGCCCCTGTAGTTCAATGGATAGAACGGATCCGTCCTAAGGATTTGATGTCGGTTCGATTCCGGCCTGGGGCACATATATTTAAAACAAATTGTTTTGTTTTAAATATATGTGCCGGGCGGAGCCTTGTCCCGCAAGCTTGCGGGGAAGGCGAGCCGGGGTCGAGAAAAATTATGAGCGGCGGCGAGTAATTTATTCGTGACCACAAGTTTGAAGTTGCTAAAATTTTCTTTAGAAAATTATCTGTGACCAAACCCATTTCAACCCTTCTTTACACGAATATTTCTGACCATGGAGTATACTACTTCCCCTACTGTATGTTTTGGGTAATATTTTTATCAAATTTCGGATTTGTTTTCTTCCCATTTCTTGATATATTTGTATAAGATGGAATCAGAAGATAAAAGAAAATTAGATAGAATCCTAGAACTTTCTGAGGATAATAATAGTATGCTTAAAAAGTTGGTCCGAGCTATGCGCTGGGCTAAGCTTATTAGAGTCGTGTATATCATTATTATAGTTGGTTCAGCGGTAGGCATTTTCTACTTTATGCAGCCATTTGTAGATCAGATTCTTGGTACTTATGGTGGATTTAAGGACTCGATTAGTAACTTTAATAATGCGTTTCAGTAGGTTAAGTGGGAAACGCTTGGATAGCTCAGTTGGTAGAGCATTCCCCTGAAGAGGGAAGGGTCCCCAGTTCGAACCTGGGTCCAAGCACAGAAAATATACAAACATACTAGAACATGTTTAAGGTTTTATTTAGCTAGTTCACTTTGTATCAAGAGCCTTTTACTTTGAGTCTCGCTTCTCTGTTTTTGTCGAGTTTGGGCAGTTTTAGAATAAGTAGGCCATACTTTTCAATTGCCTCAGATTCCTCTATGTCTACTTCCTTAGGAAGCATGATGGTTCTTGAGAATGATCCCCAGTATAGTTCTCTATGAAAGAAGTCATCAGATGAAACTGTTCGATCTTCTTCCCGTTTCCCTCTTATTGTAACCATTTCTCGAGTAATAGAGATATCTAAATCTTCGGGCTTGACACCGGCTACCATTGTTTTAATGACAATGTCCGTAGGCGTTTCGTATACATCCACAGTAAGCTGCCCTTCTTCTGCTTCTTCTTCCATCCAACTTTCCTTTTTTGTAGTAGAAGGTGAGCTCTCTTCTTCAAACTCTTCCACCTCAATGTCATCATTTATTTTTACAGCACCAGTTAGACGTTCAAAAAATGATTTTTTATCCTTAAACATAGTATTATTTTTTTACAGGGTATATTCTTTTTATTCTTTCAAAGAAAAGCATGACAATCATAATCAATATCCAAACGAATCCAAGAGTCGCAATGGTTGTTCCACTGTTCTCCTTAATTATAAATAAGTTAAAGATAGTGTGCAACACTACAGCTACGATTATACCTATAATTAGATCAAGTTTTTTTGCTGTTCTGCCACTGTAGAATGGTAGTGCCATAGATATTCCTATTACAGCTGAACATAATGTGTGCAGTAAGCTTGCCCCAATGAAGCGTGTGTTACCCGTTATTAGAGTTTCCACGTAGTTGCCACTTAGAAGTGGCTCAAATATGAAGATTGTGTTTTCTAAGGCAGCAAACCCCAATGCCGCTGTCATCATATATATAAGCGGGTCAATCGGTTCGTTATCTTCCTTGCACCTCAGAGCAGCAAGATAGGCGGCACAGAGCTTAAAAAGCTCTTCTAGCCCAGCCCACAGAAAGAAGGTCAGAGTATTATTGCCTGTAATCTGAGTAAATTTTTGAAAAGGAATAACGAAAATAACTGCTAGCATTCCGTAAAAAAATGTGAGCATTATAAGGCCTCTTGGTTCCGGTCTTTCCTTGTCCTCATGTAACCAAAAGAAAAGCCATAGTAGTGCTGGAACTACACCACCGAGGAGTGACAGGAGTAGAACTTCAATTGATGATGTAAAATTCATGACTTCATGATCCTGGCCATTTTTCGACTATTAATAAGTTTTTGCGGTTAGGCAACATTGACCATACTTCTTCGGTAATAAAAGGCATAAATGGGTGTAGTATCCTAAGGGAATTTTCTAAAATATAGAAAAGGGTGTATTTTATTGATACTTTTTCTTCATCGGTTCCGCCGGAAAAAGTTTTTTTACTCTCCTCTATAATAATATCTGCAAAAGTGTGCCAGAAGTAGTGGTATATCTTTTCTGCAGCTAGGTAAAATCTGTATTCCTCCATGTCATATGTTATGTCGTTAAATACTCTATTCATTTCTAGAATTTTGTTTTCATCTTCTCTAGTAAGTGAAGGTTTTTGTATATTTTTGCCATCTGTCGTGTTTGAAAGAACAAATCTTGATGCATTCCATATTTTGTTTGCAAAGTGTTTGTAAGCCTTTATTTTGTCCGGAGAAAGTGAGAGAGATGTCCCAGGAGTATTACCGACAATGAGCGCCATTCTAAGAGCATCAGTACCAAAAGTTTTGGTTAGATCCAAGGGGTTGATAACATTTCCTTTACTTTTACTCATTTTTTGTCCCTTACCGTCAAGCACAAGGCCGTGTAAATAAACTGTTTTGAAAGGGATATTGCCAGTTACGTATATTCCAAGCATTATCATTCTGGTTACCCAAAAGAAAATAATCTCACCTGCAGTTTCAAGAATGTCAGTCGGGTAGTAAGTTATATAATCACTATGATCAGGGTACCCGAGAGTAGCAAATGGCCATTGCGATGACGAAAACCATGTGTCAAAGGTGTCTTTATCCTCACGCAATTGCCCATCACAGGTAGGACACTTTACTAAGATGTCGTTAATATCCACAAAACCCTTGTCGCAGATATCACAAATTTTTGCAGGTATTTTAATACCCCAGGCAATTTGGCGTGATATATTCCAATCAACAATATTATTTAACCAGTGTGTAGAAATTTTCTTGTAGTGGTCGGGGATATATATTATATCGTTATTCTCAATTTTTTTGAGAGCAGCTTCTGCGAGTGGTTTCATTTTTACAAACCACTGACTTTGAATTTGGGGCTCAATTACTGTGCCACATTTGTAACAAGTCTTAACACTGTGTGTATAATTTTCATCAATTTTATCAACTAAACCCTTTGTAGCAAGCTTCTCTATGATTTTTTCGCGTGCAGGAGCTATTTTCATTCCCGCAAACTCACCAGCTATAGGTAGAAGTTTTCCTTCCTCATTTATTATCTGAACCTTTTCAAGGTTATGTCTCTCTGCTATTTCAAAGTCTGTGTTGTCATGCCAAGGTGTTATTGTCATAACTCCAGTACCAAATGACATGTCGATACTTGCATCTTTGACTATGGTTGCAGTAGTTGGCCCGTTTATCCATTCAAGCGACAGAGTCTCCCCGTGCTTGTAGCTTGCGTACCGCGTATCATCAGGGTGGACTACTACGTATTTATCGCCAAATTTAGTTTCCGGTCTTGTGGTCGCTATAGTAAATGGTCCGTATTTAAGGTAATAAAGTCTGTCTTTCCTTTCCACATTTTCAATTTCAAGATCTGAAAAGGATGTTTGGTGTTTTGGGCACCATGAAATTATTTTTTTTCCTCTGTATAGCAAATCGTCATCCTCAAGTTTCTTGAAAGTTCTGTAGACGGTGTTAACAATTATTGGGTCAAGAGTAAAGCGTTCTCTTGACCAGTCACATGATGCACCTAGACTTCTAACCTGACCCTTTATATTTTTCGAATTTTGTAATGTGAAATCAAGTATCTCCTTATACAGATCATCACTTTTCATCCCAAATCTACTTCGGCCGTTTTTCTCAAGTTCCTTTTCATAGACAATCTGTGTTTCAAAACCTGCATGATCAAGGCCAGGTAGCCATAGTGCTTTATACCCCTGCATTCTTTTAAAGCGAGTCATAATATCCTCAATTGCTATCACCATAGCATGTCCCGCATGCAAGGACCCATTGGCGTTTGTGGGTGGCATTACAATCGAAAATGACTTAGCCTCTGTTGTCGGCGAGTTATCAGGGTTAAAAAAACCACTATTCTCCCACAATGTGTAAATTTCAGCCTCAATGGAGTGAGGGTCATATGGCTTCAGTAGTTTTTCATTCATTTTGTTAATAATAACACTAAAGATCTTTGAGGTCCCATATGTACGCTTGCCCTTTTAAAGGACATGGTTGCATGTATAAGTAATCTAAAGGACATTAAAATCTAAAAAATAATTTAATTTGTAATGCAAAAAAGTACTACACAGAATACTTTTCTTTTTAGACGTTTATTGGGGTTCCAAGAAATTTAATAAAGGACATAATTTGTTTAAAGGACATAATTTAATATATGGCTTAAAATAAGGCTATACTGGATTAGGAACTTTTCTAACACTGCTTGACAATAAAAATAAAATATGGAGTATGGAAGACCTCAATAAAAAATAAATTATGAAAGAAACTATAACAAAAAGCAACATTGAATGGGGAAGAATGCCACTTTTTCTTTGGGGTTTGGTTCTTGTTTCATCCCTTCTATTTACTAGCGTAAAGTTCACAAATAGTGAAAATGTGGCTCAACGTTGGTTTACAAAGATTGCAGAAGCTGCTTCATCTTTTAATACTGATCCACTTGATTTTTCAACTTTACGCTCATCAAACTATACTAAATTTCCTGACAGTACTACTAATTGGGCGGATGTAACTTCGGCCGACGCTGGTGATGTTGTGAGTCTTACAATCTATTATCACAATACTTCAAGTGAGGATGCAGAGAATGTTAGAACTTCTATATCAGTACCTACTAGTGTTGGAACATCTATTGTTGCGACAGGTGTTTTGTCCGCAGATAATTCGGTGGTTGTAAATGGGCAAACCACGATTAATATTTCATCTTCTCAGTCACTTTCGTATATCCCTGGATCTACTCGTTGGTATCCAGACCAATCACAGAGTGTGTCGGTTCCGTTTCCATTTGGTCAAACTGGAGATGAGTTTGTTACTTCACAGGGTGTAAATATTGGGACAATTTTTCCTGGATGGCCCACTCAAGGAAGTGTAGTTGCTCGTTTCCAGGTATCAAATGACTCCGCTGGAAATCCTACACCAAGTCCAAATCCAACTATAGACATAAAAGCCCAAGACTCTGATGGGCCAGTAACTTTAGTTGCAACAGAAGACTTGATTCTAAGCTGGGTTACTTCAAATGCAAATGAGTGTGCGTTCAGTACACCATTTGTTTCTGGTGTTGGTGATGCGGGTGTTTCCGAGTTACATCTTACGCACCCATTTTATCCACAAGCAGGAGGAACTACGTATACTATTAATTGTAGTAACAGCAATGGCGTAAGTGTAAGTGACAGTGTAACTGTTTACCCAGGACCACCTCAAAACCCACCTGCTACAAGTACGATTGATATTACCGCAAGTGGTACACAAGGACCACTTAGCTTAAACCAAGGAGAAAGCTTCACTATTGAATGGATTTCTTCCAATGCTTCAGCACCATGTACACTGGACATTTCCGGGCTATCTTCTACTGGAGTTGATACAGATGGTGACATTAGCCCAATTGACCCTGGACACGCCTATTATCCAGCCACAGGAGGATCAAGAACCTTTACGGTTACTTGTGCTGGAGTACAAGGAACAACTATAACTGACTCAGTTGTTGTGAACGGATCGGTAGCAAATCCACCTCAACCTCCAACAAAGCCAGTAATTACAGTTACTACAGGAACACAGTGTGGTGGCAACATTCTTGTTTCATGGAATTCAGTGAGTGGAGCAAACACATATAAGGTCTTTAGGGATCAAATGGAAGTGTTTAGTAGTTCAGTAACTAGCTTTACAGATACTGGTTTAGTGCCCGGAAGTACGCATGTTTATACTGTCATTGCCTCAAATAGTGCTGGTGACTCAATACCTTCACTTCCCGTGACAGGAGTAGCTTCCTCGTCTTGTTCGACACCACCACTTCCTTCACCCACTTTAACTGCTTCAACAAGTAGTACTTGTGGAGGCGGTGTTACCCTTTCTTGGAACTCTGTAAGTGGAGCAACAAGTTACGCTCTGGCAAGAGGAGGTGTGCAAATTGCAACAACTACTCTTACTACCTACAGTGATACTCTACTTAGTCCAAATACAAGTTATTCATATACAGTTACAGCATTAAATGTTACTTCTAGTTCCAATCCATCTGTGGCAGCCGCAGCAACTTCCTCAGCACAATGTCCTTTACAGGTCACGGTGTCCTTAACAGCAAATCCTTCTACGATTCTAGCTGGTGCTACATCGACACTATCTTGGGTTGCTTCAACTGACGCTACATCTTGTCAGGCTTTGTGGACACTTTCTACGTCTCGAATTGGATCAGAGACTGTATCCCCAGCAACCACAACTGTATACTCAATCACGTGTACAAATGGAGTAAATTCTGCTACTGATACAGAAACTATTATTGTGCAAACTAGTGTTCCACCCACATGCGAACTTCCTATATTTGTTGGTGCTTTGTCGTTTGATGTGGTAGTTGGTAATACATTTTCTTTCACACTTAATGCAACATCAAGTAATACTGGAACCATCAACTACTTCGTTGCAACTAACACAGTACCATCATGGCTATCGGTGAACGGAAACTCTATCTCAGGAGTTCCATCTGCTGTTGCGCAACATTCAATAGGAATAAGTGCGGTAAATAGCTGTGGAACAACAACGGCTACACTTGCAGTAAATGTTACTAATCCAAATGGCGGCGGTAATAATAATCCTACAGTAACTTTGACCGCAAATCCTGGAACTGTATTTGTGGGTGCAACATCTACTTTGACGTGGAATTCTCAGAATACAAATGCATGTTCTGCTTCATGGACTACTGCTACATCTACATCTGGTAATACTTTAGTTTCTCCTGCAACTACAACTGCGTATTCAATTACTTGTTCAAACTCTACACAATCAGCAACAAGTACTGCAACAGTAGTTGTCCTTCCGTTAGGACAATGCACACTTCCGGCAATCGATAGTGCTAAAACAATAACTGGACAAGTTAATACTGCACTTAATTACAATCTAACAGCAACTTCGACTGGTACATCTACAATTACCTTTAGTATTGGCTCATCAACACTGCCAAACGGTCTAACATTTTCAACTACAACCATCTCAGGGACTCCTACTCAATCTGGAACATTTAGTATTACTGTTACATTGGACAACAACTGTGGAACAAGTACTGAAACAATAAGTCTCGTTATTAATCCTGAAAATACTGGCGGCGGCGGAGGTGGTGGCGGTGGTTCGTCTGGCGGCGGCGGTGGATCAGTTGGAGGTCATAGAAGGACCCCACCCCTAGGTTCATCTTCAAATGTTTTGGGAGCTGCAACTAGCTGTGAGTATCTAAAGGACTATTTGAGAATTGATTGGATCAATGATCCAGTTGAGGTTATAAAGCTACAAGCATTTCTGAAGACTCTAGAAGGATTTAGCAACCTAGAAATCACAGGTACATTTGACCAGGCAACATTTGACGCAGTCGGTATATTCCAAGAAAGATACTTTGATGACATATTGAGGCCATGGGGGCATGATAGATATACTGGTTTCGTCTACATTCTTACCAAGAAAAAGGTAAATGAAATATTCTGTAATAAGGCATTTCCTCTGACACCTGCGCAAGAGGATGAGGTGCGAGAATTCAGAGCCTTTATAGAAAGTCTAAAAGCTCAGGGTATAACAATTCCAGGTGTTTCAGATTCTGGGTCGTCAGTTGACGGGTCTAGTGGGACTTCAGGAGGAACAATCATTGGAGTTGGGACAACAAGTTCTACAACAGGATCAATAGGAAATAATGAGAGTGAAGGAGTACTAAATGGCTTGCTTGCAAACGTAAACCTTAGAAATGCAGCTGCGGCTATATTTGCAGGTCCACAGGGTTGGCAAGACTCACTTACGGCTGTCATACTCTTCCTAGCAATACTCCTTGCTCTCTATATCATTGCAAGAGAAGTTGTAGACTACCAAAATAAAAGTCACATCCTGACTCTAGAGTCAGTTCGTACTCGTAAAGTATTTATCTTCATACTTGGACTAGTAATTGCGACAATTGCATGTCTCGCATTCAAGTACTATGAGATCATTCTGCCCCTGCTTGCAACTATAATTGTAGCTTCAGCATATCTTCTCTGGTTTTCCTTCCAGGACAAAGAGGTGAGAGCAGTGGTCACTTTGAACGATCCTAAGATTTAAAACTTAAATGACCCTGTGCCTTTAGTCGTCTCTTCTTCTTCAAGATTTTGGGACTATTTAATATCTGTAGAAATCCAGCCATTCCTATCATGGTGCTATTGTCGGTGGAAAGTTCTCTGGTTGGTATGAAGAGCTTTATTCCAGAGTATTCATTTACAAGATTCCCAAGTTCGGCTCTTATATAAGTGTTATTTATTACACCTCCACCCACAACAAGTGAACGTGGAGAGAATTTGTCTAAAGCTTTTCTAGTTTTGGATATGATTACTTCTGTCACAGCATCTTCGAATTCTTTTGAAATTTCTTCTTTAGAAGTTGTGCTAAGTTTTTTGTTTTTTGTTTTATAAAGTATGGAAGTTTTCAGTCCCGAGAAAGAGAAGTCTAGATCCTTCGAGTGAATCATCGGTCGTGGCAAAGACCACTTCTCTTTTTTGTAACCTTTATTCCTTTTTATTTCCGCTAGACGAGAAATCCCTGGTCCTCCAGGGTAGGGTAGTCCGATCATTCGAGCAACTTTGTCAAACGCTTCTCCTAGTGCATCATCTCTAGTTTTCCCTATAATTTTGTATGCGAAGGGTTTCTTCGAGTACACAAGCTCAGTATGGCCGCCAGAAATTAGAAGTGAAATGGCTGGGTAATTAATTCTAATGTTATCTTTTTTATTTTTTTCGGTGTCTGTCTTTAACAAAACTGACATTATATGTCCCTCCATATGGTTAACTGGGATGACTGGTAACCCCCAAAGCTTCGCGACCGCTGTTGCAAAATTTACACCCACCCAAAGAGCTGGCTCAAGCCCCGGTCCAACTGTGACAGCTATCGCACCGATCTTAGGTTTCTCAACGTTAAAGAGGAGGCTTGAAAAGTGTTCATAAAGAGTGCTTTCCTTTTTCAAAACTTTTTTAATTACCTTATGAATATTTTCTTGTTTTCTGCTTATTCCAGTTCTCTTCCGAAATAGCTTCGCGTCCCTAAGGGCTTTCACAAGTAAGGGTACGAGATTTTGCTGATGCTCCCTTCTTGCTAAATTTGGGTAAACACCGCCGTATGGAGCATGGAGTTTTTCTTGAGAATACAAAGCATTTCCTAAAACTTTAAATTTAGGATTGGTAACAGACCCTCGGGCATCTAGAATGCTTACGGCTGTTTCGTCACAAGAGGTTTCTATACTTAAAATAATCATGATGGTTTATTTTGCACATTAAACTTAACATTACCAATTCTCGCCCCGTACGAAATCGACTGTACTGCAGTCGCTATTTCGTTTGGGGTCATCACAGCTTGTTTCAATACTTAAAATAATCATGACAATTTGTTTTGCATACAAAGTGAAAACTTTAATCTTACCTGCCTACCGACAGGTAGGCAGAGGCCGTACACCTTTCGTATTGTAGAGGAATCTTTCCTCTTACAGAGGCTGTACAGGCTTCATATCGTACTCGCTTTGCTCCGTGCGATATATTCAGCTTTTTCAAGTCCTCAAAAAACCAAAGGTTTTTGTGGGCGGTAGAGGCTAGGTCACGAATAATTTTGATTTCGTCAAATCAAAATTTTCTCGACCCCGGCTCGCCTGTTTTGTCTGGCTGACAAAACATGGCTGTGCCTTCAAGTCCTCACACACACAACATATGTTGTGTGTTTACCTGTGGGCGGTAGAGGACTCGAGTCCTACAGACTCTGTACACCTTTCGTATCGTGCTCGCATGCTCCGCGCGATATACTCAAGGTTTTCAAGTCCTCAAGATTAAGTAAATAAATTTACTTAATTGTGGGCGGTAGAGGACTTGAACCTCTGACATCGTCAACGTCAATGACGCGCTCTACCAACTGAGCTAACCGCCCGCACACAATGACCTAAATGTTTGGATTTCAGAACTAGTTAAACAAAGAGATTATATCAAATTGGCAATCCAAAATCTTAATGAAATATTTACACTCAACATTAGATAGCTTCAAGCAAAAACATCTCACCTTGCTGTGAGCAATTACCGTCGTCTCCAATATATTTATAGTTTTGATCGTATTTGTCAATTTGCAGTGTCTTCTGGATCGCATTGTTGCCCTTTCTGAGCTGATCTTTCAAATATTGTGGATCCACATTTGGAAGTACGTTTACTTCCAAGTTATTATCATCAAACCCTCTCAACCAAATTAGATCCATAGACGTTCTGTATCCCAATTCCGGTTTACCCTTTGTCACAAACGTTGTCTCAACTCCGATTGGGAACCCGCCAAGCACTAAACTTTCATCTATACCGAATCGATCTAAGATATTGCAACGTATATATCCGGCACCATGCTCAAAAAAGAAACCTGGGTTCGCTCCGTCATGATTTCCCGAGGTGATGCTCATAATAATATCCTTAATCATGAGCTGGTTCTTGACCCATCCAGTGGTAGTGGCACCAGCATAAGGAACTTGCCATTTAACAAATACTGGCGCAAATGTTTCTCCTGAATTTAAAGCTATTGCCTTTTTCTCTGAATCATAGAAATACTTGAATAGTTGCATATCATATTTCTGTTCCGTAAGTGCATTGTACTGGTTCGCGATACATACTGTCGCTATAGCAATAATAAACGTAATACAGATTGTTACCCAGCTATGACGCAACTGGTCGCTCAAACTGGATAGCGTCTTATTCACCCATGAATGTCTAATACTCATTAACACCGACCACTTCTTTGATATGTATGTACTTAAAGCAATTAATTGCTGACATACGAAGTACTTAGCTTTATTCAATTGTTCACGAATAGTATTCATCTGGATATGATATATGTTCAGAACCACAGAATAGCCTTATCTTACTTCAAATTGATCATATCAAAATTAAAAATGAATTTGAGAAGTAATTCAATTTCAGAACTTTATTTCTTTAGCATTCAGCCATTAATTTAGCCATAAAATAGATTTGACAGTTTAAAATTAGTAAGGTTCTCCCTTTTTGTGACCCTACGGGGAGTCGAACCCCGCTTCCAAGCTTGAAAAGCTTGTGTCCTAACCGATAGACGATAGGGCCGTAAAATGCAGAAAAAATATAACACTTTTTGTAAAAAAATCAAAAAATGCTAGAGTCATTCTGGAAAAGTGTCATGGGGTCAAAGGAACTGGCCCGTCCAGTAAAAAAGCGGAGGGTTGGCAGAGTGGTCTAATGCGCCGCACTCGAAACGCGGTTGGGGGCAACTCCTCACAGGTTCAAATCCTGTACCCTCCGCTTTGTTACGGGATTGAGAAAAAACGGCATTCCTAGACTGACTTGGGGGTCTTCCTCCTTTTTCTACACAACAAGCAAGTAGAACTGGTAGCACTAGGAGATAGGTGTAGAATCGTAAATTCAGTATAATAGGTCATCATATGCCTGCGGACTTAGAAATTTGTCACTTTATTCCATCTGAAGAATTTTGGCAGGAAGCCGAAGATTTTTTTCACTCTGAAAAGCAGAAACTTACAGAATTATTTAAAGGTTTTGAGGTGGGTCTGGAACATGTTGGAGGAGCTTCTATTCTTGGAAGTTTAACCAAAAAGGATGTAGATATTCAGATTATTGTTCGGAAAGATGATTTTCCGGAAATTATTAAAATATTAATGTTATATGCAAAAGTAAAAAATCCAGACAATTGGACAGAAAATAAAGCAATTTTTAAAGGAATAGAAAAAAGTTTTTCCACAGATTATCTTGTCAGTGTTTTAGGAACGGATGCTGAGCGTCAGTACCGTGGAGCAAGGGATTTACTAAAAAGTGACCCCGAGCTTTTAAAGCAGTACAACGATCTCAAGCGACAATTTGAGGGAAAATATTACAAAGAATATAGGCCAGCAAAAAAGATTTTTTGGGAAAATGTCTATCGAGATCGGCTCGGAATCATGGATATAAGGTAGATTTCAGTTTCTCTTTCCCAAAAGTATGTTTGTATTAACTCACTATATCTAACCCGTTCGAAATTTAGAATCTTATTATAAACTATGAAATTTTTTATCGGCATTGTCCCACCACTTGCTACCAAAGAAAAAATCCTTAAGTTTCAGAAAAGTTTTCCATCAAACAAGGTTCCGTACTTTAATGAACCCCACATAACATTAAAGGCTCCGAGTGGGCTACCAGAGGACAAAGCTTGGCTTGCACCACTTACGACACTTGTGGGAAGTCATACACCATTTGAAATCAAGCTTGAAGGATTAGACGGATTTGATAATCGGGTACTATTTTTGAACCCCATATTTTCGGAAGGACTTATGGATTTACATAATAAGTTGGTTACACTCTTCAACCCAAACGCAGAGGCAAGAGAAAAGTTCTTTGAGGGTCCACTATACCACCCTCACCTTACACTCGGAGAAGCTACATGGGGTGGGATGAAGGAAGAAGAACTTAAGACAATGAGAAAAAGGGCAGAAATAGAATTTGATACAGTCCCGTCATTCTTGGTTACTTTTGTTCGACTTTATCAGAAAGACACCAATGATGGACTGTATCAGAAACTCCTCGATATTCCACTAAAAAAAGAGAACTTGTGAATACTGTTAATTTTGTATAGTATCTCGGCAGACACCCTTCTTGGAGATAATCATGTGGCCAGAGCAAAGTAAATTTCCTCTGACTCCCATGATTAGTACCATCGAGGAGTTTAGAGTTTTGTCAGCACTTTTGAAGAGTTTCCTCGATGGTTCATGGGAACAACTTGATTTCTTTCCCGATCCACCCTCTCTGGATGGAGTATTTCGGAGAGTTGTTCAGACCTTTGAAGATCAGCGAGGTGGACAATTTATACTGGAAATTTCAGAAGAAGGGCGTGATGAGTTTGTCCGAGCAGCTAAAGACTTGGACGCAGAGATAATATTTATTCATGCTACGAAACCGTCTCTCATTGAGCTTGAAGAAAAGGACGAGATAATAAGTGCGGACTCACTTGCACCTCCTCCTGGGTGTATGTATTGCGGTGCTACGGGTTTCATTTACATGAGTTGTAGTTGTGGTGAGTTGGTCTGGTGCCAAGACTGTATGCACGGATCTGATTTTTGGTTCCATGCAGACCATGAGTGTTCTCCCGAGTGCTGTGCTAGTGGACATACTCTTGCGTTGGGCGACGGACACACCAGAACTGAACCATGGATTCGTATCCAAGAAATTGATTGGTGCAATTTTCTTGTGTGGGTGGAAGAGCCCGTGCAGATACCAGAGGACGTGTTCTAGGTTTCGATTTCGGTCGAAGCCTTTTTATATTTATAAGTACTACTTAAATTTGCAAATATAATAGGCAAAATAGCCTATTTTGCCTAATTGGGCTTCACACAAACTCACCTAATTTCATCATTTACAATTCATCTTGATTATGGTAGGGTGCGGGCAGTTCTTTACATACAGACAAACAACCAACCCAGAGGTCAAATGAAGAGATTGCCGCTTTTGCTCGGATTCGTCATGGTTGCTGTTGCACCTGACTTGGTACCCGCTCAAGCCGGAGGCGGGGTGCCAATCATCAAGGCTCCAGTAACGAGAGAGCAACTCCAGGAGGGCTTAAAGAAAAACTGTCGAGACGAGTGGTTCAATGCCACTTGTGATGGAGTAATTCTAAGTGTGAAAGCCCAAAATAGTACTGTACAGATGGCCAGTGCGGCAGCTGCCGTTGGGAAGTTCATTGAAGCTCTCGTACTTAAGGCCTGCCCGAAAGGGAATGTTTCCGTCCCCGGTGTTCATCCGAGGAATAAGAGTTTGAACGTTAGGACAGTCAGGAGTTTCGCTGGAACTGAGCAGTGTCTCTATAATGGAGACAGACCCGAAGTCGCAGTAGCACTGCATCCCGGCTCTGAGCCACTTGCAAACCCAGTAGCAACAGCAAATGGGCAAGTAGCAACATCTTCTTCCCAGCCGGTCCTTGTTGTTGATCAGTCAAAGAAGGTTGACACCACACCTCGTACTTCAAGTGCGGCTCTCCAAGAGAAACCGGAGCCAGCGTCTGCACAACGTACACAGGTACAGAACCCACCCTTGGCAAGCTCAGCTTCTAGTGTTGTGAGTGTACCGAAGAGAGGGTCTACTACTGGGGCGTCAACACCAGTTGCACTGAACCCTGTTTTACCCGACGCACTTGCACCAAGACTACCATTTGCTGTGCATAGTCTATCTAGAACACAACAACAGGTGATCATGATGCTAAGTATGTGTCGAACACAAAACAGTAAACCTGCAGGGATGTACGCGACATGTGGGAGACTTCTGGAAGCGCTTCGTCAGCTCAGTCTTGCAAGAGATGTCAGTGATGTTACAGGACTTGCTGTGTATTTCGCTACACTTGAGGTGGTACCATGTCCTTCAACCATGAATCTGATTGGGCTATTCCCGAACGGTCGAATTGACTGGGCGGGTGTAACGAGGCGTGCTCTGGCGGGAGAAATGTGTTTGCGGGAAAGAGATACAAAGAAGTTTGTTGTCTCGATCTATTGTATCAATCCAACAGAGACACCCACCATTCTTCCAGATCGAGTTCCACTACCGGCCGTTGCGGTAGATACGCCAAAGGTGGAAGTGCGAGACAGTCTCCATCTGGTAGCGTACAAAGACTCAGTCAGAGCAAAAAGTACGACCGGTGTTGATCGTTTGGTAACGGACAGCGCAGAGTTGTCCTTTACGCGACCGGTTACTGTGGGGATTAAGGTCGAAAAGGACACAACTCCACCCAAGCAGACAGTCAGGGTGGATACCGTCACCAGAACAATCAAGTCAAATAAGTGGCCAGCGATTGGTCTGGGCTTCCTTGCAGGGTTTGGAGCGGGTTGGGCAGCATGTCACAATCATTTCGTGATATGTCGTGAGAAGTCTAAGCCTGGCGGCCCAGTTAACCCCCCGAATAATATTTTCGATTGGCCAATGGCTAAGTTGTCCTTTAGGTAGTGTGCCCGAGAGCGATCAAAAGTCGCTCTTTTTTAATAAATATAACTGGGGATAATGTCATAGAATTGATTGGTATACGTCAGTAAATGGAGATATACTATCTAGGACAGGACAACTTTTGTTTTAGGGTGTCCAATTTCTTGACAAAACAATATACATTTTGTATAATATAAGCATGTAATTTTATAACCTATTAAGCATTATTATTTAAAATACCTAACCACCATGATCTATCAACCAAAGTCGAAGAGTTCAATGAGAGCAAAACTTTTTTCAAGCTTTCTCGTGATTCTAGCGCTGGTTCTGCAAACTATTGCTCCCTCAGCATTCTTGTTACAAGATGTTTTCGCGGCTTCTTCAGTTGTTATATTTGGAAGTGGTTTTGAAGATAGCGAAGGTGGTGCTGGTTTTGGCAAGTGGTCTAGGCAGGATGTGAAATGGACTCAGGCAGGTGTTCCATCTCACGCAGGAAGCAAAAAAGCGATAGCTTCTGGTAGTACCGAGGACATACCCAACATTTTAGGTAAGCGACTTTCTACTGAAGGGTATGAAAATATTTCTCTTTCATTTTTGTATCAAATCGCCGATGGCAATCATTTTGAAAAAGGAGATAATGTGAAAGTAGAGTGGACCCCCGATGGTATTAATTGGTATACGCTTAAAACTTTTATTGATGGAGACGAATCTGACATTTGGAATGACTGGTCAGCAGATTTACCTATAGAGGCAAACGATAACGAACAATTTAGAATTCGCTTTGTAGCCACCCTTAACCAATCAAGTGATGTTTTCTACCTCGATAGTGTAAATGTTCGTGGAACGAAAATTGAAAAAACATATATCTGCCACGACAACGGCGGAGATCATCCTTTCGACCACTTTAATGTAATTTCTGTAAATAGTAATGGCTGGAATGATCATGGTGAGCACCAGAATGATTTTGCTTACAGTGGTGAGGTGGATGAAAATGGCAAGCCAACCACGAAAGGACTCAACTGGTGGTGTGGTGATCATATACCTAATGAACCTGACCCAGAGCCTGCAATATGTGTTCCGGGTCTTGAGCTCATAAAGAATGGAGATTTTGAAACGCCTTCAGTAACACACATTTCAAATTGGGACATTTTTAACAATGGTGCAGCAGGTCTTGAATGGCTTGTAGCATGGATGAGCCCGGGCAGTACAAGATACCCAGATCCTCTCACCGGGGCTTGGATTCCAGACGTGGCGAAACTTGAATTTCATAAAGATGCTTTCTGGTCATCGAGGACGGGTGAACAGTTTGCTGAGCTAGATGGTGATTGGGATGGACCAAATGGTGCAAACCTTCCACCTCCAGGTGAACCCGCTTCAGTAAAAATTTCTCAAATTATTCCCACAGTTCCGGGTAAGGAGTATCAAGTCAAATTCTCTTTCTCTCCTAGACCTGGGACTGATGCTAGTCAAAACATGCTTGGAGTTTTCTGGAACGGTATAGCTGCGACCTCAACACTTTCACTTGATGGTTCTACAAATACTGACACGATGTGGAAGGATTACATGCTCATACTTGTCGCAACTTCCTCTATGGCAGAGATACTTTTTGCTGACCTTGGTACACCGGACTCACTCGGAACTTTTCTTGATAATGTAAGTGTCGAGTGTCTAGAGGATTGTGTAGAAACTTCAGGTATGATCTCAAGTGGTATAGACACGCTTGTGACTAATGTAGTTACAGATTTAGGAGATCCTGATACTACTTCTGATTACCAAGCGCTCGAAGTCTCAGATGTCACTTCTATACAAGCACTTGGACCTGGGGTATGGGGGGCTCTTACATCGGACCCTCTAGCAAAGTGGATTTGGTCCGAAGACCCAGTTACTGACTGGGAGACAGATAAATGGGTGACATTTGAAAAAGATTTTACAGTTACAGGAACTCAAACAACCGCAACTCTTGAAATTGCAACTGATAATTCTTACGAAGTTTGGGTAAATGGAAGCTTGGTGGGTTCAGATTCGGGAGAAGACAACCATAGCTCTATAGACACGATTGATGTGTCAAGTAGTCTTCTTACAGGTGCAAACAAACTAACAATAAGAATAAAGAATTGGGCAACTCCAGACCTACCAGCAATAAATAATCCAGGGGGTTTGCTCTACACATTGTCATGGAGTGGTAAAGATTGTGATGATGGTGGAAATCCTGGTGAGCCCGGGAAGTCGACGATATATGTCGAGAAATTTTTGGACGGGGAACCAGCAGATAATAATAGTGATGAAACATTTGGAATTGAAATTGTACTAAGTACAGAATCAGCTACTGACGTCTTGAACCCCGACAATGATTATCTATGGACAAGTAATTTGTTATCAAACGGGCTGGTTTCGGGGGATATATTCGAGGACACATCGGAAAGTAAAGTATTACCACATGGTAATGCCTGTGTGCCAGGTAAGTATAGGGTTGTAGGGTACACTTACGGGAATACTTGGGCTGAAGCCATGAATTCAGCTGCTACTTCAACAACAGGATACCACTTAAATGGAATTGATAAAGATCAGTATGTAATTATTTGGAATGAAACCTGTCCTACTAGTGCAACAATTTCTGCTTCAAAAATAATTTGTACAGATGAAACCGATCTCCCAAATTGGGGAGCGGGCAGTGACTCAATTACAGCAAATACCGCAGTAGATTGGTTAGAGACTCATGAAAGCTGTTCACTGACACAGGGGTGGGAGTTTGAGTGGGCATCTGATGAGGAGCTTAACCCTGGAGACAACACTCTCGGCCCAGTAGGTTCACCTTGGAATTTGTTTGGTCCAACAGATACAAATGGTGTTGTGACTGCCTCAATAGATCTGACAGCACCTATTTCCAATATATCATTAAGAGAAGTGTTGAAAGCAAACTACATTTCGTTCACAGGTGAAAACACCATAGATAATGTTTCTGCAGAAATGTATTGTGCCGACGATGTATTGAATTATGACAATTTTGAATTAATCTCAAATCTAGAGGCTGGCAACACATATCACTGTGTAGCTTGGAATGTCCCCACTACTACACCACCCGGCGATGGAGGAGGTAGTGGCGGCAATAACCCCTTCACTTTAACTATTACTACAAGTGGAGATGGCGAAGGTGAAATTCTTGGTACAGGAATAAGTTGCGCAAGTGCTCTAGGAGGCACTGGTGAGACAGGAGACTGTACGGAAACCTATGCCACTGGGACGCTTGTGACACTTACGTCTACTCCAAATTCTGGTTCAAACTTTAATATAGGATGGTCAACTACTCTCGGTGATCCCGGATTTTGTATCGCAAGTTCAACTCCATGCGATGTAACAATTAATGGCGATGTAACCCTGAATGCACATTTTACCTTAGACGGAACTACTTCAAATGGCGGGGAGACTGGAGGTGACGGAGATGGAGGTGGAAATGATGGGGGTGGTGGAAGTACGGTAACCACAAGTAGTGGTAATGGAGGAGGAGGGGGAGGGGGCCAGAGTGGCTCGAGAGGTTTTCCTCCGTTTGTTCTTGGCGCTGCATCATCAGGAGGTGGAAATGGTGGTAGTGGTGGCGGACCAAAAGGGCAAGTTCTAGGTGCTTTCACGGGGCTTCCTGATACAGGAATGGGTTTAATAAATAAAAATACACAGCTTAGTAGCTTACAATTTGCAAGTAATAGTGGGGTAAATAGCGTATTCGGTACTGTATTAGTAGGAATGCTTGCTCTCTTCACTCTTAATTTCTTCTCGATCAAAGTTGTAAGACTCCACAAAAGGTAAAATATAGCTATATATAGGTCTATAATTACAAAACCATCCTTGACATATCGTGGGGGTGGTTTTGTGTTATAATGAATTTTGAATGAAAAAGATCCTTTTTCTACTCACGTTTTTTCTTATTCCACTTATTACATTCGGATCAGAGTTTTCTCCGAATGTTTTGATTGAGAGTATTAATACAGAAAGAGAAGCTATGGGCTTGCGGGCACTTGTTGAGGATCCACGTCTTTCGTACGCGGCTTTAAGTAAGGCAGAAGAGCTTGCAGATATTGGATACTTGGTCCACTCTTTAGCCGAACAAGGTACTGCCTGGGCAGTTCTTGAAAATGTTGGCTACACATATCTATATGCCGGAGAAAATTTGGGAGTAGGTCAGGTGACTGAAAAAGAAATATTTGAAAGATGGATGAATTCACCAACACATAAAGAAAATATTATTAATTCTTTTTTTACAGAAGTTGGTATAGGAGTTATAAATGGTAAGTTTGGCGGAAAGGACGTTTTATATATAGTCAGCTATTTTGCAAAACCAAAATCTGAAAAAATAACACAGGGTGCAAGTGACAGCAAAAAGATAAGAATACTCAAAAACCTTATTTCTGTGCTTCTTGCCCAAATACAAGTGTTAGAAGCTAATGCGTCGAAATAAATACAAAAAAAAGATTTTGTCTTTTTGTAAGAAATATCGATACGTTATTGCTGTTAACGCGGTATTTGTTTTGCTAGTCGGGGCTCTCTTCTTTGTACTGCACGAGAGTGAAAGGCAAAGATTGGTTGTGTTGCCTTCTCCTCCAGCTCCACAAAAAACAGAAAATTATGTTTCAAGTCAGGGACCGAAGAAAATAGTGATAGAAAAAATTGGTCTAGAAGCTGCTATAGAGCCTGTAGGTATTGCCGGAAGTGGTAATATGGCAGTGCCAAAAAGTTATGCTCGAGCTGGGTGGTACAAATATGGTGCCGAGCCGGGTGAGGTCGGTAGCGCTGTGTTTGCAGGGCACTTGGATAATGGTAGTGGTTCTCCGGGAGTATTTTATAATGTTAATAAGCTTACAATTGGAGATGAGATTATGGTAACTCTAGAAAGTGGGGAAGCAGTATCATTTTTTGTAAGAGAAACAAAGGTTCTAGACTATAACTCTCACAATGTAGAAGAAATATTCGGTGAGACAAACAGTAGGCAGATTGTTCTCATAACGTGCGATGGTGTGTGGATCCCTGAGTTAAGGAAATACAGTGATCGTCTAATAGTATTTGCAGAGGCTATTAGTAGTGAACAGCAAGTTGGGGAAAATCCAGTAGAAAGTGAGGAGGAAGAGAAGCCACAGTTGATATGAGTAAAATATGGCTTGTAGTATAGGTTATTCGGGAGGTAAGTTTCGAATAGTGTGATCAGAGTTTAATGTTGCATTTCAAGCTAAAAAATGGTATAATTATACATAACAATGAAGATAGTGAAAAAATATTTAATTCCGAATAAAGACAATGATTACAAGCCACATATTTTAAGGAAATCGGCAGTTAGTGTCATTGCATTTATATCTCTGTTTGTGTTTTTTGTTGGAATTGTACATACAACAGTTCTTAAGAAAACTAATTTTTTAAGTGCGGTTATACCTCGAACACTTGTTGATCTTGCTAATGCTGATCGTACTGTAAACAAATTGGCAGTACTTACAATAAATCCTCTACTTGTTGAAGCGGCGCAAAAGAAGGCAAATGATATGGCTGCCAAAAGCTACTTTGCACACAACAGTCCTGATGGACTAACTCCGTGGCACTGGTTCAAAGACGTAAAGTACAAATTTCTATATGCGGGAGAAAATCTAGCTATTAACTTTACCGATTCTCTTGATGTCAATAATGCATGGATGAATTCGCCTGGACATAGGGCAAACATTCTTAATGGTAAATTTACGGAAATTGGTATTGCTACAGCAAATGGCTTTTACAATGGTGAGGAAACAACGTTCGTTGTACAAATGTTTGGGAAACCAAGTGAATCAATAAATATTAATCTACAATTAACGACTAAACCAGCTCCACAAAGTACGACTGTGGGCACATCCACTCCTACTACCACACCAATTGTTGCAAGTGAAAATACAGATGATAACCTAGTTCTTGGCACAAGTATTCCACCTGTCGTGATAGAGGAAACTGAGACATTCATTGCGGTCATGGATACGGCCAATATTGAGGTGGATTCCACACAAACAACATTTGCCTCAAATAATTCAAGTAGTGATGGCGCGCCTTATACTGCGGTTGAAAGTGACTTTGATAATGTGCTAGCAAATCCTACAAGGAATCTAACCCTACTTTACATTGTTATAGGGACAATAATAGTTTTTGCGCTCATACTTATGGTATTTATAGAAATTAGACGCCAACACCCTAGAAACATCGCTCTAGGTCTCGCTCTACTTGTGCTTATTGGGGTTTTACTGTTTGTTTATAGAACCTATATTTTTACAGAAGTAATTATATTGTAGAAGAGTAAAGAATAACGAATGAGCAAGGATGCTCGGATTTATTACAATCCTTAATTCTCATTCGCTATTCCACCCCCAAGTTACTACTTCACATGCAAATGCATGTAGATGTCTTCAAGTGCTCGCACAGCATCACCTGCTGCAATATTGTTCTGATGGTACAGGACATCTGTAGCATCTCCAGCTGCCCATATGCCTGAAACCTTTGTAGCTTGGGTACGAGGATCAATAACAATCTGGCCGTAGGTGTTTAACTCTACAAGTTCTTTTGCAAAGCTTGTATTTGGTATTAAGCCAATTTCAACAAAAACTCCTTCAGCTGGAAGGTTCTTAACATCTTGGGTTAACACGTCTTTGTATACAATCCCGTTTACAAATTTATCTCCCTTAATGTTCAGGAGCTCAACGTTTTTCAATGCCTTCATTTTCGAGTTTGCAAGAACTTTTTCTACAGTTACAGGATCAGCTTTAAATTCATCACTTCTGTTTATGAGAGTTACGGTTTTACAGTATGCTAGGAGTTGAGCGGCTGTTTCAAAAGCGGCGTTACCTCCACCAATTACCACCACGTCCTTGTCTGCAAAGAGAGGGCCATCACAGGAGGCACAATAAGTTATACCTTTGTTTTCAAATTCTGCTGCACCAGGGACAGCCAGCTTCCTTCGTGAACTGCCGGTAGCAATTAGAACTGTTTTAGCTTCGTAGCTTCCTTGATCGGTTTCTATTTTGAATGTTCCTGCCTCTTCGTTCCCGACTGTAAGTCTAGTTATACTTTCACCTTCTTTTACATTCACAATATTGCCGGCGTAGGCCATGAGATGTTTTTTCAAGTCTTCCGCAAATTTCGGTCCCGGGATATTAATAGTTCCGATCCAGTTTTCGATTCCCACAGAATCAATACTCTGACCACCCCAAGCCTGGGTAATAAAAATAGTTTTAAGGCGCTTACGGGAAGCGTATACACCAGCGGCAACGCCCGCTGGACCACCACCAAGGATTGCAAGGTCGTACATGAAAAGTGTGAATAATGAAGGATGAATAATGAATAACGAATGACGGATACACAATAGCAAAAGAATGAGGAAAAGAAAATCACCCTGAATTTGAGGGTGATTAATGCAAAACCTTCTTGACGGATGTTTTGCTACCAAAGAGTGGTAGCATGGCAATGTCATCAGAAATGGGGGCAAGGGTTGCCTGAGGCTTTCTACCTTTGACTAGTAGAAAACTTTTACCTGCGTATTTTATGAGGTTTACTGTGTCCAATAAATTGTTTCGAAGATATGTGAGATTTACTTCGGTTGGTGGGTCTTGAACCCCCGACAGTGGAACCAATCGAGCAAAGGGCTTATTTTCCTTTGTAATCACATATGTCTTTCCTTCGTTCTTTACGGCCTTCAAAACCCTTCGCAAATTGTCCCTGAAGTAGGTCAGGGTAACTTCGGTGGGTGCTTCTGTAACTGAAATTCCCATTTTACCTCCTTGGGTGTCCTAAATGTATTAGATCATATTTTGAATAAAATGCAAAGTATTAATCTTCTAGGTTAATACTTCTTTATGCTGATGCCTACAGCCTAGTGCCTTGGGTCTACTTTAACTTTGATCGCCTCAAAAACGCTGGCACCGCGCCCCAGTCATCTTCATCATCCTTGTTTTCTGCTGTGGGAGTTGTTGTGGGTTCAGGTTTTCGTTCCTCTGACTTTGTTTCTTTAGCACCAAAACTTGGCATGGAGTTATATATTTTGCCCTTCTTGTCATCATCGTTACTCTGGAAAAGAGATTTCTTCGAGACATTTTCTGGGAACCCGGAGGCAATAACTGTAATCTTGATCTCACCTTTTTTGAGTTTCTCATCACGAACTGTTCCGAATATGATCTTTGCGTTAGGGTCCACCGACTCGGTAATGATTTTAGCTGCATCTTGAATCTCAAACATTGTTAGATCATCACCACCTGCAATAGAGAAGAGTACACCTTTTGCACCAGCCACTGAAACTTCAAGGAGAGGTGAGTTGATCGCAATACGGGCAGCTTCCTCGGCACGCTTCTCGCCAGATGAGTATCCAATACCCATGAGGGCTGCGCCAGCGTTTTCCATAACAGCTCGCACATCAGCGAAGTCGATGTTGATAAGCCCAGGAGTTGTTACAAGATCAGAAATACCTTCTACAGCACGGCGTAAAATATCGTCACACATTGCGAAAGCGTTTTTTGCGGTAGTGTCTTTATCTATAGTTGCAAGTAGTCGGTCGTTTGGAATTATAATAATAGCGTCTACTGACTGCTTGAGTTCATCTATACCGTGCTCGGCGAGGCGCATTCTCTGCATTCCTTCGAAGAAAAAAGGTTTTGTAACTACTGCAACAGTCAGGCACCCAGACTCCTTGGCAACACGAG
>JAGVCW010000015.1 GCA_020059045.1 Minisyncoccota bacterium | reverse complement strand
TATATTTGCATCGTAAACAATACAACAATATGACAGCACAACAAAATAAGAGGGTTAAAAGTTCCGAAAACAAACGGTGGATGGTGGACTTCAGTGCGATGGAGCAAGAGATTGCCAATGCTCTTAGTCAAGATACTCAGAGCCACCAGCTAGGAGTCGTTGTGGCAGGCGAGTATGTCAGGAATGAGATTGTAGGCCCTTGGCTAATGTTTAGGTTAGAGCTGCAAAAGAAAGGCATGGATGTTCCTATGCTTGCAGATTTGCTTAAGGCACTTGATATTCATACGCCAAATCTAACTGCAATCTTACATACAGCTCTGGAGCTTGGGCTTCCAGGAAGAGAGGATGAAATTAACATGGGGTCAGAATAGTTTTAGTTGTTAGATGAAGAGCCTGCGAAGGTGGGCTCTTTTTTAAAGTTAGGCATTTTGTTTTATATTAAAAATTGAGTAAACAATAGGATTCTATAAAGATAGGATCCTTTATAGCAAAGTCGGATAATGGTAATCCAATCGACGGATAGATAGAGGTTCGATTCCTTTCTTTGCTACACTTTTCACGGTTGAATTTAATAATCAAATCACACAGGATCCTATAAAGATAGGATCCTTTTTAATAGCGGAGTAGAGCAGTTGGTCAGCTCGTGTGGCTCATAACCACAAGGTCGTGGGTTCGAGTCCTGCCTCCGCTACGCAAAACCTCGCAATAGGTTGACGGTTGGAAAGACAACTGATGGCACAAGTAAGCAATTGCTATTTTTCGGCACTGGAGAGCTCTGCAGAAATGTAACCAAGAGTGCAAAATGTGGGTTCGAGTCCCACTGTGCCAGCATCTCAGTAAGGAAGATGTTTTATTGGAAACAGTCACTTCCTTTGGCCACCATAAGGCATCAGTTTATGGCTAGAGTCTACAGATTGGCTCGTAATGGATAAACCAATCTCCCGGAAGGGTTATCTCCTGCAGAAGTGCATTGTACTGATCGGTGCCAATAATCACCGATCTTATGGTAAGATGAGTGAGTGGTCTAAACTAGCAGAGTGCTAACCTGCCACACGAGAAATTGTGTCCTTGGTTCGAATCCAAGTCTTACCGCTGTAGTTTTCTTATTTTGAGACCTTAGATGTTGGAATAACATCGTAACAATGCCTGGTCTCTAACGAGAGATCGGGCATTTTTTTTCACGATTAAAAACTTAAAAAATGGGATTTTTCAAATTTGGGATTTTATTTCTGATTTATATATGTATTGTAACTATAATTAAAGACTTTAAGTATGACACGAGGAGAAATTAAACAAGCTGTTGCTGAAGCAATTTCAGAACTTATCAATCCTCCATTTGGATGGATAACACGTCAGCAAGCTGCCGATTACTTAGAGGTCAGCCTTTCTAATATTGATAATATCTGCAAAGTAGGCAGGATTACCAATGATGGATTGAAGGTGGTACCAAAGAAAAAAAAAGGACTTATAAAATTTTCAGACATCCAACTTCTTAAGTCATGAAATTAAGCCAAGACGACAAAATACTTTCCATAATTATGGAACAAAGAGGCAAGCTTACTCCTCGTCAAATTTGGTACCGATATGGCATAAAGTATGGTCTAACAGAGTACACAAAAAGACCGTACATTCAAGTAACATCAGTACGAAGATCGCTCAATAGCCTTATGAAAGCAGGCAGGATCATGGAATGTGGCAAAACAGATTATCATTGCCTTATAGACAATTTTAAGACAACTGAGACCTTGTATTCTATTATGACAAAGGAAGTAAAACAACTAGAACTCTCACTATGCTAGATCAAGACAAAGGCCATTACAGGCGAGAGTGGAACAAAACAACTAAGATACTTCGAGATAAGTATAGTAATAAGCTTAATCATTATTTAAAAAACAGTAGTATGAACAAAATCACAGTAATTGGCTTCGTTGGCCAAGATTCAGAATGCCGGGACCTGGAGAATGGTACCAGGCTTGGAAGTTTCTCACTTTGCACAGAGGAGCGATATAAGGACAAAAACGGTGAGTGGCAATCTACCAAGGACTGGCACGTAGTAAAATCTTTTAACAGACCTTTGATAGATTCAAAGATTATGGCTATAAGAAGAGGGCATCGGATACTTGTAGAAGGCAGAATGAGGTCCATTCCCTGGACTGACAAGGATGGTAATGCAAAAAGAGACTTCTATATAGAGGCATCTATTATTGAACAAATAGTAAACGTAAGATGATGGAGGCAGGAGGAGAATTTATAACTGTAGTGACTACTATAGTCGACACGAAAGGAAACCCTTTAAAAACGAGTCTTCAACTTCAAACTAGACATCCATTAAACCCTTTAACATATATAGACAAAGATGGTGTGTTGACAGAGCATGGAGTAAATGTAACAGTAATGAACTTGGTAGATGGATTGGCGGGAATGATTGAGTTTGCACATAAATCAGGCTATAAAAACGAGAAAGAACATATCAGAGAGATAATAGAAATTTTAGGAGAGCGATTTGCATCAATCAAAAAAATAAAAGTAGGATGAGAGCTGAAAACCCTGAAGTAATAAAGTTCATTGATCTTATAGCAGCAAAGTATTTGATTCTTGATGGAGATTTTAAAACACTTGAGGCTCTTATTTTATTTTACGAAACGGCCCTGGATTCAAGTCAACTGAAAGTACACAGACCTTATTGCAAAAAGAAAATTTTTGAAATCAATAAACCCTTCGCTGAAGGGTACTTTAAAAAGCGATGAACATAGATCTATTAAAAAATAAACGGATGGACCTTATTCCACACAAGGAAATAAAATCTGCACAAGTCCTTATAATCGAAGGTCAAAAAGATGTATTCAAAGACAATCGATGGCAAGTGTGGATGGTAATATTTAATAATTAAAATTTTAAAAACAGTAGTAATGACATTAAGATTTGAGCTTATCCCTCTCAAGGATATCGTCCCTGACCAGAACCAACCAAGGAAATATTTTAATGAAGCTGACATGGAAGAGCTCACAGCATCCATCAAAGCGACTGGAGTTATTCAGCCAATACTCGTTAGGCCCTATGGCAAAAAATACATGTTAGTATCGGGAGAGAGAAGGTACCGAGCTAGTAGACCAGCAGGCCTGAAGGAGATGCCTTGTGTTATAAAAGAGCTCACAGATGAGCAGGCCCTGGAAATCCAAATAGTGGAGAATCTTCAAAGAAAGGACGTGCACCCGATGGAAGAGGCTGAGGCATACAAGACCTTGGCCATGTCAAAAACTCTAAAAGAAATCGCCAAACAAGTGGGTAAAACTGAAGCTTTCGTTACAAAGCGAATGCAGCTCTGTAATCTGATCGAGGAAGCAAAAAAAGCTTTCTATGATGGCAAATGTACGATTGAAACGGCTATAAAGATTTCGAGCTTAGATCATGGTTTTCAATTAGAAATAATCGAAGAAAATAATTACATGGGCCTTGATTCTTACGTGAAAACTATATTTTCAAAAAAGGAATATTTTTTAAGCTCGGCAAAGTTTCCAACCGATGATCCAAGTTATATTGAGAATGTGCCGTCTTGTAAAGTATGTCCGGCCAATTCTGCAAACAAGCCTTTACTTTTCGATGATGGAATGCCTCCAATATGTACCAAGCCAACTTGCTGGTTAGCCAAGACGGCTGAATTTAAAAGAAGGATATATGATAGTCATACTGTAGTTGATACACATTGGAATAAGGTTTATGAAAAAAAGGCTATAGAAGCAGGTTTCCCAGTTTGTAAAAACTTTGAAAAGGTAAGTTTAAGGTATGCCGATAATCCTGAAATGACAATCGAAGAATTTATTGAAGATGCTTACGTTTGTTTTGCAGAGGATGATGATTTGGATTCTATGATTACTTATTTGATCGAAGAAGGTGACATACAGGATGCAAAGGAAATTCATGACAAATATGAGGAGTATAAGATCAACAGGAAAAATGAAATAAAAGAGTACGATCAAAAAGTTGCAAGCGGAGAAATATTTCAAGCTTATGATCTATACGAAGATCAATTTGTGTACATCAAAAAAACAGAAGGTAATGAATCAAAAGATAATAGCTCAAAATGCTCAAACGAACTTAGTAAAGTAATCAATAAAGAATCCAGGGCTCTTCAGCTTGACAAAATAAAGCTTTACGATCAAGTTCAAAAATATGTCAAACGAAAAGACAATGATCCGGACAATATTTTACCTGGTGACAATTTATTAAGCTTACATGCATGGGTAGAGCTTGGTCATGTAACTTGGAGGTCTATTGATTTTAGCATAGTTATTGCATACATGGCTAACCAGCTAAAACACGATCAAGATTTCAAAAAAATGCTTAATGAAAAAATAAAGCTTTACAGAGTAGATGTCAATCTTAAGTCTGTTGCAGATACTATTGACTTATATGAAGTTTTGCAAGACGAAGATATTCAGAAGTTTGTATTCAAATATTTTGCCTACAACGTTGCCTTTCCATCTTACAATGAAACTCATGCAGAGTCAAACGTTTTGACCTATGCATCAATGGAATTTGCAAAGAAAAATTTCAATCAATCTTGTCACGATTATAGCACAATAATTAACGAAAAAGCTCAAAAGAGAATAGAAAAATACGATGCTAAAATCGCACAACTAAAAGCAGCTGGACATGAAGAAGAAGAGTGATGAATATACGGTCCAAAGGATAAGAGCTTATGCAAGGGCAATAAATTATGATGTTAGCATTAATAGAAAAACAAAGGTTGTAACACTTCCACATACTGAGTTAACAGAAATTCTTTGTGGGTTTGCAGGGATCGCCAAAACTAAAATACTGTACTATATAGCCAAGCTTGTCAAGTTACATAATTACATCATTCAAACAAAAATAAATGGCTAAGGATCCTGCATTCCTATTTTATCCTGGAGACTGGATGCTCGGTACCATGACCATGACACGTCATGAGAAAGGCTGCTATATGGATCTACTTATGGCTCAGTTCAATTCTGGACCGCTCACATTAAATCAAATCACCAACTTGCTTGGAGCTGACAAGGGCATATGGGCCACTCTCTCCTGTAAGTTCAAACAAACGGAGGCGGGCCTCTGGTTTAATGAAAGGTTGGAGCTGGAAAAAGAAAGGAGAAAATCTTACACAGATAGTAGATCAAAAAATAGAAAAAAAACATATGATAATTCATATGATAAAACACACGATAAACATATGTCTAAACATATGGAAAGTGTAAATGAAAATGAAAATGAAAATGAAAATTTTAAAGGGGGTGTGGGGGAAAATTTTAAAACCAACAATCCGGAGGAGCTAATCAATCCGGACGGACCTGATCAGTATATGTTTGAAATCAATTTGAAAAACTATGGGCTGACTCCTGGAGATGGAGACCTTGTTTGGAAAACTTTTTGTGCCAAGGTAAAATCTGAGGATGCAGTGTTTGATCAAAAACAAATATGGTTTCGCCTTCAACGATTCCTTGGATGGTACAAGAAGTTTAAAAATGAAAATCCTCCTAAGGAAAATAAACGTGACCAACTAAAACAAAGATTAGCATGAGTTTGCCAGCACTTCCACAACCACAGCTCCAGGCTTTGACGAAGATGGTACCATCTACATACGTACCAACGAAGCAGATAAGTAAGATTGATCCTGAGCAGATCCTTCAGCTGATTTTAAGATTTATCCTAATAACTGAGCTTTCTGAGGTGCCAAGTTCCGAGAGCCTTGAGATCATTGTGTCGATGATAGTCGACGAATATCCATCCATGGAAATTGGAGAGTTGGTCATTGCTTTGAAAAAAGGCACAACAGGGGCATATGGGCCTCTATACAATAAGATTGGTTTTGACACCATACCTACTTGGGTAAGGAAGTATTACGACGTCACGTGGCCTCAAATAGAAGCACAGGCAATATTGAGAAACAAGCAAATCAGTAAGCAGTCTGAAATTACCAATCCTGTACAATGTCCACCGGAACTTTCTGTAATGAATAAGCTGTCAGATAAGCTTAAAGGAAACCAATATAAAACCATCCCTGACAAACTTCAATGGAAAACCATCGAGGATTTTTGTAAGCATTATGGCTACGATTATGAGGATTACATTATTGAACTCAACTTTCTTATTTTAGAAACTAAGGAAGATGATCTTCCACAGAACCTATATATCGCAGTGTGCCATCAAAGGCATTTGGCCATTGTAAATAAGTATGGGCTGTTGGTCAATGTTGTGTGTAATTTTTTAATCAAGTATATGAGTAAATTAAATAATGAATAAAGAAATAGAAGATAAACTTAAAAAGATACAGGAGTTGATCAATCGTGGATCCACTCCAGGAGAGCGAAAGGCTGCTCAAATAGCATTTGATAATATTTGTGAAAAGTACAATATTGACAAGGATAAAGTAGGTAAAAAGAAGGTTGAAATTTCTCTTAATACAAAAAATGAAAAAATTCTTTTTAGATATATTTACGATTACTTTATTGAAAGAGGAGGTGGTTATAGTTCATATGGAATCTCTAAAAAGCATGTGAAAAGAGTAGTGATTGTTTCTCTTGACTATGATAAAGCTGTATTACTGGAATGTGCATGGGCTTACTTCTTACCTCACTTCAGAAAAGAAAAAGTAAAATTTCTAAACAAATTTTATAAGGAAAAGTCTAAGCTTGCCAAAACATGGGGAGAGCTAAAGGCAATAAAGAAATGTGTTTCGGAATACACAGATTTATTTTTGAAGCAATACATTGTTGCGTCAAATATTTACTTTCCTGAAGATGTAAAAACAGGTCCATTGATTTCATTAGAGGATTACAATTTATTGAAAACAATAGAAGGAGGAAAATACCATACACAGGTGGGAGGAGGAAATCTTTTAAACTCAGGATTATGATTCTATCATTTAACAACCATCAATTTGAGCATAGAATCATCGATGGAACCAAGATTTTTACATGCCGGGAGGATAAGCACGACAGATGGAAGCCAGGAATGAAAATACATATGTGGTATGGCAATCCAAGGAATGTAAAGAAAGAGCCTTATCATTTCGCCAATGCGATTGTTGATAAAGTTGATTATGTGTGGATCTCGGAAAAGCATCAAACTCTTTTTACATTTAAAGATCTAGGAGGCTCTGCAACACTCATACTTGGCAGCGATTTAGATTTATTTGCCCATCAGGATGGTTTTAGATCAAAAGAAGCAATGTTTAAATATTTTGGTGAGTTTTCAGGAAAAAGAATCTATTGGAAAGACTTAGAACCAATCAAGTCGTATTCCGATATTAATGAAAGCTATCTTTTCGATGAGCTTGAAAAAATTAATAATGCAGTTCAAACCTTCATAAACAAACGCAACGTTCATAAGTAGCTAATAGGCTCATTTTTACATTTTATTCATGTATAAAATCACTAAAAATGAGACCAAAATTATTTTTGTTGTTAGCAATGTCTTTCTTTTGGGTACTATCTACAGTACCATTGATCGCTCAAGACTCTGCTCAGGCTCCTCCGGCTTCTCTCACTATTAAGAAGACTCAACCAATTGTTACGGTAACTCAGAGCAATCCTGTTGAAATAATCGAAGACATTAAGAATGCCAAGGATTGGTCAGATCTTGTCAATTTACAAACCGGGATATATACCTTACTGATTACCATTGGAGGGTATCTAAGTTATTTGATCCCAGGGATAAAAGAAATCGACAATGCTACTTATAGAGTACTGACATTTGCAGTATTGGTTATCGCTGGTGGAGCGGTGCTTGGGTTGGGCGATATTTGGCAGGGTGCCATATCTTATTTATTATCCACCAGTCTGTATGAAGTCATTCTGAAAATGATAATTAAATCCCCAAAACCCGATGCCGGTAAATAAGGAGCGACATATTATAAAGCAGCTAGGCCTTCCTAAGGATAGTACACAGAACCTAAAGAGGTTGCAACTGCCATTCCCTATGATAATCGCATGGGATGAGAAGGTGGTTGTAACCTCTTTTTTAGTTAACCCAATCATCCACACTCCACTTGGCAATGTGTATAATCAGCTCCTGGAGGTCTATGATCAAGATGAGATCAATGCTCTTAGAATAAACCGCTTTGGTGGTTGCTACAATTATCGGAGAAAAAGAAATAGCAACGAATGGTCATCTCATGCTTGGGCCATTGCTGTAGATCACGATCCGGTTAAAAACGCTCTTGCATTTAATGATAAAAAAGCCTCCTTTTCCAAACCAGCATTTAAGCCTCTTATCGATGTTTTCTATTCTAATGGGTTCTATAACCTTGGTGTAGAATCGAATTTTGATTGGATGCATTTTGAATATTTAATCAAATAATTATGCAAAGTGAATTTGTAAAGTACCTTATAGAGGTGATAAAAAAGCAAGGTATAAGTTTTATAATACTGTCTTGCATTGTATATTATTTCTATGTAGAAATGCAGGAACTAAAGGCAGAGTTTAATGCTTGTAATCAAAATTTGATGCAGCTATACTCCAGTCACTCGACACAGATGCAAGAAGTCATCATTCGCAATACTCAGGCTTTTGAAAAGATAGAAGCCATTATTGAAAAAAACAAATAAATTTATTAAAACCAAAAAAAATAATCAATGAAAAATAAAGAACAAATAGCTTTAGAAACTCCACTATCTGTAACAGGAATGGACAATCCAATTTTTGAAATACACATCGGTGAGATGGCAGAGCAAGGAGAAACTGCAGTATCCGTCAGAAAAAGAAACTCAGATGAATTTGTATTGGTTTCTGATGGAGAAAAATATAGATTACTTGGCTGTAAGTTGGTAGATCCTACTGAAGAAGAACCGGATCCATCCTCACCATTCAGGCTTGGAGATGGTAACGACGTCATCCTTATTCCTGCGAGTATCTTGATTCACATAAGCGGAGGGCTTGGTGATCAATACGGAGATATTTACGAATCTATTTAATCTATCCAAAATGAAATCAATACTTTATTTGATGTGCTTTTGCACGTCCCTTATTATTTTATCTATACTTTCTTGCAGTCTCGATGGTACTTTGTCAGATGATGCAGATGTAATCCTTTGTCCTACTGTACAGCAGTACATGACAGCAGAACAATGCAGTATAGAAGTAAGCAGAATAGACTCGATTGTATGTGCCAATCAACCTACCAACATAAAGGGAGCTTATAAAGAAAAATATCAAAAGTCACCTGTAGTATATCACTACACTTATGATATACCTGGTGGATCCACAAGTAACTGTGATTTTAAATTTTTAGAATCTGCAAACTTTGATTTAAAAGTAGATAGTGTGAACCTTGTCAGATATGTCAATCACAATGTTGGAAATGCCATGTATAAAGTTTATAAAATAGAATACACCAATCCTGATACTAGGCTTTTTTGGCTAAAGCAAATAAGAGAAACTTACATGGGAGTCTACAATAATGATGGCGTATGCGATGGAGGAGGCTCTCCTTCTCTTCCTTATTTCTACGTAAGAATGAATAAGTGTCATCAATATGCTAGCATCGGAGATACTTTTGGACTAAAGGCAATTTATAAGAATTGAAACTAACTGAGCTAATCCAAGACGATAAAAACTTCAACAAAGGCTCAAAAAAAGGAGCTAAGCTAATGGAGAAGAGCT
>JAGVCW010000029.1 GCA_020059045.1 Minisyncoccota bacterium | reverse complement strand
GCCACGTAATAGTGGCAAGTCGAAGTGCCATGCAGACCAATCCTTCCTACCGCTTTCAATCTTCTTTAGGCATCCATTAAAACCGATATCCTTTGTCCAATTTGATACAAAGGCAGTGAGCGCAAGGTGAATCCTGAATGAGTCAACAGTTCTATCTGTTGCAAAATTAACGAGCTGCAGTTTCCGAATCGCACTACAGTGAATAGAGAGTCGAATGCTTGTAGGAGTTTCAAGTGATATCTCATACCAAGCCGGCATGTCAGCTTCCTTCCAATCTGGCAAATCCATTCTTTCTCCTTGTGGGTTTCTGCTCCTACCCTACCACCTCTATTTTCAAAATCAAATTAAAATTATTAAAAATACAATAAAAAAGCTCCTAGTTAGAGCTCATGTAAAACTTTTTACTAAATCTTTTCTGCTAGATATCCTAAGCGACGTCCAGCGACAAACTCGTACGGACTCACCACACCAATAATGCGTTCACCATCCCGTCTGTAAGCAATCAAGAAACAACTACGACCAAGTACATTATTGAAAGTTGCAATAGTATTCAAGGCCTCAACTGCCACAATATTTATGTTATGTAGCTCCTTTGGCATGTCACTTTCCCGAACAGTCGCCATAAGTCCCATGAAATAATCTGGAGCGTTCTCGCAAGGCTTGAACCCATACTCCTTAAGGAATTTCTCATAATTCGGTTCTATGCCATCAGGGTCGCCCGGGATCACAAAAACTCTTTTTCTCCCTTCGGGCTCAGAATATTTCATCCTCCTAGCACGCGAATACTCCCTATCTAAAACATAGTGGCCAGATTGTATCCCAACTTCAATGGCCCTGATAGGCTCAACTTCCCAAGATGGAAACACTCTGCGTCTTTTGATCCCCGCTTCCGCTGCGCGCTTCCCAATTTCCTCGAGCCACGCCCTTTCCACATATTGTATGTCAGAATTTTCACCCCCAGCTTCAGCAATTCCTCTCATGACTGTTGCTACGAATGAAAGTGATGTGGTAACGGAATCGTCCATGCTGATCTCCTTGATTAGGGATCTTTGTATGATGTGCCAGATTTCTATATTGCAAAATACAGACTATTTATATTTTTGTCAAACGGCTCAAATGATGTATTTGAGTCGTTTGAGTTGCAAAATTAATTCTAAAAATTGAGGCAAGACCTCAAAATAAAGAATCCAAGCCTACTACATCATCCCCGTTCCAATCAAACATCTTCATTGAGAGCTGGCAAGAAGCCACAAGCACCCTTCCCTAAGTACGCATTCAGTTCTCTTATTCATTTTTCATCATTCTTGTCTAGTTTGACTCGACCTTAATAATTATGTTAAAGTCACGAGAGAACGCATCAAAAAAACCACCCACTCGTGAGGCCTAAATGCCGAGCACAAGCGACATTGGGTCTCCCCGCGAGCGAGACCCGTCAATAGCACTGCAGATCCTTGCCCGCTTCAGACCTGGAGCAATAATCAAGATTGGGAACAATTTTGATTTCAAGGATGCTGCATCTATTATCCAAAGGATTGATTGGCTTGAGGAAGGAGACCTGGTACAGGAGATTCTCTTGCACATTGATTCAGACGGTGGAAATCTTGACGCCAGTATCAGGCTGTATGGACGTCTGAATAGATGCCGTATCGACACCGTCGGACTTGTAACTGGGAGGGCACTCTCAGCAGCTTGCATCATTTTGCAAGGATGCAATAGACGTCTCTCAGACAGTTACTCAAGGTTGGGCGTTCATGAGCCGCACTACGAAAGAAGTGGTTCTATCCTGCCCATGACGACAGTTGAGGATGAGGTAAGAAGGGTCCAAGAGTCTTACCCAAAAATAATTGAGAACCTCGAAGTTCTCAAGATGAAGGCTGTCGAGATTCTTTCCAAAAATAGCGGCCAAACCCATGACGAGATTCGCGACCTGATGAAAAGGCTTGGTACAATCCTTCCACCTGAGCTCGCACTCCAAATGGGGTTCATCGATGCTATTGTCTAAGTTTACCCGCCATCCACATGGCGGGTTTTTGTTTTTTTAAAACTTCACCCCTTCCCTTTTCAGAAGTTTCTCTTTAGACATACCTAAAAGCTGGTTGTACTTACCAATCTTTCCATCGGACCGTATCACCCTGTGACATGGGACACTCTTGTCAGTATTTGCAGCAAGTATTGTGCCCACTGCACGGGACGCCTTGGGACTCCCTGCTTTCTTTGCAACTTCTTTATATGTGAGAACCTTACCTTTTGGAATCTTCTTCACAACTTTGTAAACTTTTTCTTTAAAATTCATTTTCATATTTTAGCACGCAACATTTATTACAAAAAACAGCTCATTGAGCTGTAAGACTAGGAATCAAGATTGTGTTACTTCTATGCAGCCAGTGGAAAGTGGTCAAACCTCCTCACTTCTCTTGCAATTTCGAGTTTACTGCACATGCACAGTGGCCCGTTGCCAAAGGACTTCCAAACGTCAAAGCGAAGCCTCACCTTTTCACCTCGGCTTCTCCATATGAGAGCCACCGTTTCAAAGTAATATATTTCAACTACGAAGTGCACTACGCCATTTAACCCTTTTTTGGAGATGAGCTTCCCTTCTCCTGTGAGCAGCTGAATGACACTTATAGTTATCGGATTGTGCGATTCAACGTACCATCTTTTTCTCCCGGGTTCACTTGCGCTTGGCATGGGAATCTCCAGTGGAGAAGGTCTTACTAATCATGCCATACTAGAAGCAATTGTCACGAGCCATCTGTTAATTCCTACCTAATAAAAACAGCTCATTTGAGCTGCAAATCTCGCACTACAATCGATCCAACCTATGCAGCAACGAGCCACGTAAGTGAATTGATTTTTCTTTCAATTTCTTTGCGCGACATGAGCCGCAGGGGCCTGCCGTTGACCCCCACCCAAAGGTTGAACGCTACATCCGACTGGTGCCGGCTTCGCCAGAGCATGGCAACGAGCTGAAAATCCTTCTTTACTTCAACTGTCCTGACAAATTTGCCATTTACTGCACGACGCGGCGCAAGCATTTCCTCATTTACTTCCTTGAGAACCTGCTGTTCAGTACGGATGTTCAGTGGTGAAAGATAAAACCTTTCCTCTTTTGCCACCTGCGCTTTGGGCATTGTTGCCTCCTGTGTTAGCTTAGTTGTTCTTCCCTTATTATACCATATTCCCTTTCACTCCGGTCTGCCAATAAGAGTCCTAACCATTTCTACAAATGCCCGACCATTCTGGAAGTCTGCTTTCAAAAAAGATGGAACACCCTCACCTGCATCTCCACTTGAAAGTGACATTACTTTCTTCCCTGCCGCATGGAGCTTCTTCGCCCATTCATGACCATCATTTGATATGTTCACAGTACCGTCACAAATTACTAGAGCAATTTCACTTTCATGTTTCTCAAAGTGACGTTTGGCAGCATCGAGTACAGTATAGGATACGACAGGGAGTCCCTCCCGGTTCAAGTGATTCCCAACAGTATTGGTCCAGCGCTTGGCATCATCAACGTGCAAAACAAACTTATCTGTAGGCTCGGGCATCTGATCTCCTGGTTGAGGTAGTAGAGCAGATTCTTCTGTCTTTCTTTTACCATGGGACAGATAGAATTTCAAGATAAGACTTTTTTCATACAATATAAAAAACCACACCTCCTAGATGTGGTTTAACTTTTCCTTCTCATACTTTTCCCAAACTGGCTCAAACCCTTCTCGGAAAACTGCCAGATTAATCACATCCCAATACTGACCTCTCCGAAACACATGATCTTTGAAAACACCTTCGACTTTGTAACCGCACTTCTCACTGTATTTGCGACTACGCTCATTGTATACAATTACTTGAGAGCAAATCTTTCGTAGATTCATACTATTGAACGCATGGTGGAGTAGTAGAATCTTCGCTTCAGTGCCCAGGCCCTTACCCCATAATTCCTTTTTTCCAATGATAGCTCCTGTTGTACCCACACGATTTCTCCAATCAATGCGACTGATGCCCATGTTACCTATATGCTCTCCATCGGGAGTCACCATGGCTAGTGTTAGACCATTCGGTTTACTTTTCCCTTGCTCTTCAATCCACTGTTCCTCATCTCCCAAAGTAATGGGCCAGAAGTTTTTCAAGAAATCTCTGACCTCTGGATCATTTATCCAGCGAGCACATGTCGCGGCATCTTCTTTTTGAAGAGGTCGCAGACTAACATTGTGGCCTCTGAGAAACACGATCGAATTCATGGTGGTCATACAATTTCCTCCGTATGGGTTAGAAGAACAAGCTGAACAAAAAACTAGAGCTTTTGTTCAGCTCTAGTTTTCTAAAATATTTTGAAATTAAAGTTAGATAACTACAGCTGAAAATAAACAATTTGTAACCACAGAAAAAGAGACCGACTCGAGGGTCTGGATGTGGCACATATTCGAGATGTAGAATGCCGTATGCATAGTCGTAGTATATTATGTTTTACCAGTTTGTCAACGTGTACTTAATATTTCGATAAGATTTGGTGATAAAAAGGTATAAAAAAAAGCCGCTAGTTAGAACTAGCGGCAAGACATTTGGGAAATGTCTCTAACCTTCGTGTTACGCCCTCACGGTTGCGGCCTCGAGGAAGGGATCAAGTGCACGCGAAGCCACCGGAAACTTTTTCATCAACCCAGTCACCAAACTCGGAAGATCCGAATGGATAACAGCAACTGTCGCATAATGCGCGTCCATGTAACACGAGCCTTTGCCAGCAAAAACAGTGAATCCGTTATGCATAATTACCCAACTCTCGGTTCCGTGCACAGTTGTAAGCATCCACTCCCCATTCGTAGCTGGGAAAACCTCGGCTCCCGGGTTATCAGCCCATCTGTTGAGGTGATAGGTGAGCATGTTGCAGAGAGTTGTGAGAACGATCTTGATCTCCTTTCTCATTCTCTCGATATTTTCAATGCCACTCACGAGCTGCTCCGCGATGTTCAAAGACATGTGGTTCTCCTTTCCCATTCCTGGGATAGCCATTCCTGGCTTAGTGATGAGTATTCCTACTCGTGGTGTAACAAAGAACTACATCTTAATTATAGCATACTTGAGTTGTATTATCAAGGACAATTTGGCAAAGATATTGACCATAAAATACGCCAAAACAGTGCGAGACTTCCCTCACACTGTTTTGGTATTATTTTAAGCCACTTTTGTATGTCATTTTATTCTTGACAAAATAGACGAAATAGAGTATAATAGTAGATAGAGTGTTACAGTCTGTTTGGGCTATCAGGACTGTACAGTGGTCGCTTATCCTTTGCCCCTACTCTAAGGTAGAAAGCGGATAAGATCCTTAATTTGGCCTAAACCCACTTTAAGGAGAAGACAATGAGACCGTTGCGCTGGATCGTTTGGAAGATTACACTTGCGTACCTTAGCAGACAGTTGGGCAGGAAGAACCTTCACAGCTTCTCTACACTTCAAGGTCCTTGGAACACCGGATCGGATTCGGTGAGTCTCGGGATCATGGATGCAACATGGGAAGTGCAAGACAGGCTCATCAAAGAGTTCGGTTACCACGAGTGTCCATCGTGTAAGTGGGCAACCGAGAACCCGCGTGAGCATCTGACGGTTGGATCGTGGTGCTGGGAACAGTACCAAGAGACTCACTCCAGAAGGTTCTACATTCTGGAGAAGAAGCTTGAGCGGGAAGGTTGTTTCGACCAAATCGGCATATTGAGTGCCGAATCACTCGGGCACGCAGCCTACAAGCTTCGAGCGAACATCGTCAGTATCGTGCGGCCACCAGAATCAGCTGTAGCCTGTGCTGAACTGGAGAACAACTATTGGCTCATAGAGATTGAAGAGGTAACTTCTCTTCCGTTTCTAACTGGCGAGTAGAGCAGAGGCCCGCCTAGCGAAAGCGAAGCGGGTCTTTTTTATTTATTCTTTTCTAAAGATTCAGAAACCTTTTTCTTTAATTCATCCATATATTAATCTTTATACTTTCGATACGATCCATAATAAAAACAACAGTGCGAGACTCCCCTCACACTGTTTGTGGGATTAGAACCACCAATAAACTAATTAATGTGTATGAGTATGCTGGTGGTGGTACTCTAACTTATATCCTTTAAGATAAAAAACGGCGAGAACGGTAACTATAGGAACTGTAAGTATCAGACCAACGCTTCCGACTATAGCTCGAACAATCTCTGTGGCAATAATTTCCATATTTATTATTGACCCAAAACTTGATGGTGCCATGTGGAAGTATAGTAAAAGTGGTAAGGAAGCCCCTGTATATGCCAAGACAAGAGTATTTACCAAAGCACTAACATGCTCTCGGCCAACTCTAATAGCCCTATTGTAAATTTCCTTTCTGCTAGCGTCCGGATTGCTATTGTAAAGTTCGCTCACAACTGCAGCCTGGGTAACTGCTATATCATCAAGGACTCCGAGAACCCCGATAATAATTGCTCCCAAAAGAAGTGAGGTGAAATCCAAGGCTCCTCTAGTGTTAAAATTAAGATAGACAGATTCATCAGAAGAGAACCCAGATAAGTCTGTTCCGTTTACAGCCACGACCGCAAACAAACCAGTTAGTAAAACTGCGATCATTGTGCCTCCATATGCCACCAATGATTCTCTGTTAAAACCATGAGTAAAAAATATTGCCAAAAACAGAATGCCACTTGCCACGAGAGAACTGGCCACTATAGGGTTCCAACCATTGAGAAGCCCAGGTAGTAGAACGTAAAAGATAGCAAGAAAACTACCAAGTAGTGCAATGAGAGATCGTATGCCCTGCTTTCCACCAAACAAGATAACTGCAAAGATAAACGCTAAACCGAGAAACGCTAGTGAGTCGCGCCTGTCAATATTGATAACTGCGTAACTTTCAAATCCATTTATATCCACAAGATAATTAAAGTAAAACTTGTCTCCAACATCTAGTTCTAAATAATCATTATCAATAACTATTATTTCTCCCTTTTTATCTCCCTCTATAACCTCGGCTTTTATTGACTGGAAAAGATGCTCAGTATCTGTTCCAGGAATCTGTTTTTGTTCCTGGCTAATAACTTCAAGTACTTTACCTCGGAGCGTGCCATGGTAATCATCGTGCAATTCCTGAGCATGTGTACCAAAAGGAATAAAAGCAGTAATTGCAAAGATAGCTATAAAAATAAATCTTGCTAGAGTGTGCAACATTCTTGTCATTATACCAATACTAGTTTCAAACGAACAAACAGTGCGAGGGCTCCCCTCGCACTGTTTGTGCAGCGCTCGAAAGTTTCTACTTCAACAGAGCAAAAAAAAACCGGCACCCATTAAGGGACGGCTTTGAACTGTGGACATCTAACTCCGTTAGAAGTGGTACTTAGATTTGGGCCTTACATGAAAACCAAACGCCATGAGAATACAAGTAACTATGACGAAAGCGGCAGCCAACCCTAGAAGAATCCTAATTAGTGCCGGACCTTCCTCCACAATCAGATATCCAATCATTATGGCCACTCCTACCGCCACTGCCATCCATCCAGTTCGCCACAATACGAGCACTACTTGTTCCGATTTCATTCTCGTCTCCTCGTGGAGGTCTAAAGTTCGTGTCAATCGGCGGGAATATCGGCACTGCGTTGTTCTCCTTGGCTCCTTAGTCTTAGACCACCTAAGACAAGCGCTCCAGTTGCTACCATTGTGACTACTACTCCGTTTGAGTATAACAACGCTGGCAGTGCAGTGACAATTCCCGCTACCACCAACATTTGTCCTACTCCTATGCAAATAATGATTTTAGTCAGCTGCGTTTCCAAAAAACATATACGATCAGTACTATTGAGCATTTTGATTCTCCCGGTTGCAGGCCTGAAATTCGTGTAGTAAGAGCGTTCCTCTCCTTTTCTACCACATTTCATTAAAAACAAGAAGTAAATATTTTGGACACTCACTTCTGTCTTTCGGCCAATACTTTAACTCGCTCCAAAGCTTTGGGATAGTTGATCTTAAAATATTCTTCCAGTTCTGGCGGAACATCAAAGATAACGACTAACGTTGTAGCGCCGTCCTTCTCCATTAATGAGTAACTTTCCTCGCCGCCAGTCCACTCCTTTTCACGCTCCTCCTCCCCACTTGCCTTCGTATCTGCACGATGTCTAAGGAGCACAAATTCACCTAGCGTCAGCTTTATAACCTTACTTGTTACACCGTACCCGTTTTCAGATGAGATAAACTGAATTTCATTTCCTTCTTTCATTTCTCCAACCATGTATGTTCCTGGATCAATGATACTTGCCCACTCGCGAAGTGTTTCATCTTGCCACAGAGTATCCCAAACCTTAGCTTTCGTAGCATGTATCTCGATTGAGAATTGCATTTCTTTCATATTTTGATTTTAGCACAAGACGGACTCGATGGGTCCGTGTATAAAATCAAAAGCATTACTTGGACTTCGCAAGTTTTCGGCATCACCGCGGTCGTCACAAAATATAAAAGAGCCGGACACCCATCACGGTGCCGGCTCACTTTCATTCTTCACGTTCAGATCATGCCTTGACTATCATAGTCACCGGCATGCATGATGTCATGCTTTAATCGGTAATAGTCAATCTTCCCTCGCACTTCTTGCCCACTTGCTCCGGTGAACGTCTTCCAGAGCTTACCCCTGGGCAAGTTTTGGACTCTGGGATGCCCTTTAGTATCCCATAGTTCAACGAAGCTGCCCGCATGTGAGCTTTCTGTCAGACCATCGCCTGTGCGATAGAGACGACAGCGATGGGTCACTACGGTGCTTTGTCGCTCGCGCAGTTGTTCCAGAGCATTGATCAACAGAGCACCAGTAGCTGATGCATTTAAGACTAAACCAACTGTGATCAGAAACGGTAAGGCCACCATCTGTCCAATTGCGACCAGGCCGAGTCCAACCACCAAGCAGCAACACAGAGCAAGCATTTTTTGCCAAGGCATAACGAGCGGGTCATTGTCTGAATTCATGATTTCTCCTGTCTCAGGTTAGAAACTCAGTTGTAAGAACCTTCTACTATTCTTTTACCATAAAGCCCGCAGTTAGGCAACGTTGAACACTTCGCGTACTAAGCATGTGTGGTCCACAATAATTAGCTTTTCGTCAAAAGCTAATTTTCCAGACCCGGTCTCGGCTTCTCGCAAGCTTGCGAGATATGCCTCCGACTTCACAAAGTGCACAAAAATCTGCAGCAGTGCAGATTTTTTGCCTTTGTGACCCTACGCGGAATCGAACCGCGCTTCCATCCTTGAGAAGGATGTGTCCTAACCGATAGACGATAGGGCCTACTTAAAACCAGAGACCTATCGTCCTGAGTATCCCCGAAGGGCGATAGGGCTTGCCCATTGTCGCGAGTACTCTCGAGGCGAATTGGGCCTTTGCCCGTCGCTTCGAGTGTACTCAAAGCGAATAGGGCTACTTGCCCGTCATCTCGAGTACTCTCGAGATGAGTAGGGCCATAAACACCTTAACAATTCACTATGCTATTATTTTTTCACCATTTTTTCAATGGCTTAAAATATTTATAAACATGGTGGACTTAAGTGTATTACTTTTTTTATTTAATGTAGTATAATTTTCTATATGAACATTGAGTGGGACAGGGTTACATGGTATTCCAAATTCGCGGCAGTAATATTTTTCATTCTTATACTGCCTATCTGGACTTTTTATATTGGTAGACAATACCAGGCCACTATAAACTATTTGGAGATGACAGACTCTGGCTCATACTCCTTAACTATTGGCACCTCCACCAAGCACTCAGGTATTAAAGCTGTTAGAGGAGAGGAGAACTCGAAAGCAAAAAATCATTTTGTAATAGAAGACTCTAGAGGTAATGTCGTTACAGAGACTGTTGCAAACCCACGAGGCTCCTTCATGGTTTTCCTAAACCCAGGCAACTACACAATCCGCAATGCAGCCGCTACGAGACTCTCTAAACCAAATGTAAATGTAATAGAAAGTGAGATCACCATTGTAAACCTAGACTAGTTTTCTACTTACTCTCCCACACACGAGTTATATGTTTTTACTTCCTGGTTATATGTTGCTATTTGGCTTTTAAGTGCAGAGACTTTCTCGTTTATCTCTTTAGCAAGTGCATTATGCTCTTCTACCTTTGCGTTGTATTCATCTCGACTTCCTCTATCCCCTTTCATTTCTTCAAGTTCACTTTTCAAAACATCAATCCTTACTCGCAATTGATCAAGCTCGTCTGTATTCGTCTGAATTGTCGCTCGAAGACTTGCACTCACAGCTGGACATTCTGACATTGGTCGCGAAAATATCTGAACAGAAATCCATGTTTGCTTTCCGTTGTAGAGCCCCTTCTCTGCCGCCACTCCAAGATGCGTAAATTTGTTATGAAGTATGTTTGCTTTGTGCCCCGGGCTATCCATCCATGCTTGCACAAGTGTTTCATCATCGGCAAAATTGCCCAGAGCAATATTTTCTCCAATAGTTATGTACTCGTACTCTATATCTTCAGCCACCGTCGAAGCAGATTCCCCACTTGGTGAGACATGCTCGAAGTATCCTTTGGCAAACATATCACGTGCCCGTTCTAGGGCCACTCTATCAAGCTCGGCATCTGCTAGAAACACTGTGAGTCCCGCATTTCTACGCTCCCTATTTGTAAATGCCATTACACCTGCCTTTGTCAGTACCGTTTCCGGTGCATCAATCTTGCCAATTAGAGCACCCGGGTTTCGAATCTCTTTCTGGAAATTCTCAATTAAATTTTCAATCCTTGCCCCATCTAGGAAGTCTCTTACAACAAGCTCAACTTTCGGCGACCCCTTTACAGCCCAAATAATCGCAATCACAAAGACCACGCAAAGCAGAATGCGAATTGTGTTATTACTCTTTGGTTTCATTTAGTTCATGAGGCAGAACTTTCACAGACTGAACTTTTTCTGCTTCACGGTTGTGATGGGAGAATATTATTTGTCGTATGCGCTCAGGATGCGCCGCAAGTCTCAAGTAGAAGTCCTTACTACTTTCCGATGCAGTTTGTACGCGGATGTCCCCAAAGTTTAGAAACGTTGCAAGTAGCCCTCTGACCTCTACAGTAATATCCTGAATTTTATCAAATCTTAAGCTCGTGATCTCACGATGAAATATTCCCTTCTGATCTACATCAATAATTCTTTTCTCAGTTATGTACCAAACATCGAGATAGTAGTTGGTCCACTGGACGAAGAACGCCATCCAGAGCACCAAGAGCCAGACCATGTAGGCAAATGATGCAAGTGATCCGATATGTAAATCGTTAACAGCACTCTGAATTGGGTCAACAAGAAGTGTCGCCCCGAAAAATACAAGTGGCAGGATTGCGGCAAGTACAAGTGAGAATCCGTACGCGAAGAATACGAACCAGTGTTTCCGCACTTCAAGCACTATTGTTTCGCCAGGGTCAAGATGAAGCATGATTGAAATTATATAGAAGTAAGTATAGTCACAGCCCCGAAAAGTATTGCTACAGATACTAGGAAATATAGATTGCGTGCAAACTTTATCTTCCTACTCCCCATCCCGTATCTCTGCCAATGGAAGAGGAGCACCCCAGATATTATTACGTAGAAAAGAAGTGCGAGAATGAGCGCCGCCCACAAGAAATTCTTGTTTATCTTTACTGCACTTATCGCAAGCGCCATGAATGGGTTTTCAATCATTTTGTTGTAATTCTTATTATACCCATATTCAGATTACTTCTCCAGATAGGAATTCTATGTTTTAATTGTCATTTATATGTTAAGGTACACATTCATATTTGAATAATGGAAACGAGAAACATTGCGATAATTGCCCGCGTTGACCACCCCAAAGCGATAGCTTACAGCTCACACGGGGCAAGTTGCGGGAGAATAAACAAAGCATTTCAATAGTATGGAAATCAGAAATATAGCAATAATTGCCCACGTTGACCACGGTAAGACCACTCTTACAGACGCCCTCATGCGCCAAACCGGCATGGTGGAAGAGGGTGTAACTATGGACTCAAACGCTCTAGAACAAGAGCGTGGTATTACAATTTATGCCAAAAACACTTCGGTCTTCTACCCTTCCGCAAGCTCTGGCCGACCAGTTACAAAGATTAATATTGTAGACACTCCAGGGCACTCCGACTTTGGTAGCGAAGTCGAGCGTGTACTCCGCTCCATCGACACTGTACTTCTTGTAGTAGATGCTCAAGAAGGACCTATGCCCCAGACCAGGTTTGTACTTAAGAAATCTCTTGAGCTCGGTTTGAAACCAATAGTAGTTATAAACAAGATCGACAAGCCGGCCGCACGTCCCGAAGTTGTTCACGAGCTTGTGCTTGAACTTTTCCTTGAGCTTGGTGCGACGGACGACCAGTTGAACTTCTCTTGTGTTTACGCGATAGGTCGCGACGGCATTGCAAAAAAGAACCTTACAGACAGTTCAGACAATCTGTTCCCCTTACTTGATCTGATACTCGAAGAAGTTCCTCCGGCAATAAGCACTCCCGAGATGCCTGCAAAACTTCAATCATTCAATCTTGCCTACGATAATTTCCTTGGACGAATGGCGGTATGTCGCATATATGATGGCGAGGTAAAGACCGGCGAAACCGTTTTTGTGAAGAAGCCAAACGGCGAATCCTACTCTGGAAAGATCACAAAACTATTTACATTCGAGGGAGTCACTCGCCAGGAAGCACCAATGGCAAACACAGGCGACATCGTGATGATCGCAGGCCTCCCAAATATTTTCATCGGAGAAACTATTTCAAGTGACGAGAACACCACTCCTCTTCCTGCGATTAACATAGATGAGCCGACCATTTCTCTGAATTTCCTTGTGAACGATTCTCCTTTTGCAGGACGCGTCGGCAAGTATGTTACTGGTCGTCAGATCCGGGAGCGGCTCGAGCGTGAGCTAGAAGTTAACGTAGGTCTCAAAGTTGATTTTTCATCAAACGAGTTCATCACAGTGTACGGCCGCGGCGAACTTCACATTGCAATTCTACTTGAGAACATGCGCCGCGAAGGTTACGAGCTCCAGGTCTCACAGCCTCAAGTCATCATTAAAGAAGAGGGCAACAAAAAGTTAGAACCCTTCGAGGAAACGGTCATCGATGTTCCCGCAGAGTTTGAGGGCGCGATCATCGGCAAGCTCACAGAGAGGCGTGGTACACTCATGAGTTTGAAGAAGGAGCACGACAACCAGTCACGACTAATTTTTGAAGTTCCCACACGATCACTCCTTGGCTACCGCGGGCAGTTTATTATAGATACCAAGGGTCTTGGGATTCTTTCAAGTAGATTTATCGAATTTAGAGATTACGTCGGTGACATTCGCAAGCAGAGCTACGGATCCATGGTTTCCATGGAAAACGGAAAAGTTTTAGCATTCTCTCTCGACAATCTTCAACAGAGAGGCACTTTATATATTTCCCCAAGTGATGAGATCTACGAAGGCCAAGTTGTCGGTAATGTCACCAAGGGAGATGATCTTTATGTTAATCCTACAAAAGGCAAACAGCTTACAAACATGCGCGCCTCCGGGTCAGACGAAGGGATTTATCTTGCTCCAGCCTGGTCGCTCTCGATAGAAAGAGCAATGGAAGTAATGGCCGAAGATGATTACATAGAGATCACTCCGAAAGACGTTCGCCTAAGGAAGAAGTACCTCACCGAGTCGGCCCGGACCAAAGCTCTTAGGGAGAAGAAATAATTTTTGTATAAAAAAGAGCCCCTGGTTGAGGGGCTCAAAAGCCCTTCATTATGCTTCCTCAGCGAGGAACGCACTGCGACGGGGCCATTCTGGATTTATCTTTCTGTGTAGACTTAGAGATCTATTTGGCCCTTCGTCTCTTTTAGACCTATGGCACACACTCAAGAAATGATCGAAACCTCTTACGTGGAAGGCGGAGCTTTGCTGGCAAGGATCAGCTGCAATTATATGCACTCTTTCTAGATCATCAGGCATGTCTGATGGATGCACTTTAGCCATGAGCCCAAGGAGATAATTGGGAGCGTGCTCGCATGGCTTTAAGCCAAATTCTGCAAGGTAATCTACATACTCTTCTCCTGTCAGAATCCGTTTGGCACTAACAACATAAACCTTTTTGCCACGAGCCAATTTCGCAAGAACAATTTCTCCGCTTGTAACCAGTGACAAAATAAAAGCAATCGAAGAATCAACATGAAATTGTACACCGTGGAAATAAGAAATGGGGCTGACCACCCATGACGGGAACTGGTCGCGTCCCATCGTAGGATCCTTACTCCTTTTCACCGCTCGTCTTCCGATTTCCACCAGCCACTCCGCTCTCACATGCTCGATGTCTTCAGCTCTGCCCTGTGCCTCTCCGATCCCTTGGAAAATCAGACTTTCGTAGTCAATCTTGATGATTGTTTTCATCACGCACTCCTCGCTTGATTGTTTAAGGGCTTATTTCTACCTCCCACAATACCATCTCTCACCCACTTGTCAACTACTTGTGACAATAAAGAACTTTGCACAAAAAAAGACGACTACTAAAGAAGTACGTCATCTACCATCTGGGGAACTACATTCTGTCCACCACCCTACTTTCATCTGGTTCCATCCCCGAGAGAACCCGTGTTGTATTAGTCCACCAACACATTGACATAATACAAAGTGCGATGACAGTAAGCGCCGTCGCTTCAGCAATCACGCCAGTTGCCACTGTGAAACCACTTGTCTGTTCTTGAAAACTTCGATAGGAAATGGCCGCGTAAATTCCAACTACAGCGAGACTGCCTGGAACCAAGCAAATTGTGGCGATAAGTACTCTCGGGCTTCTTGTTTTTGTGCCAAGGTAGAGACCCACTTGAGTAAATCCGAGTAGACACCAACAGAATACTTGGTAAGCCTCGTAAACTTGGTTCTGATTTGTAAACAACTTTCCCTCCCTGGTTGGGGTTTTGTTGTGCTGTACCTTTATACATGATACTACAAGAGTACTTGGCTGTCAAATTCGACGTCTACCCTCCACCACCTTGGCACCGCTCTTCCCTACTTGGACGTCCAACGTCCAAGTAGGGAAATCTTTAAGACTATACCCCCCTCTTACTTCCATCATAAATTCCCGCGATAGCGTAGAATTTATGATGATTCTTAATTTTGATTTTCCACTTTTATTTTTGACTTTTCATTTGATTGTACTCTCCCACTCTAGTTCTCTTTATCGAATACGCTACCGCACCACAGCCAAGTATCTCTCCCATCTCCTGAGCAAGTGATCTAATATATGTGCCACTCGAAACTTCTGCCCTACAGAGTGAAATGAGTGCTTGTTCATTTGGTTCAATTACCTCCTTCCAGCGTTTCATTATTTCCTCTTGGCGGAAATCACCTTTAACTTTTGAAATTCGACTTATGATATCCTCGAGAATATCTTTTTGTGATACCAATCTTGTATGAACATGTTCGAGGGTGAAAATACTTACATGTCTAGTTGGTATCTCAACTTCATCAATCTTCCCTTCTCTCGCCCAAGCATGAAGTGCTTTGCCTAGCACCGTGCGAGACGAGAATGGCGGATAAGCTTGAGTTTTCTTTTTTTGAATATTTTTTAGAAGGGGCAATATTTTTCTATCAAAGTTTTTGAGTGGCATATTATTAACTTCAAGTACCAACCCAAGTACGTCGTACGAATCTGTGGTAAAGCCCCATAGGATTTCAAACTCATACTCCTTACCAAGCTCCATCACCTCTTTTTTACTCTGCTCATTTATCTTGCCAGCAAGAACTAGGAGGACTCCTCGAGCCATAGGATCAAGTCGCCCAGCATATGTCATATTAACCTTTTCGTATTCAGGATGATTTTTCTTGAAGCGTAAAATGCACTCAAGAGGTGTCTCTCCTTCCAGTTTATACAAGTTCAAAATTTCTTGGTTTGTCTTCACATTTTTATCTGGTTCTGATTTCCAATTTTACCATTGTTTTTGGCCATATTTTGTGTATTGACTTTTGTGCATTAACTGTGCTATAATATATATAGAAACCACAAACGACTACCCACGGAGAAACCATGACAACCGGAAAGGTCGGTAGGTACACTGCTGTGTTTTTTGGATCGCTGCTTTCAATCCCTGGAGCATTCGTGGGAGTATCCCTTTTGTTTCATGATGTAACACAGAATCATCCCAAGGGATTGTACTATGAGGCAAACATCGTGTGGTGGGAGATTATCCTCGTCACAGGTCTCGCAGCACTCGCAAGCATCGTGGCAGTATGCTGGGCAAGCAGGTTTCCCAAAAGAGTAACCCCATCGTGGCTTCTGGTAGCGGGAGGAGCATTTCTGGGTGTTGCTCTAGGATTCTTTGTAAGTTTTGTGTTCCTGATCGCGACCATGGTGGTGTTTGGGGTTTTAATCGGCGCAGTGGAGCTTTTCAAATTTGTTTGGAACCACTGGCTAGCAATTCTCCTCGTAGTGATCGGCATTACCGCGATCAATCAGAAGAAGAAAGAAACAGTTTGATATCCCCCGGTCTGGCTCGCGCCAGATCGGGGATTTTGTTTTATAAAAAAAATCGACCAACTTATGTGATCGATTGTGATTACTAGGCGATAGTGCGCCCCATATCACTCAAGCATTTTCTTAATCGCATCTGGTACATCTTCCAATAGAACATCCTCTTGCTTTCTCGATTGTAGCTGTTTTATTTGGGCAACACCTTTTTCTTTCTCACGTGTGCCGATGATCACAACGATTGGGTAATCCTTCCTTACTGCAACAGAAAGTTGTCCTTTGATAGTGGTCTCCTTCCCGAGATAAATCTCAGTCGAGATTCCGCTGCGTCTTACCAAGGAAGCCACTTTCTCACACTCACTTCGGCATGTGCTATCGAAGTTGAGAACCATAACTTTGGCAACGGTCTGTTCCTTCTTGATCATGCCAAGCTTGGTCATTGCCGCAAACATCCGATCCACACCTGCTGAGACCCCTACTGCGGGCACGCTCGTAGAGCTAAATCGAGCGACAAGGTTATCATACCTTCCTCCCCCGAAAACACTACCGATCTCAGGAGCATCCGTTAGTACTGTTTCATAAACAGGACCAGTGTAGTAACCCAGTCCACGCGCAACAGATAGATCAATGGTCCACTTGTCGTCGGGAATTCCCATTGCTTCAAGAGATGAGACAATCTCCTCTAGCTCCCCAATTCCCTCCTGTGCCATTTGTGAGTTAGCCATTAGCTTCCTCACACCATCAATAGTTGCTCGTTGGCTAATAGCACGAAAATCGAGAAACTGCTTTAACAAGGAGAGTTGTTCAGGAGAGAAAGCTTGGTCCTTCACCAATTCTTCCGAAATTGCATCCCATCCGTCCTTATCCAACTTGTCGATAATCCTCAAAACATCGGGAATTATTTTACTATCAAACCCGACGAACTCAGACAAGCCGTTCAGAATCTTGCGATTGTTTACTCTCATTAGGAAGTTGCTGAAGCCAAGCGCACACATTGTTTCATACATAAGTGCAATGATCTCCGCATCGGCAGTCATCATACTTGAGCCAATGGTATCAGCATCCAATTGCACAAACTCCCTAAACCTTCCAGCCTGAGGTTTCTCACCTCTCCATACTTTACCCATCTGGTAGCGCTTGAACGGGCGCTCCAATTGACTGCCGTATTGAGCAACCACTCTTGCAAGTGGAATTGTCAGATCGAAACGAAGAGCAAGTTTCTCTTCATCCCCACCACGCAAGCCTGCACGAAAGATCTGCATTCGAAAGTTGGGATCACCACCTGTGATGATTTCCTCGAGCTCAAGACCCGGTGTGTCGAGCGGAGCAAAACCAAACGACTCGAACACAATTCGAATCCTATCAAGCATTCTCTGTCGAGGAATCATATCCTCAGGCAGATAGTCTCTCATTCCTGATGCTAACCTCGGTTCTATAGACATTTTTTCGAGTACTCCTTTTGTGAAATGTTAGTAAGCCAATCCATCGAAATCTGATCCATTTTTAGCATTTATTTATAGCTAGGTCAATCTTATTATTTATAGCCGGATTATATGAGTTTTTGCAAAAAAATCAATTCAGCCTATCATGTTTGTATGAAACTAACTTTAGATAATCCAATATTACTGAAGGACAGCGGCATACCTGGTAAAACAGTTGCAATTTTTGCTGGAGTACATGGCAACGAAAAAGCAGGGGTACATGCCTTAGAGCAATTGGCAGATAAGTTAGACATTAAACGAGGAAAATTATATCTCGTACTTGCAAACCCTGAAGCAATCAAAGCAAATGTTCGAGAGGTAAATATAAACCTAAATAGGCTTTTTCTTAAAGGAAACACAGGGGCAGAACCTGAGGATGTTATTGCAAGAAACTTAATGAGTATACTTGACCAATGTGATGCGCTCTTAGATTTACATGCAAGTAATAGTAAGAACACAAAACCATTCATTATATTTAACAAATTCAGTGAAGATATCTCTCGACTAATGAACTTTGAAATCATCTCCGGTGGATGGTCCAATTTTCACCAAGGATCATCAGATGAATACATGGAAACGCTAGGTAAATGTGCATTATGCCTTGAGTGTGGCTCGGTATTTGAATCAGAGAAAAACGTGCCACTTGCTATTCAATCTATTAAGCAATTTTTGCAATATTTTGACCTAATTGATCGGAGTGTTGAGTACAATTCGGAACCACAAGTGCGTTTAAATATTTTCAAAGTTGGGATAAAGGAAACAAATGAATTTAAATTTTCAAAACACTATGATGATTTTGAAATGCTTAAGGAAGGAGAAATATTTGCAACTGATGGAAACAAAAAGTATGTTGCGGGTAGTAACGAATACATAATTTTCCCCAGAGAGAACAAACCTATTGGCGGTGAAGTATTTGTTTTGGCAAAGTGATCAATATTAAAAAAATGCCACATCAGAAGATGTGACAAATACTGCGAAAGTATAACTAAATAATATAGTAACCCTCGTAACTTCGAGCAAGAACTACTCTCCCGTCGCGATCATCATAACTAGATACTGTCTCGAAACCATCTCTTGTGTACCAGTTATAGGTTACTGTGGGAGGAATTGTTTTAGTACGGACAACTCCTACCTTTAATCCCTGCTGCTTGAAATCCTTTAAGCGCATCCTTGCAAGTTCCTTACCAATTTTCCTGCTTCTATATGCCTCGAGGACTCCCATTTCATCCTGGTATGCTACCCTTTCATGATCACCAAACCTCTCGATCAAATTACTTGCAAGGTCTGGTCTTCCAAGCTTTTGCGCAAGATCCTCAGGTGTAATGGGGTAACCCCAAATGAAACCCACAACTTGTCCAAACCCTGTCATTGCAAGCCAACAAGAAGTTTCCTTGTCCTGAAGGTCACGGCTAATTTCTGCCATAACTACGTCAGATGGCCAATAATCGACAACCTGTTTGCCACAATGCTCATGGTTTGCCGCGTTGAGCTCATCCCGGGACAGGATTCCCCATTTCTGACCACATTCTTCGCATTTCTTCCACTCATTCCACGGTGGGGAGGCGAAGACATCACGATAACAGCTGACTATCTGAGGGAGTAGATGTCGGAATTGATGGTACTCAAACTTAAAGTAGACTACTTTGCCATTTTCCACTGTTCCCTCCTAGCGTTGTGAGCGTGCAGATTAGCGTTCTGTGCCAAAGCAACTTTCTAATTTAAAACTATAATGAAGACTCTCTAATGTCAATAAGTGGTTCTAAGTGGCTCGGAAATCCAAACTATGCAAGTATATTGGCAATACTTTATATTCAGAGTTTTAATACTACTTTCGATTTCTATTTGCCTTTATTTTTTCAATTTCGCTGAAAATTCTTGGTAGTAACGATTTAGTTTTTTCAATATCCAAAGAAATTTGTCTGTCCTTTGCCATAAACGGTATTTGCTCTCGAACGATTTTATAAATCTTTTTAGTATAAACACCTAAGTGATCTTGGTTTCTAAAATCAATCGCTTGGCATGCCGCGAGAATTTCAATTGCAATAACATATTCAGTATTTTCCAAAATTTTCAATGATTTTCTCACAGCTATTGTTCCCATACTGACGTGGTCTTCCTGGTTTGCTGATGTTGGGATAGAGTCTACTGAAGCAGGATGCGCCAATACTTTGTTTTCAGATACTAGCGATGCCGCAGTATATTGTGGAATCATAAATCCACTATGTAGCCCAGCATTCTTTATTGGTACCAAAAATGCTGGCAAGCCGTTACTTGTAGATGAGTCTACCAGTTTTGCAATTCTTCTTTCCGATATATTTGCTAATTCAGAAAGTGCAATACCCAGTGTGTCAAAACTGATTGCAATCGGCTCTCCATGGAAATTTCCGCCCGAAAGAACTTCTTTTTGATCAGGGAAAATTAGTGGATTATCTGTAGCTGAGTTAATCTCTATTTCTAAAACACTTTCAACATAACTATATGCATCCCTTATTGCTCCGTGGACTTGTGGAGAACATCTCAGTGAATATGAATCCTGTATTCTATTGGGGAAGGAACCCACCAGTCGAGATTTAGATACAAAAGATAATATATTTTTAGCAGCAACAATTTGTCCTGGGTGCGGACGTAGTTTGTGGATCCTCTCATCAAATGCTGCGGATACACCGCACACTGCTTCGAGGGTCAAGGCACATGCTATATCTGCAAGTTCAATTATTTTCTTTGATCGCACAAGAATTGGTGCGGCAATTCCCGTCATAACAGATGTACCGTTGTTAAACGCAAGTCCCTCTTTTGCTGCAAACGTAAGTGGTTTTAACCCGGCTTTTGCTAGGGCATCTTTCCCTGTCATTAATTTATCTTTGTAAAAGGCCATCCCCTCGCCCATAAGGACAAGGGCAATGTGCGAAAGAGGGGCAAGATCACCGGACGAACCCACCGACCCTTGAGAAGGAACCACTGGGGTTATGCCCAGGTTTATTAATTTGCACAAAAACTCAACCAATTCTATTCTTACCCCCGAATATCCTTGGATAAGAGAATTTAGTCTCACAAGTATTGCCGCCCTTACTTGTTCATTAGAAAGTAGCTCACCTACTCCAGCAGAGTGACTTCTAATTAAATTTTTTTGAAGTTCCTCAACGTCGTCTGCTGAAATTATTTTATCCTTAAAATTTCCAAATCCTGTTGTAACTCCGTACACAACCTTCTTATCAGCTATCATTTTTTCAATTGTAGCTCTAGATTTTTTTACTTTTTCTTTTGCCTTTGCTGAAAGCTTCACATCATAAAGACCGTACGAAACATCATTCACTTGTTGAAATAAGAGATGTTTGTCTGGCCCGATTTCTATTATTTTCTTGGCCATTTTGAAACACTCTACCCTTGTTTTCCAATAAATGCAATGTCTATATATAATTATATTTCCTATATAATGAGACCCTATTTAATGGTCATATGTTATGAGAAAAATCGTATTTGATATTGAAACCACAAACTTTTTTGCAGAGGTGGGATCTAGCGACCCCGCCGCTCTCGAGCTTGCAGTAGTAGTAATACATGATTCAGAGCGTGATGTGTATGAGCATTTTTTTGAGGCCGATCTCCCACGCCTTTGGCAAATACTTGAGAAAGCCGATCTTTTAGTTGGCTTCAATACAGAGCACTTTGATATTCCTCTTTTAAATAAGTACTACTCTGGAGACCTTACGAAAGTGAGAAGTCTCGATATTTTGAAAGAAATCAAGAAGTCATACGGCCGGAGAATGAAGCTAGATCAGATAGCCGAAGGAACTCTCGGGATAAACAAGTCAGGTGGTGGTTTACAATCCACAGTGTGGTGGAAACGCGGTGAGTACGACAAAGTAGTCTCTTATTGCACCGATGATGTGAAGATTACAAAAGCCATTTATGAGTACGCGCTCCTGCACAACCACCTCAAGTTCAAGGAAGGTGGCATTATAAACATAATCCCCCTCGACACCTCTCGGTGGGAAACACCTTCCGATTCTGCCATCACTCACACACTGCCCTTTTAATATTGCATTTTTTTATAAAAATGTTATGGTTTTAGAAGTATAGTTCTAACCCTAATCCCCTAACCATTGGGTGATACATGTTCGAGTATTACGTAGCACTAGCCATGATTGTGCTTGGCTCAGTTCTCACTGTATATGGCTACAAGGCCGGATTGAAATTTGGAGGAGTGGTCAACTTCAGAACCTGTTTTGGGGTATTAGCGTTCTTCTGTGGCACCCTACTTCTTGCCTACAAATGGGGCCAATCCCGAGCTTACGGCTTACCGGCGGGTGCTGAAACATTGAGGAATGGAGAGAGTGTTGACGTAAGATTTAGTGAAATCTCACAACGCGACTCTCTTATGTACTACCTGCACATAATTGTAAGGGGTGAGCGCAGGCTACTACTAATACCTCTCGATAGCACATTATGTAGCGGAGTCTATACAGTGAAGAAGCCCTCGACAAGCACTGCCACTTTCATCCCTGACCTCGGTCGGGAAACAAGTTGTGGCACGATTCCGTAACACCGATCTACAGATCGGTTTTTTATTGAATTTTAGGTACTTATCCCTTGACAACAAGTAGGGGTTTGCTAGAATGGCTGTATTACAAGGTAGATAGCCAATTAGCAATGAAATACAACATTAAAGATTTTAGGAAGGAATTTGGGACAGAGGAGAAGTGCCTAAACCACCTTTTCAAAGAGAAGTACCCTAGCGTAAAGGGCTACTACCGCACCGCTGGCCGAAAGTGCTGGACTAATTCTGCTGGCCACCAGATACACCCTCTGGCTGATACTATCTTCAAGAAGTCCTCTACTCCTCTCACAGTTTGGTTTGAGGCTATCTTCCTTTTCTCTATCGCCAAGAATGGCATCTCTGCTAAGGAGCTACAAAGACACTTCGGTGTTACCTATAAGTGTGCTTGGAGAATAGGTACTCAAATCAGAAAGCTCATGGAGCAAGACGGCAACCTTTTAACTGGTACAGTTGAAGTTGATGAGACTTACTTTGGAAAGAAGGGCACTCACGCTACAAAGTTTAAGAACAAGTCCGCTTTAATGGGAATGGTAGAAAGACAGGGTAAAGTTAGAGCGCACAAAATCGGTGCAAGGGAAACTCACATAATGCTCGGCAAGATTAAGGCCAATATCTCAAAGGATGCAACCATTATGACAGATGAGTTTCTAGTATATGCAAAGCTTCCCAAGATCGGCTATGAAAATCAGTCCGTCCAGCACGCTAGGAGAGAGTATGTTAGAGGTGGTATTCACACAAACACGATAGAGGGATTCTGGGGACAGCTAAAACGCTCTATCCGCGGGACTTACCACTTCGTTTCTGCGAAACACCTCCAAGCTTATGTGGACGAGTTCGCTTTCCGCTATAATCAGAGACTTTCCCCAATACCCGTTTTCCAGACTTTAGTTCAACGGGCTTCCCGATAGCTTTTCCAAGTAATCTACGGAATTTTTCTTCAGACATGTGGAAATCTTACCACATCTTGATTGCTTTACAGGAAAAAATTTGCTATAATAGAGTTACCTTTGGTTAATGCATAGCAAGAAAGGTGACCGGTGTTGTTGCCAGTGCTCGTGACAAAGGGTTCTAGCGAAAGCGAAAGGCTTCAGTGACGGGTGCTTGCAGGGTCGAAAGGCTCTGCATAGCGCAGGGTCGTTAGCGGGTAACCGTTTTCGACCTCAAGCACCGGTCAGTGGAGCTTTTTTCGTAAGAAAGAAGCAAACTTGTACGGCGCCGTCCGAGTAATTACTGGTTTAACCAAAATTACTTTGGCAACTTACAAGAATACTTGTCCCCTCGGGTACAAGTTAATCTTTAGGAGGTTCAGGAAAGTAAATGGGAGACTTCTAGACTCATACCAATATGGTCTAAGGGGTTGGCCTATGTGCGTTCCTGCTTAACTCCTAAAACGCAAAGCTCTGGTTTTCACCAGAGCTAGGAAGTAAACATCGGCCAGTGTTGAGAAGACTCGTCTGGTGGGCCCGCCAGCGAGTTTTCTTTTGTGTATTTATATTATACTCCAACCAACATACGAAAGGCAACAAATTGTTGCATGGGAACAATTCACCAAAAATGCACTAGAGCTATAATCCCCAATATCAAAATAAGACCTAAAAGAATGTAGACATACTCCATTCTGCGTGATACTTGCTGAATATTCTGGTTTATATAATTTAAATAATTGTTGTCGTCCATATAATTTATATATTACTACACCAGTTTAACACAGGGTATATTTTGCATGTTATAACAATGATCTTGTTAATAATCCAATCTAAATTAAATACTGCTGATGTTCCTGTAATGGCAATGATTGCAACCCTCCATGAACCTAGAATACTACTAATGTCATCACCCCACGCATTTATAAGACCAGAAACAGTGGCAAATTTTTTTCCCTTTAGAGGAAGATAAATATCTCTAGAATCTTCGCTGTCTTCCTTGATATACCCAGCGTCTATACAACTCCCTATCCTCAACTGTGCATCCTCAATAAATTTCCTTGTTAAATTATTATATTTATCCTTTTCCTTCTGTTCCATTGCACCAAATTTCTTCATAAATTCCTTAGTCATGGGATACTTCTTAGTGTATCTATCAATACCAAAGTGTTGGGCTAAGCTAGACCGATGAGTTCGAGGATCTCTAGTTTGCATTAAAACATTTGTGAGTTTCTGGACATAGTCAGGTAATTCCAGCTTATCATTTGGTTCTCTTTGAATCTTTATCTCATCCCACCCTACTATCAGAAGCTCTATCTTCTTAAAATGGCGGACAATCTGCCACATCCTGTAAGTTTCTTTCATCTTTTTAAATATAGCACGAAATCTTTGGTTCCTTGCAATGAGGGGATAAGTACCGAATTTTAGTACTTGCGTCTTCTCAAATTTTGTGATATTTTGCATTTAGCAGTTCTTCCTTTTCATGGAGTTCACATGTACTTAGCGTGGATTGCCGTTGCGATCGTGATGCTGGGTTTCTTACTTACATGTCATGTTGCTGTACAAGTCGCAGATAAATTAGCTCTCAGGCTTGTGGTTGCGATGGTTGTTATGTTTATTGGGATATATCTATCACTCCACTTTGCCTTCAATGACGGTCTCAGGAAGGCTGGCTATGTAGGCTCCGTAGATATTCTAGGGAACGGTGACCAGTTTGAACTCCTGCAAAGTTTTACCAGTGGTCCAAACTTTACTGGATACTATATTGTTGGCTACCACAAGAACAAAATACTTCTCTTGTACTTACCAGGCTCATTTGAAGAACCATGTCCTGGGATTAAAACGGTAGAAAAAGATAAAGGCATAGTCCGTCTCGTAGGTCCATGTAAAACATAACAGTACACTTTCCGGCAGACCAGCCGGTTTTTTATTTATTCTATTGCACAGACCTAATTTATATGATATTATACTGAAAGTTGTTCACTCATCATAAGGGGGACACGGCCATGTCGCTTGCCATAGTGCTAGTATTTCTACTTTCAATTGGTCTTTATTTGGGAGCAAAAGATCAAATCGCTGGCGTTCGGATCCTTATGGTAGTGTTTATTTTGATGTTTACTGGTCTCTGTTCTGGAATATACGGCCACATAGAAGGTAGGAACGAAGCAATTGGACGTGCGGTTGATCAGGGCATTCTGAAACAAGACGACATCTTAGAAATATTCTACGCGAAACCCATGATGACTGGGTCAGATAGCTATTACGTTTTAGGCATACACAACAACGCGCTTAGACTTATTGCGGTTTATAATCTCCCCTCTCCTCCCTGTCCTGGAATTAAGAAAGTTGAAAGGCAAGGAGATGATGTGGACCTCGTAGGTGACTGCCGTCCTTAGCACTTGAGCCCAAGTATCACTAGCCAATATGGCTAGTTTTTTAAATAAAAAAGAAGATTCCAACTGCAAGCAGAATCCTGTAAAGGATAAATATGTTCAGGCTATTGTTTTTCAAATATTTGATTAGAAATCCTATTGCCCAGAGACCTACCACAAACGAGATTAAAAAAGATACTACAAGCGGCATGCCTAGCGTAATAATCTCTCCGCCGACATATAGATCCATAAGTTTCTTTATTCCAGAAATGGCAATGATTGGAAACGATAGCAGAAAACCAAACCGAGTTGCCGCCTCTCTACTTAGTCCTGCGAGCAGTCCTCCTGAAATCACAACACCAGACCGTGATACACCTGGTACAAGTGCGAGTGCTTGGAATACCCCAATAAGCAAACCTTTACTTGCCGTAAGACTTCCATTTTGCTTAGCAATCTTTTCTGCAAGATACATAAGTGCACTCCCCGCAAGAAGTGCATAAGCCACTAGGTGTGAGTTCCGAAAGAGTGTTTCCATTTGGCCCTCCAAAATAATTCCGAGTAGTATTGCAGGCAGAGTCCCAAGTATCATTGCATAAAGTAGTGTCTTTTCAGTAGCCTCAACCTCTTTCCTAGTTATAAGTTTAACGAAAGATTTCGAAAGGCTTGCAATCTCATTGCGGAAAAAAATTAGAACCGCAAGTACAGTTGCGAGCTGTAGTACAGCATCCACTGCAAGGTCAAGTGACCCCTTACCCAGTATCTCGTGGACTAAGAGTAAGTGGCCGGACGAGGATACTGGTATGAATTCTGTAAGACCTTGGATAAGCCCGAGTATAATAGCTTCTAAGAAATTCATTGTACTGGTTGTTATAAATACTTTAGTTGTTATAATTCTACCATTGCTTAACAAATAGAAGATTGCATAAGGTGCTTAAAACATTACAATATTTTTAACTCTAATACTATGGATCGTGAACCAGACCCACCATTTGAACGCCCAAGCCCTTTCCTCATTCCCTTTTCTATTATCATCTCAGGTCTACTCATAGGTGCCGGAATTTATTTCTCAAGCACGAACCCTCCAAAGCCTCTAACCCAAAACAGTGGAATTTCTGGCATATCCGATAGCAAGATGAAACCTGTGACATCCGAGGACCACATACTTGGCAACCCAAATGCTGAGGTATTTGTAGTTGAGTACTCAGATACCGAATGCCCATTTTGCAAATCCTTCCACAAGACAATGCACAGAATAATGGAAAGTTATGGCAAAGATGGCAACGTCGCTTGGGTATACAGACAGTTCCCCATTGATCAGCTTCACGCTAGAGCTCGCAAGGAAGCAGAAGCTACAGAGTGTGTTGCCGAGCTTGGTGGTAACGACAAATTCTGGGAGTATCTTGACGCAATATTTGAAAAGACCAATTCAAACGACAGTTTAGACCCTGCGGAGCTCCCTCTTCTTGCAGTTTCCGTTGGCGTAGACCTAGATGATTTCACAGAGTGCTTCGAGAGTGGCCGACATGCAAACAAAGTGCTTGAAAGTATACAAGACGCAATAAGAGCAGGATCCAAGGGCACGCCATCATCGATCATAGTGACAAGAAGTGGCGAGCAAGTGACTCTAGAGGGTGACCAGCCGTTTGATACTTTGAAATCTATAATAGACGCGGCTCTTGCAAATTAAGCCCTATCCACGAGATTCCAACGATAAATATCTAGTGAGTCCTTGCCCTCAAAAATGTCTGAGGGGTTCGGTAGAAATACCTTGCGTGTTCGAATATCCTTAGTAGCATCGCGCAAGAGACGGTAAAAAAGTTCAAATTCGTCTTTGTGTTTCATAAAGTCAATTACATTCTTTCTTAGCTGGGGTTTGCCGTTTTTGTTTTTCGTTTTCTTGCATTCATAAACTATAAACCGTTTTACTGGCCTATTGAATTCAGAAAGCACCGTGTAGTAATTGAAGAGTGCCTGTATTACAAAAAGTGGGTTGTTGATCTCCTCTCCGCTAAAAGACGCTACAAACTTGTGGTCGACAATATCTACAGCATTTTTATCTATACTTGAAACCACCACTAGATCTGATATGGCTTTTATTGGAATATCTATTCCAGGAATTCGTGTAGTTTTCTTTACTTCCACACCCAAGACCTTGTGTCTAGGCGGCCTTTCAAGATAAAAGTTGATTGCCTGCTTATACTCTGCCTCCATCATCTTTCTTCTAACTTTCTTAGCCTTAACGGTCGCAAACTGACCCAAGTTTATTTCGTAATCTGGCACAGACTGCAAATATTCCAAGCCAAGTTGAATGGCAACTTCGAGCGGCGCACCACTGTAAAAATGTTCGAGTGCCTTGTGACCAGCGCGCCCCAGAACTGATGATGATGTGCCTGGTATATCGTACACACCTTCCACATATCGCTTATACCAGGCCAGTGGATTTCTAAGATAAGTTACTAACGAAGAATAGCTCCAGTGTTCTATTGGAAATTTCTTTCTTGCCATAGTCAAATTTTAGCATAAGTCATAAATCCTATGTCTTACAATTTAAGTCAAAATAACCATATTTTTAGGCACTATTTAGATATTGACTTTATGAGTATGGTATGCTATACTATACACAGAACACACAACCACATACACCGAGGCTACCATGAGCAACGAGAAACTCCTTTCAATGACGCAGAACATCACCGTTCCTCTCGCAGGAGGTATTGTATCGGGGGTGATCTTCGTTCTGACACTGGACAGCCCACTGAGGTTCTTCGCTGGAGTTGCATTCACCCTCATGGCAATGGTCCTTCCTGTCCTCAACAGGAGGACACGAATCAAACTGTTCCTTCTCATGCTTGCCCTGGGGTCGTTTGGGGGGATGGTTCTCGGAGTTGCCCTCAAAGGCATACCAGTTGGATAAGCTGAGGGGCGCAGATACATTTCCACCACCGGTCACAACGACGGTGGTGTTTTTTTATATAAATTTTTATTTGACTTATGTATTTGACTCTGCTATAATATTTGTAGATCTATACTGTATACCCTTACACACACCGAGGACTGCCATGCTTGACGACGAAAGACTTCATGCTGGGACTCAGAACATCATGATTCCCCTCTTACTTGGGATACTGTGGGGTGGGCTCAGTTTCGTTACCTGGAAAGACCCAATAATGTTCGTCTACCTTGTGCCTCTCATCATGCTCACAATTATTGTCATCAAGGAGCTGACGGTAAATCTCGCCCTCGTCCTGTTCTACCTCATGCTTGCAGTTGGAACAATCTTGGGCTGGATTCTCGGAGTAACCTTGAAAGCAACATCAGTCGGATGAAGTGAAATGCACTCGATATCCACACAACCACCGGTCACAACGACGGTGGTGTTTTTTTGTTTAAATTTTTATTTGACTTATATAATTTGCTATGATATATTATACACAGAGCAACCGACATCCAACCACGAGGATCCAATGACTACACGGAAAATTCGAGTGACTCACGACATTGTTTTGCCGCTTGTTATCGGGCTGGTACCGGGAATCATTTGGAGTTACACATTTCCTTCTAGCGTGGGAATGTATGCCGGGCTTGCTTCCTACATCATTGGGTATTCAGTCGGTGCTACGTTGGTACAACCCGTACGACCGCTCGCCTTTCTAGCGTTGTCTCTCGTGGGTTTGGTACTAGGAACAATACATTCCTGGTAAAGATGCTACAAAACATACCACAGTAACCCCAAGGTTTTCAGAAGTTATAACCACTGGTCACAACGACGGTGGTGTTTTTTTATAAATTTTTTAAATTCACAAACTTACAGTATCTTTGACTTTTGCAAGATGAGAGTATACTTTATGAAGAACACTGTCCTTTAACACCTTGGAGGCATACATGCCATCGCATAAAAGTTTTTATAGCGTTTGGAAAAAAGTGTTCAAGAAAACCTGTCTTGTACTTCTTATTACAATACCCACCGTCATACTATTTACCCCGGGAGATATTACACAAACTTCAGCTTATATCACTACTATTCATTAATATCTATTCAGGCTAGAATTGGACTAGAACTGAAACCTTCACTTCGAGGGCATATGTTTAAATCGAATACCGGCCTTGCTGAAATGAAAAAGGGGTTGAAAATTTCTATTGCAATCGGGGTTGCGTATTCTCTAGTTAGTGCGGTATTCATTCTCAAGGAGACTGGATTCTCTATTGAGAAGTCATTACATGATATTACCGTTGTATTAATTGCAAGCATATCCATAGTATTCTTTACGTGGTTAACAATGCAATTAGCAAACAGGTTGAAACACTATGGTAGTAATGCGCGGCAAGCAAGCTCTAGTACCAAGCCCTTAGAATTCAATTCACTTGTACATATCTTCATCGGGCATCTTGGCCGCACTGCTATCTTCTTTGTCTTAATGCAGTCGCCACGCCTCCCCCAAATACGTCCTATTTTTCTATTTCTTGTAACTATTTCGGGTGCCGCCGCTTTTGCGACACTTATCCTCATATTCTATAGGAAAACTCTAAAGCTACTACTTACACGAAATTAGCCGCTCTGCCTAACCGCAGAGTTTTTTTATTATAATTTGCGCAGAATCGCTATTCTTAATTCTTTCCTCTCTCTACTATCTACTTTTTACTAATTACTACTTAGTAATTCCTCAACCTATTTATTCTTTCATGCTGACGAATCTTTTCATGTGCCTTTGCCTCAATCTGTCTGATACGCTCTCGAGTAACTCCGAATACCTTGCCCACTTCTTCGAGTGTATGGGTGAAGCCGTCCGTAAGCCCATGTCTCATTTCAAGAATCTTTCTTTCCTTAGGAGGCAAATCATTTAAAATCTCTTTCACTTGATCAGCTATGATTCTTCTAGAAGTTTCCTGGTCTGGTGAAAGTATTTTGTCGTCTGCAAGAAAGTCACCAAGTTTACTCTTTCCGTCATCCGCCTCATCTGCCCCCACGGGTGCTTCAAGTGACACTGTGGACTGATCAATCTTTTCAATATTATAAATTTTATCTACATCAAGGTTCATTTCAGTTGCAATCTCTTCTGCCAGTGGATCTCGTCCCAAGTCTTGCGTAAGGCGTCTCACCACCTGCTTGTACTTTGCAATAGTCTCCACCATGTGGACGGGAACACGTATTGTTCGTGACTGATCCGCAAGTGCTCGAGTAATAGCTTGTCTGATCCACCAAGTAGCATAAGTCGAGAATTTATATCCCTTTGTCCAGTCGAACTTATCTACGGCTTTGAATAGCCCCAGGTTACCTTCTTGTATGAGGTCAAGCAGTGTCAAATCCGGGCTTCTGCCAACATATTTTTTTGCAATAGATACTACAAGTCGCAGGTTAGCGCGAGCAAGCAAGTTCTTTGCCTCCTCGTCCCCCGCCTCAATTCTCTTTGCCAAATCCTTTTCCATTGCTCCAGTAATGAGTGGGTACTGGCCAATTTCTTTCAGATACATCTGTATGGAGTCATATGAAGCATCTCCTTTTCCATATTCGTATTTCTTACCCGTTTCATCCACTTCTTGTGGTACATCGAGCAACCCTCCTCCCTCGAGAATATCCACGCCCGCAGTATTTAGCCGTAGGTACAAGTCCTCAAGAAAGAGGATGTCATCTTCAACAGTTGGGAATTGTCTAAGAATCTCATCGTATGTCACAAATCCCTTATCCTTGCCCTTGGCCATAAGTTGCCCCACCTTCTCTTCCACCGCTTGAGCTTTTTTAGTGAGCTTCACAGATTCCTTTTTAGCAGAATCAAATATTATAGGCTTCTTGCTCTTCTTTGTTTTAAAGATTTTTTTAGCTTTCTTTTTATTAACCTTTTTTGCGCGTTTTGGCGCTTTTTTTGCTTTCTTATTAATTTTTTTTAGTTTCTTTTTTGGCATATATATGTTATTAAAGGTTAACTCCTAATTTTTAATTTTGAAAGCTCTGCAAGACGCTTAGTAATCTCCTGGCATTCTTCTAAAAGGCGTCTCGACTCACTGCTATCCTTATTGCGTTCGGCCTGCTCAAGTGCGGCCATCTGGTTTACAAACTTCTCCCGCAATATATCTTCTTCTAGATTCCCAAGCATTTCGGGAATTTCAAGCGCCATTTCATCGGCGCCTTCATAATACGATTCCACTTCAAAAATTAGTTCATCCTTCTGCCCCTCATACTCCGCAAGAGTTTTTTCGAAATATTCCTTACCGCATAGATCCAAGAGTGATTTTCTTATATCACCTGGCTTTGTGATCTGGGTTTTTTCCTTTTCCTGCCAAAAGATAATTCCAAAAAGTCTTTTCTCTATATAATTCCTCCTTTTCATCACTTCCTTTTCAACCATTTTTCTTTCCTCTACTGCCTCGCTTACTATCGCTCCTCGTGGCACGTTTCTTAGATCCTTCCATATAGCTTCTTCTCTGATTCCAGTTCTCTTTGCTACTTGTGAGACAAAGTGTGATTGCTCAATAGAGCTTCCAAGCATTGCAATATATGGAAGTATTTTTTTCTCCACTTCCTTACCCATTTTTCGTGCCGGCAGATTCATAGACATCAAATCATCAAGATAGAAATCAATTAAGTGTTTTGAGTTTTTTAGAGACTCCTTCCATCCGTTTATATCTTTATATATCATATCCGCTGGGTCACTTCCCTTAGGCAGAGCCGCAAGCTTCACCTCCATACCCAGACGAAGTGCAAGTGTTGCACTCTTTGTCGCCGCCACAAATCCAGCTTTATCAGAATCAAACACAGCAAGCAGTCTGTTTGAAAGTCTTTTAAGTTTAAGAAGGTGTGCATCGGTAAACGCAGTTCCAGATGTCGCCACAGCCATGTCGAATCCGTGTTGATGACACATTAGTAAGTCCACCTGACCTTCGACAAGGATTGAATAATCTTTTTTTCGTATTGGAACTTTTGCTCTATCAAGCCCATAGAGTGTTTCTGATTTGCTGAAAAGTGTCGTTTCCGGACTATTCAAGTATTTTGGAGCCTCATTTGTTTCAACGAGGATTCGTCCACTGTAGGCAATGATACGACCCGCAGAATCAAAGATTGGGAAAATTATTCTACCCCGGAAAACATCATAGTACTCCCCTTTTGTTTTATCACTCTGCTTTATCAAACCCGCTTTTTCCATCTCTTGGTCTGTTACCTTCAGATTCTTCAGGTAGTTGTGCAGTTCCCTCCATTCTGGAAGTGCAAAGCCAATCCTCCAGCTTTTTATAGTCTCAAGTGTTAGCCCTCTGCCTAGGAGATACCTAGAAGCCGCATCATGTTCTGCCAAATTCTTTTCGAAGAATCTTGTCGAAAGCTCGAGCACCTCAAGCAAGCGATCCTTTTCACTTCTTTCTTTGGGATTTACTTTTTCAAGCTCCACCCCAGCTTTTTCTGCAAGCATTTTGAGAGCCCCGACGAAATCAAGTCCCTCAAGCTCTTGTACGAAAGTGAATATATCTCCTTTTGCCCCACACCCAAAGCAATAGTATGTTCCCCTTGTCGGTGAAACAAAGAATGATGGTGTTTTCTCGTTGTGGAACGGACACTTTGCTTTCAAGCTAGAGCCGGCTTTCTCAAGTTTGAGATACGACCCTATTACATCTACCACATCGAGTTTTTCTTTTATTTTTTCTACTGATGTCGACATCATTTTAGAGATAAACAATGTCAGGACCGGATTATTTTGGATCATTCATCCTTTCAATCATCAAGTTCTTTGGACTTCCAGGGAATCCAGTACCGGCAGGAATAAGTCTTCCAATAATCACATTTTCTTTGAGACCCACAAGCTTGTCCTCAGTGCCACGTATTGCCCCAGCTATGAGAACACGAGTTGTGTGCTGGAACGATGCCGCAGAAAGGAAGCTCTTTCTTGAGAGTGACACTTCTGTTATACCCATGAGTACCGACTCTGTTTTTGCATCTCCTAGGCCACGTGCATTTGCTATAGCGTTTACTTCTGCAAGATACACCTCGTCAGCCACTTCTCCACGAGTAAGATTCGTCCCGCCAGCATCTTTGACCTTTCGTCGGGAAAACATTTGTTTCACAATGATCTCAATGTGCTTTCTAGACACGGTCTCACCTTGCAGCTCATAAGGCTTTGATATTTCAGTAATAATGTAATTCTGAGCGACTTCGCGACCTCCATACTTGAAGAGTTCATCAATATCAGCCGATCCATCAGTCAGTAGCTCACCCTTTTTTACCTTATCTCCTTGTTTTACAAGTACCATTCTTGCCGCATTTACTGGATACTCAATTTTATCCTTAGTCTTTGAGCTCTCATCTGGCAAGATTACAATCACTCTATCAACACCATTTTTCTCAACAGCTGTTACTGTTCCGTCTACATGTGATACAACTGCAGGATTTTTCGGGGTTCTGTTTTCAAACACTTCTTCCACACGTGGAAGACCTTGTGTGATGTCACCACCGACTGATGCAGTACCTCCAGCATGGAATGTTCTCATTGTAAGTTGTGTTCCAGGTTCACCGATTGCTTGTGCTGCAATTGTTCCCACCGCTTCCCCAATGTCAGTAATCTTGTGTTTACCTAAGTCAGCTCCATAACACTTCACACATACACCATGAGGTGTCTTACATACAAGCGGTGATCGCACAGAAACTTCTGCAATACCCTCTGCCTCTATTGCTTGAGACTCTCGCTTCGACACATAGTGACCCTTCTTAAATAGTACTGTGCCACTTTTGTCTACAATATCCTCAGCAAGGAATCTTCCACGAACTCCTTTTGCAAGAGATGAGTCAAGACCCGCAGCGTTTACTGCTCTGATTTTTATAAATTCCTTTGTTCCACAATCCTCTTCGTTAACAGTCACATCTTGACCAACATCGAATAGTTTTCGTGTGAGATATCCTGCTTTTGCAGTGTTAAGAGCGGTATCTGTTAGACCCTTACGTGAGCCGTGGGTAGTGATGAAGTATTCGAGAGGAGAAAGACCTTCCTTAGAACAAGAAAGAATAGGAAACTCAATAGTCTCACCGGCAGTATTTGTAATAAGACCTTTCATACCCGCCATTTGTGTAAGCTGCGATACTGAGCCTCTCGCACCTGAGTGAAGCATATCGTACACAGGACCATTTTTATCAAGAGACTGCGGAACAAGTTTTTCCACTTCACCCTTAGCTTCGTGCCAGATTGAGGTATGTTTTCTTAATCTCTCCTCTTCTGAAAGAAGCCCAGCGTTAAATTGGTCGTACACTTCATCCGCCTTTACCTTTGCCCTATTGATTACTTCTGCTTTTCCTTCTGGGATCTTAACGTCATCAATACCCCACGTGATACCTGAGTGTGTTGTATATTTGAAACCGAATTCTTTTATTTTGTCGAGAATCGGAGGAACATTATCCACGCCGTATTTCTCAATAAGATCATCGACAATCGCCGCCATCTTCTTTCTGTCTACTTCCTGGTTTACAAACGGGTAGTCCGAAGGAAGAACACTGTTGAAGAGGAGTCTTCCGATTGTTGTTTCGAAAAGCTGGTTGTCATAACCTACATATTTTGAATTGTCTGTTCCGAGCACTTTGATAGCCGCTCGGAATCCCACTTCTCCGAAGTCATATGCTGTTATTGCTCTATTTGGGGTTGCAAATATTTGGCCCTCACCTTTTTCACCAATAACAGTTTTGGTCATCCAATAACAGCCGAGCACTATGTCAAGCATTTTAGCAACAACTGTGGGTTCACCATTTCCTGGCTTTAAAATATTTTTATCAGATGCCATTATCACTCGTGCTTCCATTTGCGCCTCATCAGAAAGTGGGACGTGCACTGCCATTTGGTCACCGTCGAAGTCAGCGTTGAACGCGGTACACACTAGTGGATGCACTCGAATGGCATCACCTTCAATAAGCACAGGTTTGAAAGCCTGTATTCCTAGGCGGTGCAGAGTTGGCGCACGGTTTAGAAGCACATATTTATCTGCGATCACTTCTTCAAGTATCGCCCAAACCTCTGGGATACTATCTTCAATAAGTCGGGACGCTCCACGAATGTTATATGCAAGTTCCTTTCTGAGAAGCCCGGAAATTACAAAAGGTTTAAATAATTCAAGAACCATATGTTTTGGTAGACCACACTCATGCATCTTAAGTTCAGGGCCAACCACAATAACCGATCGTCCAGAGTAGTCCACACGCTTTCCAAGAAGGTTTTGTCTAAACAGTCCTCTTTTTCCTTTTAGATTGTCTGCGAGTGACTTAAGTGGTCTGCGCTGTGCCTGATTTACACCAGCAGAAATCGCATTACCATGTCGAATCGAGTTATCGATCAGCGCGTCCACTGCCTCTTGTAGAATTCTTTTTTCGTTTCGCAAGATAACGTCTGGTGCATGAATCTCTTTCAATTTCTTCAAACGGTTATTTCTGTTTATCACTCGACGATATAAGTCATTCACATCAGATGTCGCATATCTTCCACCATCAAGCGGCACCATCGGTCGAAGTGCTGGTGGTATCACAGGAATTCGTGATAGAAACATCCACTCAGGTCTTGATCCTCCAGCAATAAGCTGTCTCACAAGCCCGAGTCTCTTGTTTACTTTTGGAGCTTCAACTGCACTTGCTTTCTCTGCACTTTCTTCAAGCTTTACAAGTAGTTTCTGAAGATCAAGTCCTTTCAAAATATTGTAAATTGCTTCAGCACCAATCCCCGCCTCAAACAAAGTTGAGTACTTCATTGAGTGGTTGTGATATTCCACCTCATCAAGTACCTTTCCTTCTATAATTCCTTCAATCTCCTTCTTTGTGTTCAGAAGCATTTCCTTGAGTGCCTCCTTCGACTTCTCATCCTTTAGAACTTTTACTTTAGACTTATATTCAGAATCTAGATCCTTCAAGAGTCTTTGCTTCTCATTTTCAGATACTTTGGTCACAATGTACCCTGCGAAATAGATCACCTTCTCAAGTTCAGTCGCGGTTATTCCCATAATAAGAGAAAGTCTTGATGGCATACTCTTCAAGTACCATATATGTGAAACAGGTGTCGCAAGTTCAATATGGCCCATTCTTTCACGTCGAACAATAGAGCGTGTTATTTCAACACCACATTTCTCACAGACAATTCCCTTGTAGCGAATACCGCGATATTTTCCACAGTAACACTCATAATCTCGATCTGGGCCAAATATCTTTTCATCAAACAAACCATTTCTCTCACTTCTCTGTGTTCTGTAGTTAATAGTCTCTGGCTTTGTTACCTCACCAAATGACCATTCCTTAATTTTCTCAGGAGAGGCCATGCGAAGAAGAATTTTGTCGAAATTTTGACTTGGGTTCTTTGTGTTCATAGAAGTATTATTAATTTTTAAGCTTCTTCTTTTTGATCCTCTTCAACCTTGTTTTCCTGAAGTTCCACATCAAGCGCTAGCCCCCGTAGATTGTTTAGAAGCACTCCGAATGATGCTGGTGCGTTTAGTTCTGTTATTTTTTCTCCCTTCACAATTGCGTCAAACGCCGCAGATCTTCCAAGTATGTCATCTGATTTAATAGTAAGCATTTCGCGAAGTGTGTGTGCCACGCCATGACCAAGCAGTGCCCAGACTTCCATTTCTCCGAAACGCTGTCCTCCTCCTTGTGCCTTTCCTCCGAGTGGCTGCTGGGTAATAAGAGAGTATGGACCAATAGAACGCATATGGATCTTGTCTTCTACCATGTGGTGAAGTTTCAATATGTACATATATCCAATAGCAATCTTTTGGTCGAATGATTCTCCTGTGCGTCCGTCGAAGAGTGCCACTTTGCCGTCAGATGGGAAACCTGCTTTCACAAGCTCTTCTTTGATCTCAGTGTCAGTCGCTCCCATAAACGGAGGTACGATTGCTTGGTAATTAAGTGTGTGTGCAGCAAGTCCGAGGTGCATCTCAAGAATCTGTCCAAGGTTCATACGACTTGGAACACCAAGTGGTGTAAGAATAATGTCTATTGGAGTACCGTCAGCTGTATAAGGCATGTCCTCTTCTGGAAGAATTCTGGATATAACACCTTTATTTCCATGGCGGCCGGCGAGCTTGTCTCCGACAGATACTGTTCGAAGCTGAGCAACTTCTATATGAATTCTTTTTATAATTCCACTTTCTAGTTTGTCTCCCTTTTCTCGAGAAAATACTTGGACAGAAACAATTCTTCCACGCTTTCCACCCTCCATTCTCTTAGAAGTATCTTTCACGTCACGAGCTTTCTCACCAAATAGCGATCGAAGAAGTCTTTCCTCAGGTGTAAGCTGTGTCTCACCTTTTGGTGTAATTTTGCCCACCAATATATCTCCTGATCTTACCTCTGCTCCTACGCGGATAATACCGTCTTCCGCAAGATTTCTGAGTTTAGTTTCGCCAACATTAGGGATATCACAAGTTGTAACCTCCGGTCCAAGTTTTGTATCACGAACGTTCACAACGAACTCCTCCATGTGGATAGATGTAAACTTGCTTTCTTTTACAAGTCTCTCAGATACAATGATCGCGTCTTCGTAGTTTGCACCAGACCATGACATGAAAGCCACACGAATATTTTGTCCGAGTGCCATTTCTCCATGTTCAGAAGTAGAAGTATCTGCAAGAATCTGGCCCTTTTTCACTTTGTCATCGATAGTTACACTTGGTCTCTGATGAAATACAGTGAATCCGTTCGTTCGAGAGAAATTAATTAATCTATATTCCTTTTCCTTGCCCTTTTCATTCTTTACAACAATTTTCTTTCCATCTAGGTGTGTGATCGTTCCAGCTTCCTCGGCAACTATTAGGCGTCCAGTATCTCTGACAGCTACTCCTTCAATACCAGTAGCCACAAGTGGAGCTTCGGGAATAATGCATGGGGTTGCTTGCTTTTGCATGTTTGATCCCATCAGTGCTCTGTTGGCATCATCGTGGTTTAAGAATGGAATCATGGATGTCACAATAGAAAATGCTTGGTTCGTTGCAACGTCCATATAATCCACCTTTCCTTTGGGTACAGATATTGGTTCTCCGTGACTTCGCACTTCCGCAAGAGCTACAGTTATACTTCCGTCCTCATTATATGGAGTTGCCGCGTGTGCAATATTCCACTTCTCTTCTTCAAGCGCATTTAAATATTCTATTTCGCCAGTTAATTTTCCATTTTTTACCTTGGCATATGGAGTTTCGATCATTCCGAAATCATTGATACGAGCGTAAGTTGCAAGACGCAAAATAAGACCGATGTTTGGGCCTTCTGGTGTCTGAATCGGACAAAGTCTTCCGTAGTGAGATGGATGCACGTCACGCACTTCAAATCCTGCACGTGCTCGTGACAGTCCTCCAGGACCAAGTGCAGAAAGCGTACGAAGATGCTCGATCTCAGAGAGAGCATTTTCCTGTTGCATGAACTGAGACAGCTGGTTTGTTGTGAAAAATTCCTTAATTCTTGCCTGTAATGGTTTTGGTGATATGAATTGCACTGGCAAAGTTACATCCGTGTCTACAGTAGACATTCGGTTCTGAATATTTCTCTTTATTTGAGACATTCCAACTCTTATCTTTGATTGGAACATTTCACCCACGTATCGCACTCTTCTACTTCCCAAGTGGTCAATGTCATCTGGTAGAGATCCGGGAGTATTGTTGAGATTTATTACATGCTCCACAATAGTTACCATGTCATCAAGTGTTATCGTACGGCGATCCATTTCCTTATCACTCATTGACTTGCCGAATCGATTATTAAATCTAAATCGCCCTACTTTAGATAGATCATATCTTTCAGTTCCAAATATTGAGCCGAAGAATTCCTTTGCGTTCTCTTCAGTAGCGAGGTCCCCATCACGCAAACGCTTGTGTATTTCTATAAATGCTGCCCCTTCAGTTTTCGCATGATCTTTTGCAAGAGTTTTCTCGAGGTGAGTTTTTGCAAACGCGTTCTTCTCAAACAGTTTATACATATCCTCATCTGTCTTTGCACCAAGTGCACGCAAGAGGACTGACACGGGGAACTTTCTTTTTTTATCAATACGAACATACATGATTCCCTCAAGATCAGTTTCAATTTCAATCCAAGCACCTCTCGATGGGATCACTTTTGCACCAAACACTTGTCGTCCACGAATCTGCTGATCTGTGAAGAAGACTCCAAACGATCTTGCAAGCTGTGGCACTACCACACGCTCAATACCAGATATGATGAATGTTCCGTGCGTAGTCATGAGTGGGAAATCAGCCATGAAGATTTCCTGCTCCTTTTCTGTCTTCATTATGTGATTTTTCAATCGTACCCGTACCTTGAGCGGCGCCTCGTACGAAAGTTTGTTTTCCTTAGCATAATACTCGTCATGTTTTGGAAGTGCCAACTCGAAGTTAACGAAGTCGAGTGTAAACTTCTTTTCTGAGAAATCCTTTATTGACGAAAACTCTTGGAATATCTCTTTGAGTCCCGTCTTTACGAGCCATTCAAATGACTCTACTTGCGATACCACAAGATCAGGAATCTCTGTTAGCGGCTTCTTAAACTTACTGAAATACTTCTTCTCTCTTTTGCCCGTAGATAGAGTTTTCATATTTGGAACAAAGAATAAATACACCCAATTCTAAATGGGCGCCGATTAATAATATGCCTTTATGAAAAATTAGAACGCAAGACTTGAAACGAATTTAAGCACAATTATCGCCTTCGTTTTTGCCGCAACTCAATCTTGCCGAAGTGAGGGTTATTATACTCGCCTGAAACTTACTGTCAACACCCATTTCCCCTCCCTGGGGATAGCATTCTTTTTGATAATAGAAGCTCGGCTTCTGTGAACCCGAAGCTGAGCTTCTTAATTAAGCCGCGATTTGAAGTCCAACTTCTTTGGAGTCCGAAGTTGGACTTCTTATACCCTTGTTTCTAGCTTTAAATAATAGCTTGACGAATTGCTACGAACTATGCTATAATATACACAGAACAGCAAATCTACCTAAACCAAAGGAGAACCTCATGTACACCGTCAAAGCAAGACTCGCTCGATTGTTGGCCTGCATCGCAGCCGGCCTCTATGTTGGATACGGGGTTGGGATGACAAGCGCCGGACGCACAGGTGGGGTAATCTCAGGACTCATCGCCGCACTCATCGCGCATCTGGAAATGAAGTATGCAGGTCGCCGTGTAAACCCCAGGACAATCACCCATTGGGATTAGCGTCTACATAACCCCGCACCACCCGGTGCGGCTTTTCTTTTCCTTTTGTATTCTCCTCCCCTTCATTATTCCCCATTCCTCCTGTCTACTTTTTTCTATTTAATTTTTACTTTTTACTATTCTTTTTCCATTCCTCAATCTTTCTTGCATGCCCCGATAAGAGCACCTTCGGCACTTTATAATTTTTGCCTTTGTATTTAATAACCTCTGGCCGAGTATAGACTTCGCTTGTACTTATCCGTCTTTCTTCAAGAGAATCAAACGTTCCAAGCACTCCTTCTATCTGTCTTGCCATAACATCAATCATTACCATTGCAGGCAGTTCCCCTCCAGTAAGCACAAATGGTCCAACAGTTATTTCATCAACCTTATAAACTTTTTTTACTCTTGCATCAATTCCCTCGTACCTGCCACATACAATAATAATATCTGTGTACTTCTTTACAGCCTTTCTCGCATATTCATTTGTAAATTGCTTCCCCCCCGGCGAGAGCCAAATAATTAATTTTCCTTTTTTATTTTTGCTTTTTACTTTTAAAGCTGTTTCTACAGCTTTAATGACAGGTAGCGCCTGCACCACCATTCCCGGCCCTCCCCCATACGGCTTCTTGTCAATGCGCACACTCCGTGTAAGCGAGGGCTTGCCCCGTAGCAAGCTTTGCTTTGCTACAGTGGCGAAGTCACGGGGGTTATAAAATCTAACCTTAATTTTTTTGTCCTCGATAGCTCTTTTGAGAATCGACTCTCCAAGGTATGACTTGAATGTTCCTGGAAATAGAGAAATAATATGAAAATTCATGATGTTGACATATTACCATAATATGATATATTAAGCAAAGACCCTTCCAGGAGAAGCAATGAAAATGAAAGGCTTGGTTTTCATTTTTTACGCACTAGTGTTCACTAGTACAATTCTTGCCCTGTCACTTCTGAGCGGAACCGCCGCCGACAAACTGGTGAGCTCAGATAACGAGTTAAATGCAATTGCACTCAATGGAAGTATTTTGCAAGTGGAACTAGCCCTGGCTACGGCCGCCATTGTTTTTGCAATTATCGGAGCCGCTCTCGCCATTCGTCAGGCAATCGAAAACAGCAAGACCACCGTCAAATGAGGATAAAGGAATGTCTGGTTGGTTTCCTGCATTAATGGGATGGGCGATTGGTATTTGTTTCATCAGGGGTGAGTGGAGTAATGCAATGATAGTTGCAATTGGCTCTGCAACATTTGCAATCGTGGGGGCTATCGCCGCCGCGACACACGAAATTAAGAAAGCAATTCAAGAAGCCAGGATCACCCAATAGGGTGATCTTTTTTTGCCTCACATTTTCCTAAAACCTAACTAGCTAATTAGCTAACCCAGCTAAAAAGCTAATCAACTAGACCTTCAAATCCTCAATCGCCTCATCGAAATCTTTCATTGGTGAGTTCCCTGCCATAGGTCGTCCACCTTCAGGTTCATTTATTTTCAAATTCACTCGAGCATTATTCTTCATTCCCACAACTCGAAGTAGCGTTCTGATCGCCTTTGCAGTATTGCCTTGTCGGCCAATGATCTTGCCCATGTCTGCTGGATTTACATCAAGAGTTACAAGCACTCCCATTTCATCTACCGTGCGATGAATCTTCACATCATCAGGATTATCAACTAGAGCTTTTACAACATATTCAAGAAACTTTACATCTGATTCCATATATTTCTTTCATTAACTGCTAATCGGACAGTACGGAATTATAAAGTACTGTGTATTAAAAATAACATGCTCTAAACAAAAACGAAAGATGCTTGTGGAGAATTTATGCGAGCGGTTTTTCCTCTGCTCTTGACTCTTCGGATTTTACTTCCTCACTTGTCTCGTTAGGGCTTTCTTGCGCGAGCGCATCAGTTGCATCTTTAACCTCTGTCTCAGGTACCACTTCACTAGCTACTTCTTCTGTCTTTTCCTCAACTACTGGTTCTTCTGCTTCTTTTTCCTCTGTTGCAGGTTGTGCATTGTTAGTTGTTGGTTCCTCTACTGCTTTCTTCTGTGGAGTTTTCTTTGGTAATACATTGACCTTCTTACCTTCTATGATTTTTTGATCAATGAAAATGTTATGGAGCGTATCTGTGGGCTTAGCACCTTGTGAGATCCAGTGTTTAATTCTATCAGCCTTGAAAACCTCAGTAGTTTTACGAGGGTCATAAGAGCCGAGAACCTCTAGGAATCTTCCACTCTTGGTACTATTTTTTGAGTCAGTGAGAACTACACGAAACGTTGGTTCGTGTTTGCGTCCTACTCTCTGTAACCGAATTTTTAGCATCCGGACATCGTAGCAGAAGAAAAGTGCTTGGTCAAGAATTGCAATAAAAAAACTCCGGATTATGGAGCGCTACTACAAGAATTCTAACTGCTGTTTAAGGAACAACTAATCGGACTTTGTTATTGCCACCAAAGTCAAAGGTTATAGGCAAAGATGGATCTGTTCCTGAACGCCACTCCTCTAGACTATGGTATAGCATGAGCGCGTGCCGGAGAACTTCTTCTTCACTTATTCCTTTTCTATATGCTCTGCTGTTAATCAAAGCCGTGGCTTTCTCATCAAAGGCGAAAACGCTTTCTGCCGACATGTGAACTCCAAGTAAGTCTATAACGATTCTACTTATAAATAACAAATCAATCAAGCTAAATAGCAAGTACAGCCGGCTCGTAACTTCATGCCTATACAACATAATAAAAATTGGTAAACTGATATGAAAATGACTAATAAATCCCATATAGGCAAGATTATTGTTAGCTCACGAGGTGTGGGCTATTTTCGTCAAGATGGTGTGGCAGATGATATCGAAGTTCAGCCTGAGAACATGAACGCCGCTCTCCACGGCGATGAGGTAGAGCTCGAGATTCTGAAGCAGGGGTCATTCCCCCGCCCTCAAGGCAAAGTAACGAATGTTATAACGAGGTCGAAGACCAAGTTCGTCGGTACTCTTTCAGAAGACGGCAAAGATGTTTTCTATCTAACGGCCGATGATCGCAGGCTCTATCGTGACATATTTATACGTGCATCAAACTCCATGGGAGCACATGATGGCGACAAGGTGTATGCAGAGATCACAAGCTGGCAGGATCCAGAGAAAAGCCCTGAGGGAAAAGTGCTCAAGGTTCTTGGGAGGAAAGGTGTTCACAACGTAGAAATGCAATCCATAGTCCTTGAAAAGGGTTTCGAATCAGAATTCCCCGAGGAGATTGATCGTGATGCCGAAAGAATTGTAAAAGAAAGTGCATTGAACTTAGAGGAAGATCTCAAGACTCGTCGAGATTTCCGTGGCACTCTCACATTTACCATTGACCCAGCCACTGCCAAGGACTTTGATGATGCATTGTCTTTCAAGAATCTTGATGATGGTAAATACGAGATCGGAATTCACATTGCAGATGTGTCTCACTATGTAAGAGAAGGAACAATTCTTGATAAAGAAGCAGAGAAACGTGGCACATCCATTTACCTAGTTGATCGCACCATCCCCATGCTTCCAGAGATTCTCTCAAACGATGTCTGTAGCTTAAACCCAGACGTAGACAGAATGACATTTTCAGCTGTATTTGAGTTAGATGACAAGGGTAAGGTATCATCCCGATGGTTTGGTAAGACTGTCATCCACTCGGACAGACGCTTTACATATGAAGAAGCTCAACAGATCATAGATTATGGCAAGGGCGAATACGTTTCCGAGCTTACAACGCTAAATAACATTGCCAAGAAGTTACAAGCGGAAAAAGCAGCGAATGGCGCGATCGAGTTCGAGAATGACGAAGTTAGGTTTGTGCTTGACGATACTGGTAAGCCGATCAAGGTTTACAAGAAAGAGCGTCTTGAGACACACAAGCTTATCGAGGAATTCATGCTACTTGCAAACCGTGAAGTTGCTAAGTTCATGTTCGGTGTTACAAGCAAGAATAATTCTGCTGGACCTTTCGTTTACCGCATTCACGATCTGCCAGACAAGGACAAGATTGCAAATCTCAATATTTTTCTAAAAGCCTTAGGTTACGATCTGCACGCAGAAGATGGTGAAGTTACAGCAGAAGAGTTAAACGCAGTTCTTACTGCAGTAAGCGGCAAACCAGAAGAGTCTTTAGTGAAGACTGCTGCTATAAGATCCATGTCAAAAGCAGTATACTCGACGAGAAACATTGGACACTTTGGTCTTGGATTTGAGTTTTACACTCACTTCACTTCTCCTATTCGCAGGTATCCAGATCTTTTAGTGCATCGCCTACTTGAGAGACATCTCATCAAGGGGAAAATTGGAAAGGATGAACAAGCAAGATACGACAAGCTCACGGCAAGTGCTTCAGAAAAGGAGATCGCAGCAGCAGATGCAGAGCGCACCTCGATTAAATACAAACAGGTTGAATTCCTCATGACTCATATAGGCGAAACTTTTAATGCTACAGTTTCTGGAGTGTCCGAGTGGGGTGTCTATGTGGAGGAGGTCAATACAAAGGCAGATGGTATGGTTCGACTTCGAGACATGACTGATGACTTTTATACACTTGATGAGAAGAACTATTGTATAGTCGGCGCAAAAAGTAAAAAGAGATACGCCCTTGGTGACAAAGTAAAAGTTAAACTAACAAATGCCGATCTAGACCGTCGGACTCTTGATTTTGTATTTGTTTGACAGCGGAACTTAAAAGAGTAGCCTGAAAGCAGAAACCTTAACGGTGAGGGTTACATGAGTAAACTCATGGCTTTATGCATTATTGATGCATTCGATTTGCAAGAAGAGCCCAAGTGGCAACATGGAGTCGTGTTGAAAGAAGTTGGGGATGTGGGCGGTATTAATTTCGGTAACCACTTGGTAGTTGACCAAAATGAGGGTTGGTGGGCCTTGGCAGATACCATGTCTGGTGGCCTGGATACACCCAAGTACCCAATTGGTATAAATGTGGACATTGGGTTGGACATTCCTACTGTTCATAAATTGGACAGTAACGAAAAACCAACATTCTATTTTCTTTTAGTTGTCGACTTGGACAATCCAGGGGATTTGATGGCTATCCTAGATTATGTCGCCAAACGAGGCTATACCCTAGGACGAGGAAAATTAGAAAGTGCATTACAGCAGTTGCTTAAAACAGAATAGGAGTAACCAGGTCATTCACCCGCGCGTATAACACGCGCTTTTTTATTTACGGTGAAACCAGACTTCATATATAAATTCAAATACAAAAAAAAGAGACAAGAACCCTTGTCTCATGTAACATCTTTGTTAGTCAGCCTTGTGTGGCCCTCGGCCAGGTGAAAGCATTTTGTAATCTGAGCTTCTTTCCAAACGCCTTTTTGCTCTCTCTCCAGGAGGGAGACCTCGCATCTCTCCGCCGGTCCTTCCGATTTCCGCCATGTGCTCGCGATCCTGGCTTACTGCCATACCCCCCTTTCTCCCTGCAACTCGTGCTTCTTCCCTGGACCACTGGTGCGCAGTTCCTTTGGAATGCGCTGTCCGACCTCCCTTGCTTGCAATTTCTTTTTGCCTATCGACATCCATCACAGCAAACCCTCGCTTCAACTTTCCTTCTTTCTGAGGTTTTCGTGCCATGATTACCTCTCTAGGGGTTTGGGTACTCACAAGTTCCGCTCATTATATTACATACAAAAGAATCATCGTCAAGGTAACGTAATGTATCATGACCTTCGCAACACCCCCACCATTAAGCTTACTTAGCTACGACCACGGCTTCTTCAAATTGAATAGACAGCACTTTAGACGCTCCTCCACTACCCATAGTTACTCCATATATAATTCCAGCTCGTGACATTGTCTCCCTGTTGTGAGTAATAAGAATGAGCTCAGAGTGTTTGGACAAGCTTTCAATCATGTCTCCATACTTTTTTGAGTTTGCCTCATCTAGCGCCGCATCAGTTTCATCGAGGATAATAAAGGGTGGTGGATTAACCTGCGACATTGCAAATAGAAGTGCAATAGATGTAAGCGCTCTTTCTCCTCCAGAAAGCATCATAAGTCCTTTAATTTTTTTACGTGGCAAATTTACTTCAATATCAATTCCTTCCTTGTCCGCCAAAGCTTCCTCTGAAGTTTCGGCTGATAAATCTTCTACTGACTCCAGTTCGTCTCCGATAAAGTCTTCATCTATTTTTTTCTTTTTTACTATTTGATTTTTAACTTTCAAACTTGCTTCGCCCCCACCAAACATAACTTCAAAATATTTCTGAAATTCCTTGTTTATCCTTTCAATTCCTATTTTGAATTCAATATCAAGCTTAGTGCCAAGTTCTTCGATTAACCCTTTTAGTGAGATGGCCGACTTGTCCATATCAACAAGTTCACGCTCTAGGAATTCGTCCCTCTCTTTAGTTTCAGAAAATTCTTTCATTAGCTCTTCTGCCCCCCCGAGACCTGAATCTTCAAGCCTTATCTTTATTTTCTCCATATTCCGTCTTCTTTCTTCTTGGACCTCTCTCCCTTCACCTTTGTTAGCATCTCCCTCTATTTCATATTTTTCATATGAAAGTACTTGCCGTCCAATAAGGTGTGAGCATTCTTCAAGTTCTCGCTTAAAATCTGTTACGACTAAGTGTATTCTTTCTTCTTCACTTTTAAGCACAGAAAGTTCTGCAATTAAAGTGTTTTCTTCAGACACTATCCTAAACAGTGTTTTTTCTGCGTCACGGTTTGTATCCTTTTCTTTTTCAATATCCTGCCTTATCTTCCCGTATGTTTCTTCGAGAGTCCTCTCACTGTGCACAAGCTTTGAAAGCTTATCTTCATTTAGAGAAAGATTAGATTTTAGTTTTATAACCCCATTTTCCGCCTCCTTGCTTCTATCACTTGCGTTCTTCCCTTTATCCTTAAGGAACTCAAGTAGAAGACTACTTATTTTTTCAAGCGCTGTTCTTACAAACACTATATCCTCACTCGTTTTTGCAACCTCTATCTCTTTTGTAATTCCACTCTTGAAATCCTCTATCTCCTTCTGCGAGAGAACCACACCATCCATAGATGAGCCGATCTTTTCACGCGCTATCACTCTTTCTTCTGCCGCTATTTCTCCTTGAAGCCTACCGATATCTTTAAGAAGAAGATCCTTCTCTTTTCTTGTATTCTGTATTTTCTGTTCAAGGTCTATGACCTCCTCGGTTTTCTCATCCCTGGATTTGGATTTTTCAAGAACCGCTTTTGCCTCTCGGAGCTCTTTTTCTAATTTCTCCTTTTTCTGTATAAGAGGTTTCTTCTTTTCTAGAATTTCCTTTTCACTTGCCTTTATATATTCATCTTCTTTTTTTAAGTAGAACAAAGCCAGTTGCATAAGCTCCTCCTTCATATTTTTTGCCTTTTCAATTTTTTCTACCTGTTTTGTAAGAAACTTCAGGTGTGGCGCGATTTCTTTTCTTAGCGACTCGATTTGCTTTATATTTTCTTCCGTCTTTTCAAGCTTTCTTTCACTTTCTAGACGCTTGTACTGATACACCTTCAATCCCAGTGCATCCTCTATCATCTCTCTTCTTTCTTTGAGATTTGTATTTAGTATTCTGTCTGCTTCACCCTGAGAGATTATGTGGTGCCCTGATGATCCAATATGTGCACTAGAAAGAAGTTCCACCACGTCACGCAGGCGGACCTGGCTCCCATTTATTAGGTATTCATTTACACCATCTCTGTGGACCACTCTCTCAATAGCAACTTCTGGGTAATCAATGTTTAGAAATTTCTTAGAGTTATCAAACACCACCTTAACTGCTGCCCTGTTTGACCTTGGCTCATCCTTACCCCCATTCCAGATCAGATCCTCACCTTTCTTACCACGCATCGACTTAATAGACTGCTCTCCAAGTACAAAGCGGAATGCTTCTGCAACATTCGATTTACCAGAGCCATTAGGCCCGACAATAGCAGATATAGAAGATGTGAACTGGAAAGAAGCCTTCTTTGCAAAGGATTTAAATCCGGAGAGTTCTATGCTTTTGAGGAGCATTTATATAGTTAATAAGTTTATTAAGTTGTATAAGTTTAGCACTCGGAAATCTCCAAAGCTAGAAGGTCTTAATCCCTTAATGTAATCCTTACCTGATACTCATTCATCTTTATTTATCTCCCAATACCGTCCATAAACTAAAATTGACATTTGAATTTAAGTTTGTAGGATACCTTCTTGTACCGCTCTTTTACTTCTAACCAGGAACGGAATATGCCTCTGAATGTAACGAACGGGACAACCATTACCGATCAGGATCTTGCAAACGTTACTACGAAAATGGGCGAGAATTTGGCCAGAGAAATGTTTCCACCGGCAGAGCAGGATCGGATTCGTGAGATGATGATTTCTGCGTGTCGGGGTGTAGGATTCAAGGTTAGTGGTCCGCCTACTCAAGAAGAAAAAACCTTTCGGCAAGCAATTGTTGAGAGTCTGGTGAGTAGCATTCGGAATACCCTGACACCCAAGGACGGAAACCTGGGTTCGAGCGAATTGCGCATACCAGTACCATCTGTTGGAGCAGGTCGCTCCGCACATGTGGTTACAAGATAATTTCAACCTTCTTACCACACATATGTGTGGTTTTTAATTTGCTTTTCATTTAACAAACAAGAGCTATTATCAGATTTGACATTATTACTCAAAATGAGTATTATTAACAAAGACTACATTGACCGGGCGAAGTCTGCCCGCACCGAGCTAGCATCTCGTTAAAGGGCGTAAGCCTGTCACCGACAAAAAAGACATTGAGGAGAACTTGATTCTTCTCTTGAACACCGTCGTCGGTGAATGCTCATTTTCCAAACGCTGTCTTTCTCATACACTCAAGTTGTGTGTCATGGGATCGTAGCCCCGTAATCTAGCACTTCGAAGACGTAGTAAGCTTTCGCCAACAGAATGAAAAAGTAGTTTGTTTTAGGGCGTTGCTGCGACGAGAAGTGTGAGAAAACAGGGATTGGTTAATGGTTCTCCTAGCGCGGCACCCACAAGGGTCCGCGCTTTGTATTTATACGAAGTGTCTACTATTTACTTTTTACACTATCCTACTTAAATTATTCCCAACCTTTTTCCTCTAGAGCTCTCCTTGCCGCCTCTTGCTCAGCATCTTGTTTCGAGTTCCCTTCGCCAGTTGCTATCAACTCATCCTTTAGATAAACACCAATAGTGAAATTCTTATCATGGTCTGGACCACTTTCTTTAATAGTTTTATACGAGGGTGTCACACTTACATGCCCTTGCGCCTTTTCCTGGAAAAGACTTTTAGAGTCAATCCAACTTTCATCTTCAATAACTTTATCTATTAGAGGAGTGATGTGTGCATAAATGAAATCTTTTGATTTTTCATAACCTTGATCCAGATATATCGCACCAATTATCGATTCCATTGTGTTTGCTAGTATGTATTGCCTTGCCCTTCCCGTATCCTTGGCTTCTCCGCGAGAGAGAAGTAGAAAATCATTTACAGACAAGTTCACACCCACGTTATATAAGGTGGTTGAGTTCACAAGAGCCGAGCGCAGACTTGTTAATTCGCCTTCTGTTTTCTCCGGATACTTTTTATACAAATAGTCAGTAATCACAAGTTCAAGTACAGCATCACCCAGGAATTCTAGACGTTCATTGTGGCCCAATGGAAAGTCCTTATTCTCATTTAGATATGAGCGGTGAGCAAAAGCCTGTTTAAGAAGGTTTTTATCCTGGAAGTTAGTGCCTGCCTTTTTTTCGAATTCATCAAAATTATCCATTTTCATAAAATACTTTATCTACCAATATGCATTTACTTAATTTGTATTGCCTTGTTCTTATCCATTCGTACCTGCTTGCCTGCCGGCAGGCAAGGACGTTTATTTATTCGTATATTCGTATCTACTATTTGTTGGGCAGCATTGTCACCCCTTTTGTCACTAATGGCAAGATGTCATCATAGAAGTTTAGATCTCCAATATCCCCAACTTCAAACCATCTTATATCATCTAATCCACCACCTTTTGGCGCTTTGAGCTCACCAAACTTACAATCCGCCAAATAATATGTTACACGCTTCTTTATTTTCCCTTTATCTGGATCATAGGCCACATAAGCATTTTCACCAATCTTTTCTTTGAGATTTATCACAAGTCCGAGTTCATCTTCGATCACACGTCTTACTCCCACTTCTACATCCTCACCACTCTCTAGGTGACCTTTCGATATTGTCCAGTGCCCAAACACATCATGAACAAAAGCAACAAATATTTTATTTTTCTCACTTGCATATACTATCGCCCCACCGTAATTTTCTACCGGTAATTCACTATCTGGGATATCTCTATTGTTCTTTTTTCGCGTAGATACTGCGTCTTTGCCGGGTTCACCCATCTCTTTGTACACGGCACCCAGAACACCATTTACAAACTTACCAGATGTCTCTCCACCAAAAGATTTGGCAAGTTCAATTGCTTCATTTATAGCCACTTTTGGTGGGACCTGCTCTCTATCTGAAAAAAGAAGTTCAAAGAGCCCAAGTCTTAGAATATTTCTATCAATTATCGATATTTTCTCAATTGGCCAGTCGGGTGCTGCCTTCTTAATAATCGCATCAATATCTTTGAGCTTACCGAGAATTCCCTTAAGAAGATCATTCATGAAAGAAGTGTCTTTCATGCCTGGAGCAAACTCCTCTGCATCACGTGCAAGTATTTCCATAGCACCATCCGAGGACTTTTTGCTAAAGTCCCATTCAAAGAGTGACTGTAGAACAACCGATCTTGCCAAGTGACGATTTGCCATCCCGTTAGAAACAGATCGCGAACTGCGAAATGTTTTTATAATTATTATGATAAAAAGCCAACCCCATTATTCTACTACTATTTTTGTTTTCTCCCGCGATTGCGGCTTCTAACAGGACCATATTAAAGAGCTAGAAACACAAACTTTTAAATGTGACTACTTTGCCCCTTCCTTTGCTTTCTCTTTCTTCCTGGCCTCCTTCTTTGCGTTTAACCCAATCACATCTACTATAACCCGGCCTTTATACTTGCCGCAGTTTGCACACAACGTGTGCTTTATTTTCTTCTCACCGCAATTATCACAAATGGCAAAATTGCCCTGCTTTAAAGCATGGTGAGAACGGCGATTAGCCGTATGTGACCGTGTATGACGCATTCTTACAACCATGCCTAGAGTATAGCCAATTTCTATATTTTGGCAATTGCAATAAAAAGTGATGTTGCCTATTTCATCGACTGACAGAATAGGAAACCCTTGAGTATGTTTTGTCACGAACTCACAACATACCTCATTTATCACTAAGATTTTTCAAAAATGATTTACGGTGTATTGGAGTTACCCCAAATTTCCTTATTGCAGCCCGATGTCTAGCTGTTCCATACCCTTTGTGTATTTCAAATCCATACTTCGGATATTTCCTTGCCAGTCGAATCATATACTTGTCGCGAGTGACTTTAGCGACAATAGAGGCAAGTGCGATCACAGGGATCTTTTCGTCCCCTTTTATTATTGTCTTTTGGTTCCTAAATTTTTGAGGTGCATACAATAGGCCATCTAGAAGTATTTGACTATCCCCTGGAGAAATCTTCAGTTTGCTTAGAGCTTTTTCTGTAGCAATTCTGAGAGCCTCGCTTATCCCCCGCCTATCAATTACATTGTTACTACTCGACACAACCGCAAAACTAAGCTCCTCATTTTTTTGAAGCTTCAATAAACGCTTATACATCTCTTCTCTTTTTTCTGAACTTAATTTTTTTGAATCCTTAACGGAAATAAATTGTTTAATATTGCGTATTGGCAGTACCAACACCCCAACGGTCACAGGACCTGCAAGCGGCCCCCTTCCTACTTCATCTACTCCTACAACAAACTTAAATCTAGTTCTTCCCATCAGTACGGAAGCTGTTCGTAACAATAATATATTCCTGTTTCATGCTGTGCTACATAACCCTTACAATCTGGAATTGGCTTCTCTTGATACCAGATAAGCACCGGTCCATATTGACCATTTGGAAGTGGAGTGGCCGCCGGCAGATAGGGATTTAATACATATGCGTCATGTCTATTTTCACTTGTATTTGTCCCTGGCGGCTTAGGTATAGCTTGTCCTGGGAAGTACGAACTAATGGCCGAAGTGAGCGTAGTATTTGCACTGTACTGCCCCTTAAAGCAAGTTCCCGTAGTTTTAATGCATTGATACGCTCCTGCAGTTCCAGGATAGTGATAAAGAGGGTTACTCTCTCTAACTTTTACAAGTGCAAGTCTAATCTTTCCAATATCTGCTCGGACTTGGGAGTCCCTTCCCCGTGATTTGGCTTGCGTTAAGTTAGTTAGAACAATCGCAACAAGTAGCGCCACTATACCGAGAGCAACCATAAGCTCCATGAGCGTAAAACCACTTTTCAAACGCACTCTAAAATATTTCATACACTTATAATACATCCGATTCTTCACTCTACCAACCACAATCCTTCTACAATTCCTCTAATTTTCATATAGTATAATGTTCGCAAATACCATGAAGAATTTTACCCATCTCCATACCCACAGCCACTACAGTCTCCTGAGTGCCCTACCGAAGATCCCCGATCTAGTGAAATCTGCCAAGGAGGACGGCATGAAGGCTCTCGCTCTCACTGACAATGGCAATCTATACGGAGCCATAGAATTCTATAAAGAGTGTCTAGACGAAGGTCTGAAGCCCATCCTCGGAATTGATGCGTATCTTGCCCTGCGCAAAATGAGTGACAAGCAAGCAGGCGTTGATAGTTCACGCTACAGACTCGTACTTCTTGCTAAAGATGCTACTGGTTATAGGAATCTTATTAATTTAGTGACAAAATCGCATATTGAAGGCTTCTACTACAAACCTCGTATAGACAAAGACTTACTTGAAGCTAGTTCTGCCGGACTAATCTGCATTTCTCCATCATTTTCTGGCGATATTGCGAAAGCCATGCAGGGCTCTGATACTGCAAAAGCAAAAGAGCTCATAGGTTGGTACAAAAAAGTTTTTGGAGACGATTTCTACATTGAGATAACCCACCACCCGGAGATAGATAACCACACAGCACAAATGGAAAAGCTTGTTTCACTTGCCAAAGAAACGGGTACACAAATAGTTGCTGCTCACGATGTCTACTACATTGACCCTGAAGATAAGAAGGCTCGCGACACTCTGGTAGCTGTTCAAAACATTGGTGACAAAGACCGCAATTGGAATGACGGTAACGAGGACTTTTCTTTCATATCACAGAAAGTGGCTAGAGAATATTTCAAGAGTATGCCCGAGGCTCTTGATAACGTTGAAAAAATAGTAAATGTCTGCAATCTTAAACTTGAACTTGGATCATGGGTATTTCCCATCTACACAATTCCGGAAGGTAGAACGTACGATAGCGAGCTCAGGCGTTTAGTCTACGAAGGTTTGGAGAAGAGGAACTTGATTGAAACACAAGAGATTAAAGAAAGAATCGAGTACGAACTAGAGGTGATAAAGAACAAAGGGTTTTCACCATACTTCCTCGTAATGGCAGACCTAATCCGTTATGCCCGTGAGAACAAAATTTTGACAAACACTCGAGGCTCCGTTGCTGGCTCGATTGTTTCCTTTTTAACATTTATTACAACAGTTGACCCATTAGACTACAAACTCCCGTTTGAAAGATTTCTAAATCCTGAGCGACCTAGTGCTCCAGATATTGACCTTGATATTGCTGACGACCGCCGTGACGAGATGATCGAGTACGCAAGACAAAAGTATGGTAGAGAAATGGTAGCCCAAATTGGAACATTTGGAACAATGCTTGCTCGAGGTGTGGTACGTGATGTCGCACGCGCACTTGGCTATCCATATATTACAGGTGACAAAGTTGCCAAACTTATTCCCCTTGGCTCACAGGGTTTCCCCATGACTATTAAGCGAGCTTTTACACTTGTGCCTGAGTTGAAAGAACTTTACGAGAAGGATGTGGACGTGAAAGCAATCATCGACATGGGTAAAAAGATTGAAGGTTGTGCTCGTCACATCTCAGTACACGCGGCAGGCGTGGTTATTTCACCGGAGCCCCTCACAAACTTCGTTCCTCTACAATTTGACCCAAAGGGTGAAGGCAAAATCATTACTCAATATGATATGTATGCCATAGAAGATGCAGGCCTTCTCAAATTTGACTTCCTGGGTATCAAAAATCTTGCAATCATAGCTGACGCAATACATAGAATTGAAACAATAGAAAAGCTTGTTATAGACATTGACACAATACCTCTCGATGACAAGAAAACATTTGAACTTCTTGCTCGAGGTGACACAGAAGGTCTTTTCCAATTAAGTGGTGCGGGTATGACTCGCTTTCTTGTCGACCTCAAGCCGACTTCTATCCACGATATAAATGCTATGGTTGCTCTTTACCGTCCCGGACCAATGGAGGTAATACCCGATTATATAAAAAGAAAGAACAACCCAAAGCTTGTTTCGTACCCCGACCCACGAATGGAGAAATTCCTGAAGGAATCCTACGGTCTTCTCGTGTACCAAGATGATCTTCTTTTCTCGGCTCTCGAACTTGCTGGATATAGCTGGCTTGAGGTAGACAAATTCAGAAAAGCCGTCGGTAAGAAAATCCCAGCAGAAATGGCTGCCCAAAAGGAAAAGTTTATTGAGGGGATAAAGAAGAACGGACAAACTAAAGCATTTGCAGAAATGATGTGGAAGCTTTTTGAACCATTCCAATCTTATGGATTCAACAAAGCACACGCCGCAAGTTATGGGCGCGTGGCATACCAAACCGCCTATCTCAAAGCGAACTGGCCTGCAATTTACATGTCTGCAGTTTTGACTGCGGACTCAGGTGAAGTTGAAAAGATTGGTATCCTAATAAACGAATGCAAGCGTCTGGGCATCCCAGTGCTTCCTCCCTCAGTCAATGAAAGCTTCCAAGGATTTTCTGTTGCTCGTAAAGAACATGCGCCAGATACGATTCGATTTGGCCTCACAACTATCAAAAATTTTGGCGAAGGAATAGCAAACACAATAGTGAAAGAGAGGAAATCTGCAGGAAAATTTAAATCACTTGCTGACTTTCTTGATCGAATCAAAGATAGAAACCTAAACAAGAAATCTCTTGAGTCGCTTATAAAGTGCGGTGCCTTAGACGAGTTTGGTGAGCGCGGTCAAATGCTTTCAAATATTGATTTACTGCTGGAGTATCACAAATCAAGAATTGTAGATGGTGGCAACCAGGATTCTTTGTTTGGAACATCTGATGTAAGCATTTCACTACCACCCGCGCAGAGCGCCACAATGATAGAGCTCCTTGCCTGGGAAAAAGAGCTCTTGGGCCTATACATTTCCGGCCATCCTCTGGAAGCACACAGAGAAAAGATTGAGAAACGAGATATAAACATAGCGAAAATTAAAACAGAGTCGAAGGAAGGACAAGAAGTTATGATTGCCGGGCTTATAGAAAATTGTCGTGAAATTCTCACCAAACAAAACCAGAGAATGCTTTTTATAAAAATATCAGACTTTACTGGAAACATCGAAGCTGTCGTGTTCCCGAAAACACTAGAAACCCATAAAGATATTTTCGTTGCTGATAAAATTATTGCTTTAGTTGGTAAGGTCTCCAAGAGAAACGACGAGACAAGTATAATAATTGAGAAAGCAAAAGTTCTTTGATTGACATCTAAAGATCTTTTTCTTATTATTAAGGAACAAAGAAGATTGTTGTGGCTACCAACCACAGTCCTGAAATGGAGCGAAAGCCTAATTCTTTAAAAAGAGAGCTTTTACCTAATAATAGGCAAAGGAAACTAGGTGGAACCGCGATAATTCGTCCTAGTAAGTTCACAACTCTGCTGTTGTGCATTTACTAGGGCGTTTTAATTTAAACAAAAATGGAGGAAAGGGATCATAAAAAAATTGGAAGGGAGCTTGAACTTTTCACTTTTTCTGACGCAATAGGAAAGGGACTTCCTATTTGGCTTCCGAAGGGTGCGACAGTTCGACGAGAGCTTGAGCGTTTTATTATCGACGAGGAAATACGTCGAGGTTATTTGCATGTACGTACACCTGATATCGCTAAGCTTGATCTGTACAAAAAATCTGGTCATTACCCAATGTATAAAGACAAGATGTACGCCCCCATTGTGATTGATGACGAAGAATTTATGCTAAGACCAATGACTTGTCCTCATCACTTCGAACTCTACCTATCGAAGCCTCGCTCTTACCGTGATCTTCCCGTGCGAATAGCTGAACTTGCTCAGCTTTATCGCTACGAGCAGTCTGGAGAACTTATGGGGCTTCTTAGAGTACGTGCTTTTTGTCTGTCTGATGCCCATATTATATGTAAAGACGAGGAACAAGCCGTGGACGAAATTGCTAAAGCATTGGATCTTATTGAGTATGTCAACAGCATATTTAATCTTGAACTTGGCAAAGATTATTGGTATGTACTTTCACTAGGAGATCGTAGTAATACAGAAAAATACTATAAAGACGATGCTGGATGGGAAAAAGCGGAAAACCTTCTTCGAGAAGCGATGAAGAAGCGCAAGGTAGATTTCAAAGAAGCCTCAGACGATGCAGCTTTTTACGGCCCAAAGATTGACATAAACATGAGGAATGCCAATGGCAAGGAAGATACTGCCTTCACTGTTCAATACGATCTTTCTTCTCCACATAGATTTGATCTCAAATATATGGGCGAAGATGGTAAGGAACATTCTGCTTTTGTGGTTCATCGTTCTTCAATTGGTGCAATCGAGCGTATTATGGCTTTCCTAATAGAGAAATATTCGGGAGCTTTCCCGCTCTGGCTCTCACCCGTGCAGGCTAAAATACTTCCAATTGCAGAAGCTCATCTCGAATATGCGAAGAAAATTTTTAGTGACTTACAAACAGCTGGTATCCGTGTTGAGCTTGATGAAAGCAATGAAACTCTCGGCAAGAAAATCCGAAATGTAAAAACAGAAAAGGTTCCTTACATTCTTATCATCGGAGATAAGGAGATTGAAGCAAACAAAGTACAAGTTGAGTCACGTGACAATGGTAATCTTGGACAATTAAGCACAGGAGATTTCACAAGAAAGTTACTTGAAGAAATTTCTTCAAAAAAATAATGAGAATAACCAAACTAGGACAATGTTGTTTGCTAATAGAGACCAAGGGCAAGCGGATACTTACTGACCCTGGAAGTTATAGTGTAGAAACTCACTCTAAAATAAAAAACTTGGATTATGTTCTCTTCACACACGAGCATCAAGATCATTTTCACTTAGTATCATTGAAGAAGGTGGTGAGTAACAACCCGAATGTGGTAATACACGCAAACACTTCTGTGAGCAAACTTCTAAGTGCCGAGAAAATAGAGCATGTCTTAATTAAACATTTGGACAAGGCAGATCTTGGCGGAATTAGTCTTGTAGGAATTGGCGAGAAGCATGCAGTGGTTCACACCGCAATCCCTGTTTCAGAAAATACAGGTTTTTTTATTGATGGGCGTTTGTGGTATCCCGGAGATTCATTTACGAATCCGGAAAGACCGATAGAAATTTTGGCCCTGCCAGTAACAGGACCTTGGCTCCGTATTTCTGACTCAGTAGATTACGCTCTCGAGCTGCAACCAAAAGTTGCATTTCCAGTACACGACTTTAAGCGCTCCGGTCTTGATCACAGAATACCAGCAGAGCTTCTCCCCCCTCAAGGAATAGCATTCATACCTTTCATCGAGGGTGAAACGAGGGAGTTTTAATATTGATAATTGACATGAATTGGGTAGTATAGGCATAGATTGAATCCTTAACCGGGGGCATATGCCAGAGTCTTTCTTTAATAGAGACAGCACAATACTACTAAGGGATTACGCCAATCTGGAACGCTCGATAGTAAGATCTTCCATTGATGTGGATGAGCGTCGTTTCGCAACTTTGGAGTCACGGTATGTCCATGGTATTTTGCTCGCCAGGCTGAAAGGAATTACATGTCCCTTTGCTATTGGTGACTCGGTTGTTTGTATAAACTTAACCCGCCCAGTACATTGCCACTACGAGACAAGGCCAAAAGAACCCGGTTCGGGTTTCCATATTGTTGAAATAACATGGGACATCGGGGCTGGCTGGTTACTGGTCTTCAATGGACACAGCAGTTATGAACTCTGGAAAGCTTCTGACTTCAGGAAGAAAGAATAAAGCAGTCTGTCTTTTTATAAGCCAGACTATTTTTTAAATTAAAATAAACAAATCATTAAATATCCACCGTTGCACTTCTGGCGTTAGATTGTATGAAGCTCTTGCGTGCAGGAACATCTGTACCCATCAGAATATCAAACACCTTGTCAGCTTCCTGTGCATCATCTACAGTCACCTGCTTTAATATTCGTCGAGCCGGATCCATCGTTGTTTCCCATAGCTCTTCAGCGTTCATTTCTCCAAGACCTTTATATCTCTGTATTGAAATCTTCGTATTTTTAACTGCAGATTTTGTGCTTTGAACTTCTGATTCTTCAGAGTTTTCTTCTGTCTCGCCCTCCTCATCAGTTGAGGGTTCTTCTTCGATTGTTACCGCGTTCCCTACAATTTTATTTTTCTCTTCGTCAGTATAAGCGTAAAATATTTCTTTACCTTTCTTTATTTTATAAAGTGGTGGTTGTGCAATATACACATACCCCGTATCGATAAGCGGTTTGAAAAATCTGTAGAGAAGAGTGAGTATGAGTGTACGAATATGGGCTCCGTCTACATCAGCATCGGTTGCAAGCACAATCTTGTGGTACCTAAGTTTAGTAATATCAAAAGTGTCACCAATTGCTGTACCAAACGCTACCACCAAATTCTTGATTTGTTCAGAACCAAGCATTTTATCAAGACGTGCTCTTTCAATATTAAGAATTTTCCCTCGAAGGGGCAGTATCGCTTGGAACTTTCTGTTTCTACCTTGTTTAGCCGTTCCACCGGCAGAGTCTCCCTCTACAATAAAGAGCTCAGAATCTTCCGCTGACTTGGATTCACAGTCTGCAAGCTTCCCCGGCAATGTCATACCTTCAAGTGCACCTTTACGCAGAACTGAATCCTTGGCAGCTTTTGCGGCCTTACGGGCCTTGAGAGCAAGGATAACCTTGTTAACCATAGCTTTAGCATCATCTGGGTTCTCTTCAAGGAAACGGTCAAATGCTTCACTGAAGACGCTTTCCACCATACCTCGAGCTTCCACAGTTCCAAGCTTTGCTTTAGTCTGACCTTCAAACTGCACTTCTCGAAGCTTAACCGATATAACTGCTGTGAGACCCTCGAGAACATCATCTCCCGTGAAGCTGTCTTCACTCTCTTTTACATATCCATTTTTACGAGCATAAGTATTAAGAGTTCGAGTGAGTGCAGTCTTGAATCCGGTTATATGTGTTCCGCCTTCAGGGTTGTGAATGTTGTTTGCAAATGGAACAATTCTAGAAGATATATCGTCAACATACTGAAGCGCCATTTCTACAGACTCATATTCGTTTATCTTTTTTTCTATATAGAAAATATTTTTGTGAATTGGTTTCTGTATCTGATTATAAAATTTCACAAGTGAGAGCAGCCCTCCTTCAAAATAGAAAGTAGTGGACGGCACATCTATGAGAAGTTCGTCTAGATATACTACTTTTTCTGCATCAATCTTCCCTTCATAATTCCTTGCGTCAATCACTTTGATACGCAAACCTTTTACAAGGTATGCCTGCTGACGAAGATGAGTCATTACTCGAGTGTAATCAAAATTTGTGTCAGGAAATATTTCAGAATCTGGTTCAAATGTAACAACCGTACCGTTCTGTTTAGACGAGCCAATTTTTTTCACAAGAGCCTTACGTTTGCCTCGAGCATATTCCTGAACATATTCACCACCATCACGATGCACCACCACTCTCATATAGGTCGATAAGGCATTTACTACTGACGCTCCCACCCCGTGTAGACCTCCTGAAACTTTATATCCTTCTCCGCCAAACTTTCCTCCTGCATGAAGCGTCGTCATTATAGTTTCAAGTGCAGAAACTTTTGTCTGCTTGTGAGTATCTACAGGTATTCCACGTCCGTTGTCTACTACACGCACACGATTGCCTGAGAGGAGTGCTACTTCAATATGATTTGAGAATCCTCCCATGGCCTCGTCACGCGCATTGTCAAAGATTTCCCAGATCAAATGGTGGAATCCATCTGGACCAGTAGTACCTATATACATTCCAGGACGCCGGCGTACGGGATCTAGACCTTCAAGGACTGTTATATCTTCGGCACTATAAGCATTTTTCTTCTTTTTTTCGTCTTGTCCGTCCAAATTTTTTGCCATATTTATAATAATTTTAGTTTTATGCAGTCCGGCAAAAATTTGCCAAGTCCTGCTATTATTTTTGGAAACAAATTGGCCTTAATTTTGGCCACTAAAAACTCTAAAATAACCAATTTTATAAGGATATTATAGCAAATTACAAAGTAAAATGGAAGCCCACAAATGTTGACAAATGGGTCCGAAAACATAGTCTTATAAAAAGAAGTTCTACTCATTTTACACCGTACTTGGCGGCCCCAAGTGGCCTCAAAACTGAGGATCCATGGATACAGATTCAGTTCTACAAGAGTCAATTAAGTGCCTTATAAGGGCTGGACTTAGAGAGGTGGCAGAACCGATAACGCAAAGCGTGGATAACAGTTTAGCTGAGAAAATGGTCAAGCTGGCATTGAACGACAATCGGGATAATACTGCAATCAAACCTACCGCAATCCCCGATCCCCCATTTACAAAGCGTCTGGAAATTGTCATCAATCTTGCAAAAGATGAAATAGCAAAAACAACATTGGGAGCTGTTACGACACAACATCTTCTACTTGCACTGTTAGTGGAAGGCGAAGGAACGTGTGCACTCGCACTTCATGATCTTGCAATTGACCAACCCGAACTGGAACTTCAAATTCGCAACAATCTGGCAAAATTGAAGACTCATTCAGAAAACTTTGAGCTTCGTGACAATATCGGTTTAACCCCAATGGCTGAAAGAGTTCTAAGAGCAAGTCAACTGGAAGCAAATGCTCTTGGGCACAAGCGTACTGGGACAGGCCATTTACTAATAGCGTTAATGTGCTATGTGTGCATTGCCAAGGCTCTTCTTGAGGATGCGGGTGTTACTCTTGAAGCCACCCGCAAACAAGTTTCCAAACTCAAAGCTAAGTCTTAATCCACCTTCACTGTAGGGTGTTTTTTAATTGTAATAATTTTGTTGACAGACTGAATTCTTTATATTATTTTTTAGATAGAACGTTCTTCTCCACTTTTCCTTGGAGGAAAAATTGAACAACCACCTATTTACCAACCGAGTTTTAATGGTTCTCGAGCTGTCGCGAGAGGAAGCGGAGCACTCCGGCCACGGTCACATCGGGGTGGAACATCTTCTTCTTGGGCTACTTCAAGAAGGAATGGGAGTAGCTACTCTAGTATTGGAGAATCTCAATGTGGACTTAGATATTCTTCGAGAAAATGTTGAGGGTTCACTTCCACATATTAACGTGAAGTCAAACATACCAAAAGAAGAATTACGCTTTACCCCTCGAGTAAAGAAAGTCCTTGCCCTCGCAGGTAGCGAAGCAGAAGAACTTGAGCACAATTGGGTAGGCACTGAGCACTTACTTCTTGGTCTGCTTCGAGAAGGTGCAAGTTCCACAGCAAAAATTCTCTTTGCCGCAGGAGTAACGCTTGAGTCATTTCGAGCAGAAGTGGTGAGACTAATTTCCTCGAGAAAGTAAACCTCTACCAAGAGTTAGAAAACCATTCGTCCCAAATTAATACTTGGGCCGTTTTTTTATCTTACAGTCCAGCCCATTCCTGTCACCGCACCCACAATTTTTGTCATAACACTATTCACCTCCTCATCAGTAAGAGTTCTATCTATTGACTGGAATATAAGACGATATGCATAAGAAACTTTTCCATCTTTCGAAAATTCATCAAACAAACGCAAGTTAACCAATAGCTCCCCAGCTTCTTTCCGAATCAAATCGAGCAATGCATCTTTTGGCAAATCATTTGGTACGAAAACAGCTAAATCTCGAACAATAAATGGATATACTGAATATTCCTTAAATTTTACATTTTTACTACCTTTATATGCATACGGATGAAGTGGACCATTTGCCCGCTCAATTGGAGTCTCGATATTTGCCTCCATTACCCCTCCCTTTTCGGTATAAACAACCTCAGATTGAAGCAAATCATTAAGAGCAGATTTAATTTTCTCTATATAAGCTTCATCCTTCTTCCCACTTATAGCAAAAGCCAGGGATATATTCTCACTTGTTGCGCCGAAAACTGTACCTATTTCAAAAAGTTTAATTTTACTCAAACCAAGTAGATCAGTATTCAAAATGTTTTTTTTCATAACATCTTTCAATTCGTCAGCCAAATTTTCCCTGAGGAATGCCTTATTGGTTGCAATGGGATTAAGTACTTCTCTTACACCTCTTGATTTGAATGAATATGAATAGATCTCAGAAAAACCCTCTGAAACAAAGAAGTTTTTTATTTTTTCTATATAATAAGATTTTTTATCAATATTTACGGCTTCCTCTGTTTTAATTTCTTTTGAAATTATGTTTTCATAACCATAAATTCTTACTATTTCCTCAATTAAATCTTCTTTTATACGTAAGTCTAGACGCTCGGCGGGTATTGTAATCACAAAGTGAGGCTCATTTATTCCCAACACTCTTCTATAGCCCACAAGAGTTCTGCCTCTACTCACCACCTCACTAATATTCTCCTTTACGATTTTATTGTGAAATGGTGACCCATGAATAATACTTCCCTCTCCTGCATATATTCCGTTATGATCTACACCTTTCGGTACAGGAGTACCTTGCATAAACTCTATTGATTCATGGTGAATCTTTCCATCATTACTATTTATAAAAACTAAATCTCCATCCTGTAATTCACTTTCCAAAACTTGCTCTGTATACACAAACTGATCAACTGTCATCCTAGGAAGCGCTATGCCCGTCTGAACAAACAAATAACTTACAAAAGAAGAACAATCAAAAGTTCTTGGACTGTCATATGTAACACTTGAGCCAAATTTATAGGGCATGCCAATTAGTTTCTGTGCAAGAGACACAATTTCCTCTCGAGGTGTTACAAGTTTCCACTCATATCCTCTCCTCTGAAGAATTTCCTCAACTTTATTTTGAGAGACTTGTGTGCCAATTACACTTTGTATTTCTGAAAGCGATACTCCTACTTTATAGGGATTTGCACGTCGAGGATAGTAATCTGCTATCCCTTCCACTCGAGTGTCTGTATTGCTCGCAATATCAAGAATTATGTTTGCAACCCTACTTAGAGCACTCGCTGTGTATTCAGGTGTAATACCATTTTCAAATCGGACTGATGCATCAGTACGTAGGTCAAGAGACTTGGATGAAAGCCTTATTGCCACTGGGTCAAAATTCGCCGCTTCTATGACAACAGTTTTTGTCTTTGAATTTATCTTGCTTGCCTCCCCACCCTTTATCCCTGCGACTCCCAAAGCCTTTTTATTTTCAGTGTTTCCATCAAATATGACTACATTTTCTTTATTTAGGACAAGATCCTTACCGTCAAGTGTTTTAAGTATTTCACCCTCATTTGCGTAGCGTACCCCTATTTTTATATCTCCCTCACCGGCAAGCTTAGAAACATCATACGCATGCAGCGGCTGGCCAATTTCAAACATTACAAAATTGGTGGCATCTACAATATTGTTTATTGACTTTTGGCCTATGGAATCCAATCTCTCTCTCAACCATACTGGACTCTCGTTGACCCGAACATTCTCAATTACTAGCAGTGTAAGCCTTGGAAATAATTTTTCATTTTCAACTTCTATTCTTGCGATATTTGACTCTGGGAATACACCAACCTTCTGCTTTATAAACTCATTTTTAATTTGTAGCCCAGTAAGTAGAGCCACTTCCCTTGCCATGCCAAGATGCGAGAGAGCATCATGTGCTCTATCGGGAAGTACTTTTATGTTTAAAATTGAATCACCATTTTGGCTCTCAATTCCTTCAACCTCAAATGCATGTATGGTTAATAATTCCGAAATCTTTTCTGAAGAGGGAAGGGGGCTATCAAAGTATGTTTCTAACCATTTGTAGGAAATTTTCATCTAAAACTGATTAATTAAGCGTAAATCAGAATGATACAGGCTGCGCACATCTGGAATACCAAACTTAAGCATGGCAAGCCGATCTATCCCACCACCAAAAGCAAAGCCCTTATACTTCCTTGAGTCAATTTTCATAGCGGCCAAAACCTTGGGGTGTACCATCCCGGCCCCCATAATCTCAATCCAACCAGTACTTTTACACGTTGTACAGCCATTGCCATTACACTTAAAGCACGACATATCAATTTCCACACCTGGTTCTACAAACGGAAAGTAGCTCGGACGAAATCGAACTGAAGTTTTAGAGTCAAAAAGTTTTTCAAAATATGTTTCTAGTACCCATTTGAGATTCGCAAGTGACACTTCTTTCTCAATCATAAGCCCCTCTAGTTGATAGAACTGTGCTTCATGCGTTGCATCTGTCGCTTCATGCCTATACGTTTTTCCCGGAACAATAACCCGGATGGGCGGCTCGTGTGTCTCTGCATAGCGAACTTGTACTGGAGATGTGTGCGTACGAAGAAGCTTCTTTGTCTCATCAGATTTTAACCAAAACGTATCCCACATATCACGTGCAGGGTGATAGCTGGGAATATTTAGAGCATCAAAATTGTAATATTCAGTCTCTATTTCTGGGCCCGTAGCAACAGAAAAACCCATTTCACGAAAAATACTTCCCGTTTTTTGGATTATATGTGTAAGTGGATGTAGGTGCCCCTCCTCATTTTTAGAGTCCATATACTTGATTATATATAGATTTGATCGCAATGAGAAGGAAGTGCATTCCCTTGAAAAATGGCCTTAAATAAGTTAGAATTGTTATCTTATGTTTGGAGCCATTTCAGAGGTACTGGTATATGTTTCCTTATTTTTCTCACTTTTTTTTGAGATATTTTTGCTTATAACATACTTTGAAAAACGCTCCACACTTAAGGTACAGAGTGAATATAAGGAACCTGCCCATTTCCCCACAGTCTCAATAATGGTGCCCTGTTACAACGAGGAAGAGACTATACTAAAAACTCTTTCTTCCCTACTTATGCTTGACTACCCAAAAGATAAGTTAGAAATCCTAGTAATTGATGACGGGAGTAGTGACAATACTTTAAAAATTCTTGATCAATTTAATAGTAGTAATCAAATTAAAGTTTACTCTAAACCAAATGGTGGGAAGTATACGGCTCTAAACTTTGGTTTGCAGAAAACATCTGGAGAATTTGTAGGCTGTCTTGATGCAGATTCGTTTGTAGAGAAATCTGCATTAAAAAGAATCATGAATCATTTCAATGACGCCGAAACGATGGCGGTTACTCCCGCCGTGAGAGTCCACGACCCTAAGAATGTACTTGAGTTAATGCAGAAAGTTGAGTATGCCTGGGGAATATTTTACCGCAAAATGCTTGATTATTTGGGTGCTATTTTTGTTACTCCAGGACCTTTTTCAATATACAGAAGAGAAGTATTTAGTCTTATTGGAGACTACAGACATGCCCATAACACAGAAGACTTGGAAATTGCTCTTAGAATGCAGGCCAACCACCTTAAAATAGTGAACGCGCATGACGCCATCGTTTATACTGTTGCTCCAAAAACCTTAAAAACCCTTTACAAGCAGCGTAGACGCTGGACATACGGCTTTCTGAACAATTCCTTGGATTACAAATTTCTTTTTCTAAACAAGAAATATGGAAACATAGGACTTTACATTTTGCCTATGGCAATCATTTCTATTTTTTCTTCAATATTCTTCCTTTTTTCTCTTTTTTGGAGTAACGCAGTACGAGCTCAGGAAAGCATCACCAAACTCATGACCATTGGGCCCGAGTTTAGCCTATCATTTGACTGGTTTTTTGTAAGCTCTAGTGCTGCAATATTTCTAACTGTTGTGGGAATTGCACTAATTATTTGCATATTAGTACTTTCAAGACGTCTCACTGATGGACATTTTTATTTTTCAATGGACATCATATATTTTCTTGCTTTCTATAGCTTTATTGTTCCATTCTGGCTTTTAAGTGCACTTTTTAACACCATTTTTTCTAGAAGTGTAGCGTGGAAATAACAGCATGCATGAAGTTGATTGGAAAAAATATGTTTTTACATTTCTTATTACAGCAATTATTTTCTTTTCAGCTATAACACTTAGTAGATATTTTAGCGACAAACGTGTCGAGGAGATACGCTCCATACATGACCAAATTTCTGTGAATATTCTCTCTTCAGAGGTGCAGACTGCCCTTCTTGAGCAGTTCTCTTGTAAGGAAATAGGAACCACTGCTCTGTCACAGGAGTTAGGATCTCTTGGCGAGAAACTATCATATACGGAAGTTAGCCGTGGAAGTGACGATCCTGAAGTCATGGCCTTGAAGAGAAATTACTCACTGCTCGAAATTAAGGATTATCTACTAATGAACCGGATTCGAGAAAAATGTGGGACAAAGCATGTTTTTATAATTTACTTTTACGGAGCAAAATGCGAGGACTGCGGCAAACAAAGTCTAGTTCTTACGAAGCTTAGAGAAGACTTCCCTGAGCTTAGAGTGTACTCTTTTGACTACAACCTTGATCTGGGTGCCCTCCAAACCCTTATATCTATCAATAAAATTGAAGAGAATTTCCCAGCCCTGCTAATTGGTGATGACGTTTATTACAACTACAAAAATATAGACGAAATGGAAACAATTATTCCTCAACTCAAAGTATGGAGGCTTGAAAACGAGAGACAAGAAAAAGCTACAACTACAGCACAGTAATACAAGTTTAGATCGGTTTTTTATTAAGAAATTTCTTCTCGACAAAGTTATATGATAATAGTGAGAGAAGGACCGCAACTAGAAGTGAGGCAACTCCAAAAAGTATCCATCTTACAAGGGAAGAATAAAAAACCAGAAGATTAAGTTTAATAGCAAATATCATAACAATAGATATAGCTATCATATGGTATGAATATAGACCATAAGAAATTTTACCTAGATTTGTTAGCAAGCGAGATCGGCCAGCCTTGAAAAGTGAGAACACTGACTCATTTTGCTCAAAAATTATAAACGCAAATAACAAAGTAAGTGTTAGCGGAATAAATACGGCAGATAATGAATACATAATTGTGTTATCTACAAAAGAACTAAAGATCGCATGTCTTCCCATAATTAGTGCGGCAGTAAAAATATAAACTGGGATCGTTAGCCATTTTGTTCTATTTTTAAGACCCTCTAGGAATCGGCTTTTATTTATTACAAATATTGCAAGCAAACAGCCCACTGCTAAGTCAGACATTACGGAAAAAGTAGAATAGGCTACAATCTCATAAGTTGAAGCGTATACAAACCTGTATACTGCCGCAATAATCAAAATTATGTATAGAACTTTTGTCAGATACTTTTCCGGTACAATTGATAGAACCCAGGGCCAGACAAGATAGAACTGTTCTTCTACAGATATAGACCAAAGTATATCTGTTGGCACACTAGCTCCTCCATTAAATGCTAGTGAAAAATTAGCCAGAAAAAAAATATATTTTGGCAAAGCTTCAAGCGGTGGATTAGCAAGAAAAGGAAGAACTTCATTACCTATCAGTTGATACATAACATATGGCAGAACAAAAAAACCTACAATAAGAGTAGTGAAGTACACCGGCCAGATACGCAAAATTCTTCTTATATAAAAGTTTTTTAAGGATATACCTCCAGTCCTTTCTCTTTCTCTTAACAATAGATAGGTAATCAGAAACCCCGACAGCACAAAGAAAAAAGAAACTCCAACATCCCCACTTACAAGAACATATTTCTTAATATTCCCAAACGTTTGTGATTGATTATCATAGCCTAAAAAAAGTGCCGCGTGAGATACAAAAACAGTAAAAAATGCCACAAAACGCCAACCATCAAGGTTTTGGAAATAAGTTACTTGCGAGGTAGTGCTTTCCTTCACAGAGCCACCTCCCAGATTCGAACTGGGGACCTTCGCTTTACAAAAGCGTTGCTCTACCAACTGAGCTAAGGTGGCGTTACGATTTACAATTCTACAAGATACAACAAACGATATTAAAAACAAGTCAAACTTTCATCCAACACCTTCTCTATTATATTATTTAATTAATATAATCATCTATCCTTCCTTTTCCATTTTGTACCTTATGCTTTGCTATGTCCTTTAAGAAACCTGAAACCTCTCTGGTCTGCTTCAGAATTCTGTTGCCTCGAGCGTCAATTAGAGTTTTCTCATAAGTTCCCACCAAGTAGCTTTTCGCATCAAGTACACTTTTTTTAGCGTATGTTTGAAGATCTTTTACCAAAAACTGCTCGCTCGTATCAGCAACAGAGTTAAAATTGTTACCAAGCTTCATTAGTAGATTCCTAAGCGGTTCATCAAGTTTTCTAAGAGTCTTTAGAGGTGCGAGGCTCTCACCTCGTCTGTTTTCAACCGTTTTAAGTGACAATAGTAGTATTACCACAAGAAACGAAACCGCAAATACAATTGTAAACATAGATATTAGTTTTGAGTCGAAAACCGGACAAAACGTCTTATTTCTATCCTCTCACCGAATTTTTGCGTTGCACCACTTATCAGATCTTTTATCTTAAGCTCAGGATTCTTAATAAATGGCTGTTCAAGCAATGTCTTTTCCCCGAAGTATGCATCAAGTTTACCCTTTAGAATCTTTTCTTGCATATCTTGCGGCTTATCTGCAACCTCTTTAGCAAACACCTCTCCTGCCAATTTGCGAGCGTCCTCGGTCACATCATCCATTTTTAAAAACTGGGGGTCACTTGCCGCAACTTGCATTGCCACATCATAAGCCAGAGCCTTGAATTCATCATTTTTTGCAACAAAATCAGTTTCACAAGAAAGTTCCACTATCGCTCCTACAGAGTGAGTACTGTGTATATATGATTGCACTGTACCAGCCCCAAGCGCTCTATCTGCTTTTTTATCTACAATAGTACTTGCGTGCTTGCGCAGGATAATAATTGCTTTTTCAATATCGCCGTTTGAGTCTTCGAGAGCCTTTCTGCATTGCATAATAGAAAGTCCTGTTCTCTCTCTCAATTCTTTAACCTGTTCCGTTGTAATCATATATTTGTGAAAAAACTAAAACCAAAAAATAAATCTAGGCAACCTGTGACTTAGGAGCTACTGCTTTGCCTTCCTGTATTGCAGATACAATTTCTTCTACAAAATGCGTAATACTTGCTTTTGCCGCGTCGTTTCCAGGAATGGGATAATCTATGTCACGAATATTACAATCGGAGCTTGAAAGAGAGATTACTGGTACATTTAGCTGCTGTGCTTCACTAACCCCAATATTTTCTCTTTTGGAATCTATAACGAAAAGTGCCTTAGGAATCCCCGTCATGGTAGAAAGTCCTGAAAATGCATCCTGAAGATATTCAATTTCTCGGTCGATTAGAAGCCTCTCCTTTTTAGTATATTTTGCAAGCTCACCCTTTTCCTTCTGACTAGTTAGATCAGCAAGTTTTGCAATACGTTTCTTGATTTCAGAGAAATTAGTAAGTGTTCCCCCAAGCCATCTACCTGCGATATAAGGCATTCCTGCTTTCATCGCTCCGTCTCTAACAGCACTTTTTGCTTCACTCTTGCCCCCCACAAAAAGTATTGTTCCTCCTTCCGCTGCAATAGACTTAACAAAATCCTTAGCTGTCGCAAGAGCACCACTTGTTTTCTCTAAGTCAAATATTTCTATCTTATTTTTAACACCAAAGATAAATGGTTTGTTAGAAGGATGTCTGCGGGATTTAACTACAGCAAAATGGGCTCCAACACTAAAGAGTTTTTCGATTGCATCATTTTTCTTATTTTCTTGCGTTTGCATAGACAAAGTAGAATGTTACAGGTAAGCGCCCAAAAAGTCAAAGTCCGGGAAACGCTATTATTAGCCTCGAAATTCATATCTAGCATATTAACTTAGTACACCATCGTGTTGAATTTTAGCCTGTGCATTCTGCAGAGCTTCAATTATCGGCCCTATTTGACCTGCAAATATTTGTTCAATATTGTGCCAAGATTCTTTGATCCTATGGTCTGTCACTCTGTCTTGTAAAATATTGTAGGTTCTGATTTTTTCCGATCTGTCTCCAGTGCCAATCTGGACATTTCTTTTTTCTGAGTACTTCTTGTGCTCTTCTTCTTCTTTTAGAGCAGAGAGTTTAGCAAAAACGATGGCCATAGCTTGTTCTTTGTTTGCATTCTGACTCCTCTCAGATGTTGCTCGAACATCAATACCAGTTGGTTTGTGGAGAATTCGTACTGCCGTTTCAACCTTGTTCACATTTTGTCCGCCCTTACCTCCAGCGCGTGAGAATTCTATATGAAGATCTGCTGGATTTATCTCCACCTTCACTTTTTTTCTAATTGGAAGAATCGCAACTGATGCTGTCGATGTATGCACTCGCCCTGACTTCTCGGTAGCGGGAACTCTTTGAATTCTATGAACTCCGGTTTCAAATCTTAGTTTGTCGTATATACCTTTACCATGAACCTCGAATGAGGCCTCTTTATAGCCTCTAAGTGAGCTCTTTGATTCATCTACCGTCTTCCATGTCCAGCCGAGAGTCTCTGCGTACCTCTTGTACATCAAGGCAATCTCTTCAGCAAAAAGGGCTGCTTCTTCTCCCCCGACTCCAGCACGAACCTCAAGAATAATTTCATTAGTAACTTCCGACTGTTCTTCATTCTCTTCTTCGAGAAGAATCTCATTCATCTGCTTCCACAAAATATCTTTTTGCTCTTCTACTTTCCTTAGATCCTCCTCTGCAAGACTCTTCATTTCCGGATCACTAGTCATTTCCAAAATCTCTTTCTCTTCGTCGAGAAGTTTCTTAAAGGAGCTCGCTAGATAAGTAGTTTTGGGATTATCCTTGAATTTAGAAAGGTCTTCCATGACATTAGAATACTGGCACGCAATAATGCTTAGCATTATTTAGTGCCAATTATTCTTGATTATTTACTTCTTTCCTTTTGCAGCTTGGGCTCTCCTTGACTTAAATTTCTCAACACGACCCGCCGTATCTATGATCTTTTCGTTTCCAGTATAAAAAGGGTGACATGCACTGCAGATTTCAACTTCAATCTTTTCACGAGTAGAGCCAATAACAAAAGTAGCACCACAAGCGCAGATTACCTTGGCTTTTTCAAAATATTGTGGGTGAATTTCCTTCTTCATTGTGAAGCTAATATAGCAGTATTTGTATAAAAGACAAGACCCCGGCTTTTTGAGCAGGGGTCTTTAACAGGAAGTGTTTGTGCGAGGCAAGGGATGACCTCTGGATCGGTGAGTGAGGTCATTCACGCGATTTTTGCCTCCGGCTACCTCACAATCGCACAAACACGGAAAGATCATCACCCCGGATGATGAACGGTACCACTGGTATCGCCAGTCATCCGGAGTGCCCCGAAACGCGGGGACCAAGTTTAAGTTGTCGGCCTTTTGTCACAGCGCGTCATGGCGCTAGACCCTTCCGAGCCGCCGTAGCTCTCAGTATTATAATTATAGCATATCTAGAAAAAAATGCAAGCAGAAATTTAGTATTCCGCCAATAAAGCCTTATCTTAAGCCTTTTTTTGAAAGATCTAGTATCTTCTTCCTACTTTATTCACCATTCACCATTCCTTATTCTTCCTTCTTCTCCTACACTCCCATAAGAAAGTCTATATTACTTTGTATTTCTTCTGCTTTTTCCATTACAGAATTACCATAAAAGCTGTTTGCCGGCTGTTTACCATCGCAAGATCTTCCGGAATAGTATCTGCATGCAGCATTTCGCTCTGAAGAATAGCTTCCACTTATTGCGCCAAGGTCCGAGAGGTATATTGCAGTTGCAACAAATGAGTGAGCTGGATTCCATGGATCCGCTTGTGCCGCATTCACCCCTACTGATTGGCCGATGCGTGCCTTAAAGAGTTCCCATGTTGATGGGATAAATTGTGATGGGCCCATTCCTCCACCGTAACCTCTGTTCGGTAAATAAGTTGTTCCTGGTGGGCATGACACTGGTGTCATCTTCCAGTCACGACCAAGTCTTTTTGTTATGTCCTCAAATGGTATTGTATCTCGTGGAGATTTCATTACCTTTTGGAATATTGTTCCAGTATTTTTACCTACACCATCCCCCGTTTCTATACTTGATAACAAGCATGATCCCTGATTCTTTCCCAGATCCGATTCCTGTGTGAGAATTGCAAGTATGAGAGATGCTCTAACTCCTGTTTTCTGTGATGCTCCGTTTGCGTATTCAAGCGCCTTTCCAAATTGTATTCCCTCAGTATCTCGAAGCCTAAATAGTGCTGCTCTAATTTGCGCCGCTCGTGCCTGTCGTTCTGCAAGAACCGTTTGGTAGGTTTTTTCCTCTTCTTTTGTAATAGCTAAGAGTTTCTTTTTTTCTGCCTCACTTTCTGCAATAGTTTTTTTACGAGTTTCTACAATATATTTTGCATCAGCCTCCTCGTTTTTCTTCACTCCCAGCTGTTCCTTTTCTTCTTCTGTATTTGCTTTTGCCTCACGCACAATTGTAAAGTGCTTTTTCATTTCTTCCTTTATTGACGCAAAGGAGTCAATATCTTGGAAAAAATCTGAAAGATCTTTGTTAGCAAACATAACCTCAGCTATTGTGTATGAGTCGATCTCATTAGTTTTGCGTATAAGCTGAGCTAGGGATTCTTTACCTGTACTTATTTTTCCTTCTAATTCAGTAATCTTTTTTGTTTTTGAATTTATCTGGACTGACAACTGGCTAATAGCCAGATTCTTTTGCTTGATTTGTGCTTCTGCTTCTTTAATTTTTGCAGTTAATCCAGTTATATCTCCCTGAATATTACTTGCCTTTTTTCTTGTTTCGTCTACCACACCTTGCCAATGGTCAATTTCTTTCTGGAGTACGTCATACTCTGCCCTTAACTTGGCTTCTTGCTCTATTATTTCGGCCTCCGACTGCGCATACACAGGTATTGCTACCGTACACATCAATGAAAAAATAAGCACCAAACAAGTGCCAGTGGATATAAACTTCTTTGATCCATTCGTAATATTAAATGACATCTATTCTAGAATTATAACTCATTTCTGTATAAATCGCCCATACGACAAAAGACGACTATAATCGTCTTTTGTTACCTATCTTTTGCTTTACGTTTTACACTTTACCCTCCTTATTTCCTTCTGCGACTGCCTCTCCCCCCTCTTCACCTTCCTTTGCTTCCTTACCTTTCTTTTCTACCTCAATAGATGAGAGATCAATTGGTGCAACTTCTACCTCTTCCTCTTTCTTTGGTTCTGCAATAAGTGCTACCACCTCTTCTATATTTTCAAGCAGGTCTACACCTTGTGGCATCTTTACATCCTTGGCTAAAATCTGACTACCGATTGCTTCAAGAGTAGATATATCCACGTCGATTTGGTGTGGAAGATCCTTAGGCATAGCCTCAATCTTCAATTCGTGCATAACTTTCACGAACACTCCACCAAGATCTTTCACTCCGGGTGCAGTACCAATAAACTCGACAGGCACCGAAATTTTTAGTTTGTGTCCTTTTTCAAACACATAGAAGTCAGCGTGCCGTGGATTGCCTGTAACTGGGTCAAGGTCAATATCGTGTATAAGTGAGTCGTGTGATTCGTCACCGTCCTTGAGCGTCACAACAGTCGACTCACCTGCCTTTTTCCACACCTTTAGAAAATCAACGAACGGCACAGACACAGGAGTTGATTCTTGCTTTTTTCCATAGTAAACAGCCGGGATCATTCCTTTTTTACGCAAAGTGTCTAATTGATCCTTTTCCCCTCTTTTTTCTACCTTAAATTCAAGCATGTCGGAATATTATACAGAGGTTTCCAAAAGAATCAAATGGTTGGAAGAACCGCGATATGCGTGATAATCTGTTATACAGAAACTCCACAGGAGTGCACATGCAAACTAGGGGTTGGCGGGAAAGACACAAATTTGTAACAAAAATGCTTTTGGAAGCTGTAAACAAAAGGAGTCGCGCCACAGACTCCATTGTAATACTTAAAGCAGTAAACAAGGATCTGGGGAAAAGAGGCAACGAAGGAATTACTCAGTTTGAGTGGCTATCCGCTATCTGGCATGCAGTAGAAGACGGTCTAGTGCATTATACAAAATCTTGGCTTCTCGCAAAGCCTGTCCCTCACCGCAAGCGGTGAGTTTTTATTTGCTTGATATTAGTAAAGAAAACACTATGATTACAAACTAGATTACCTTTTGTACTAACCCACTACCCAAATGGAGTAGCTCATGTACATTTCGACCTCGACCGAGTTCGTAAATATTGACACCATTGGTAAGTGCGAACACTGCCATACACTTCTTGAAATGATCTTTGCTGGTGATGCGGTTAACGGAACATGGAAGTGCTCTGAGTGCAACAAAAAGCTTACCCATCGCTCATTTGGATTCGAAACTGCAAAGAGTCGTAAAAGGATCCAATGGGTTGGCAAAAAGGGGCAATGGGTTGATGGAAGACCCACATCAAACTTCTTTCTGAAGAGAGGTAAGTGGTACGTATATGTAGATGGCGATCGTCCCTTGTTCTAGCGGGGCGATTTTAATTATCCAATCTATGCCGTGGCGTAGATTGGATAACTTTTACATTCCATATTTTTCTACTATTCTCGAGCCAAGTGGTTTTTTAAATATTCGATCGATCCATTCACCTTCTTACCAGGATTAAAAATATTTTGTGTATCAAAAATGTTTTTTATTTCCTGGAAAATTTCTAGCATTCGCGGAGAATACATTTTACCCAAGTATGGTGTGCGAATTATGCCGTCATTGTGCTCTCCAGTTATAGAACCGTTGTATTCACCAACTAAATTATAGATTTTCTCTGAAACTTCTGTAATAACTCTCACATTGTCTTTCTCTCTCATGTCCATAAGTGGAATAACATGGAAGTTCCCATTACCTGCGTGGCCTGCAATCGTATAAAGAAGTTTATAATCATCTAATATCTTTCTCATTTTAGGCAAAAATTCTGGAAGATACTTGGGTTCCACCACCACATCATCTACAAACGGAGCAGTTCTTCTACCATGAATGTGCTTGCGTAGAAGGTTGAAGCTTTCTCTTCGTATAGTCCAGTATTTCTCTGATTCATCCCCGCTTTGTGCTCTATGTGTTTTAAGATCAAAGGGTTCTAATACTTTTTCTAGTTCATCCATCTTTGCTTCTATTTTACTCTCTAGGTCTTCTGCAAACTCAACAAGAATAATAAGTTTCGGAAAACCCCCAGTAAGTATCATCCCCGCTTCTGGCAGGAAGTCCCACATAAGCTTTAGAAATCCAGCATGCATATTTTTAACCATTTCTGGGAAAAACCTGATAGCCAACTTTAAAGTCTCATCATCATATGACTCAATGCTTTCAGGTTTAAGCGGTAACACAGTATTCACTATTTCACCCAATTTCTCTAGATCCTTGAGGAATATTACAAGAAGTTTTGATTCCTTTTTAATTGGAACTAATTTTAATTTTGCTTTTGTAACAATACCAAGCGTCCCTTGTGAGCCCACTAGAAGTTTGTTTAGATTAAACGTTTTTCCATCCCACACATTCCATATGTAGTATCCAGCAGAATTTTTGGAAACATTTGGTTTACTTCTTTCTATCTCCTCTTTATTGTTTTGTATCAATTCCCAAATTTTTTTGTAAATTCCACTTTCAAACTCGGAACTTTCGCTTGGGTGAGAAATTTTATTATCCAATTCTTCTTTAGAAAGTGGCCTTACCTCATACTCATTGCCATCAGAGAAAACAACATCGAGAGTTTCCACATAATTTTCCATTTTGCCGTAGGACAAAGTCTTTTCTCCTGCTGCATTGTTCCCTATCATTCCACCTAGTGCACAGAGATTTTTTGAAGCGGTATAACAAGGTAAAATTAAATCCTTTTTGAGTGTTCCAATCTCAAAATCTCTATAGAATGTTCCGGGGTAGACTACCGCACTATTCCCTTCAATTTTCTCTATACCAGAAATATGCTTGGTGAAATCAAGAATTATAGACTCATTTAGTGATCCCCCAGACATACACGAGCCAGCTGATCTTGCAGTAACGGAGAGAGTTGTATTGCTTTTTTTGTTATCGGATACATATTTAACAATCCTTTTCACATCCTCTGCATTTTTTGGATATACAACGAGAGCAGGCTTTACTTCAAAAAGACTTGCATCATGACTGTAAGTATTTAAAGTCACCTCGTCATCAAGGATTTCACCCGAAATTTCTAATTTTTCTATATCTTCTTTCAATTGAATTTAAAAATTTTTCTTGCACTTTACAATTTATTGAAAAGCTTTAATTTATCCTCTACCAATTTTTGCATTGCAAGAAGTGGGGATTTCATAATCTTGTATGGAGCTACTTCATCCGGATTATCTTGTAATTCCTTTTTGAGAGCGTCTCTGAATGCAACCCTCAATTCAGTATTTATATGCACAATTGCTATGCCCATCTCAATAGCTTGGACAAAATCTTCTGCCGAGTTTCCTGAACCACCATGTAGTACAAGTGGTATCCCCGTTGCAGCCCTGATTTCAGCTATCCTTTTAATATTTAAATTGGGATCAACTCCACCCTTAAGCATTCCGTGTATATTCCCAACAGCTGGTGCAAGCATATCAATTCCAGTTTCTTTCACGAATTCTGCTGCATTTTGTGCAGACGTAAGCGAATCTACATCCGTGAAAACTCCTTCAGGTATTGCATCGAGAATCTTCGATGATTGGCCAATATAACCTAGTTCACCTTCGACTAAAATATTTATATTTTTGGATTTAGCATATTGAACTGCCTCCTTAGTTATTTTCAAGTTTTCCTCAGCATTAAGTTTAGCTCCGTCAATGATGACAGAGTCAAATCCTGCGTCTACAGCCTCTTTCACCCTATCAAGAGAATATGTGTGATCCGCATTTAGAAATATTGGGTGATCAAGCTCTTTTTGAATACTTGAGACTATCGCTCTAGTTTGTGCAACTCCTAAGAAATCTCTTTCGCCTTCTGATACCCCTATAATTACCGGAACATTTAAGTTTTTTGCTGCTCTAGATACTGCCCACGCACCTTCCATATTCGAAATATTGAAATGTCCGATAGCTACCTTTTTAGCTTCAGCCTCTATGACGTATTCATGTAATGTTTTCACTTCAAATATTATAACATACCGAAAAATACAAGAATTTAAACTTTTTAGTTGTAATTTTACCTTTTGATTTTTGCTTTTTGCTTTATAATTAAAATATGTCTAAACAATACGACCTTGTGGCCATTGGGGACGTGGTTACTGATGCTTTCATTCGCATTAAAGATGCAAGTGTAAATTGCGACATAAACCACGAAAAATGTAGAATCTCAATGAATTTTGCAGACAAGGTTCCATATGAGTTTGTTGAGGTAGTCCGCGCTGTTGGCAATGCTGCAAACGGTGCCGCATCAGCTGCCCGCCTAGGACTTAAAACTGCGTTTGTCACAAACCTAGGAGATGATCAGAACGGAGGCGAATGTCTCGCAACTCTTAAGCGTAATGGAATTTCACTTGAATTCATAAAAGCTCATCGTCACAAAGAAACGAATTATCACTATGTATTGTGGTATGAAGACGATAGAACTATTTTGGTAAGACACGAGGAGTATGATTACAAGCTACCAGACTTTGGTGAGCCTAAATGGGTTTACTTCTCATCCATTGCACCAAGCGCAATACACTACCATGCTGAAATTGTGGACTACCTAGACAAACATCCGTCAATTAAGCTTGCTTTCCAACCAGGTGTTTTCGAGATAAAAATGGGCCATGAAAAGCTAAAAGGAATGTATCGTCATTCAGAAATTTTTTTCTGCAATGTAGAAGAAGCCAAAAGAGTACTTGGAATAATCGAACATATTGAAATACCTAGTCTTATAAAAAAGATGCGAGATCTGGGACCAAAGATTGTTGTAATCACCGACGGCCACAACGGCGCTTATGCATTTGACGGAGAAAATATCTGGAGTATGCCCATATACCCTGACCCAAAACCGCCATACGAAAGGACTGGGGCTGGAGACGCATTTGCTTCAACTGTAACTTCTGCTCTTGCACTGGGTAAGCCTCTCGAGGAGGCTCTTCGCTGGGGGCCCATAAACTCCATGTCAGTTGTCCAATACATTGGCGCCCAAAAAGGTCTTCTTGACCAGAACGCAATCCAAAAATATTTAAGCGAAGCCCCAGAAAACTACAAACCAACTCTCATATCATAAGCACCCCTTTTCTGTCTTCTGCATCCATCTTTCTTTTCAGAACATTCTTATATTCTGCAGAATAGTAGAATATTTATAACCTGAAAACGTCTTACTTTTTTAGTACGAGTTTGCCGAGTATTACGGAGGCAAGAACTGCAATGACTGTGATTAGAATTGCATAGAGGAACTTCTCTTGCATTATAGTGAGGTCCACAAATATACGTTTGAACAGCTCTTTAAACGCCTCATCCCATGCAAGGGCCGCAATAAGACCAAGTGCCGATATAAAAAGTATAACCATCTTTTCGAGAAAACTTATACGAAATTTGTTAAGCTCCCGAGTTTTCAAAAGTCTTTCGACTTGCTCTGAGAAATCTCTAATATCAGGATTCACATTTTTGAATTGGTCATCTGGCTGCATTGATTTATATGTTAACTACTTATGCCTCCGGGATTTCCTTACCATCTCCGGCAAACAAGTATTTTTTATGGCCAATCTTAAAGTAGTCATGTTTTGATAAATTTCTTCCTTCCTTTCTTCAAGTTTATCTATTGTATCTAGCATACTTGTTTCCCATGCTTCTTTAAGAACAAGAGACTGTACGCTTATAATGCCTTGTCTTAAATCGTAGAGTCCCATTTGTAATTCTTTTAAATTTTCCTCAATTCTGTCTAGCTCCATCTCTAACTGCATCATAACATCCCCTGTTTCGTAAGGATTTACGTGCAGTGTGCTCTTTTCGTCAAATGATTCTTGTTTCATTTTTTCCTCTTCATTACATTTCTAACTGCATTGATAATATCCGAAGTATCCATCTTATAGTGCTTCCAAAGTTCTTCCATAGTGCCTGATTGTCCGAATTCATCATTTACTCCTATGAATTCCTGAGGCACAGGATAATTACTTGCTAGACACTCGGCGAGAGCTCCCCCCATTCCACCATGAACCTGGTGTTCCTCAACAGTTACAATCGCTCCACACTCCTTTGCTAAATTTATTATTGTTTCCTCATCAAGAGGCTTAATAGTTGCAAGGTTTATTACTTTTACCTCAATTCCCTCCTCTTGCAGAGCCTTTGCAGCAATAAGTGCTTTGATTACAAGTGTACCGGTTACAACGATTCCTGCCTGCGGTTCCACGCCATTTGCAGGACTCCAAAATACTTGTGCCTTACCTATTTCAAATGGGGTTTCTTCTGTCGTTATGAGAGGTGTCTTTTCACGAGCAAGACGAATATAAACAGGTGCATCAGTTTTAGCCGCAGCAATTGTAGCCTTACGGGCTTCAATTGAGTCACAAGGTGAAATCACTACCATGCGCGGGATTACTCGCATAATCGCCATGTCCTCTACTGCCTGGTGTGTCCCACCATCCGGTCCTACAGATATGCCAGCATGACTTCCAGCAATCTTTACAGGTCTATTGTTATAAGCAATGGTTGTACGAATTTGTTCCCAGTTCCTGCCAGGAGAAAACATGGCATAAGATGTGATGAATGGAATCTTACCCATTGCCGCCATTCCACTTGCAACTGTTGCAAGATTTTGCTCAGCTACTCCAATCTGAACATATCTTTCAGGAAACTTGTTCTTGAAAAGATGCATCTGTGTAGACTCTGTGAGATCTGCACAAAGTCCTACAATACGCGAGTCTGCTTCACCAGCAATCAAAAGCCCTTCACCAAACCCTTTACGAATAGGTTGCTGTTCAACATTTTCATCAAAAACATTAGAATTTAAATTTGGGTCAATCATAAATTTATTTTTTTCTTGCGGAAACAAAAGCAAAGATTCCAAATATAATGGAGGTGTTAAATGCTAAAAGAACTGGGACAAAATCTTGATATCTTAAATATGGTGGATGATCATTGAGCCAATCATTTAAAAAAATTAAGTCAGATAGAGAATATGTATGTAGAAAATAAAGTTCTATGAGAGTAGCCGATAACCCGAAAAGCACCACTAGGAGCCACGAAAGATTTTTATTTTTTTGATTTTGCATGTCTAAAGATTAATCATTATGATACCCACTTATCTGTCCTCCGAGGCTACGCAGCTCATTTAATGCCACTGCGGCTTCCTCGGCATTTGGTGGCTTACCATGCCATTCGAATTTTCTTTCAAACTCCTTCACTCCCTTTCCTGGAATAGTGTGTGCAATGATTACTGATGGCTTTTCAAACACGGCTTTTGCCTCACCAATCGCATTGTTGATCTCCTGCATGTCATGTCCGTTAATTTCCTGTACATGCCAGTTCCATGCGCGCCATTTATCTGCAAGAGGTTCTAAGGGCATTATATCTTCAGTAAAACCGTCAATCTGAATATTATTCCGGTCAACAATTGCAATAAGGTTTTGAAGTTTTTCCTTGCCTGCAAGCATCGCCCCTTCCCAGATATTTCCAGAATCGTGTTCCCCATCACTCATTAGGCAGTAGATAGTTCGATCAGATGATCGGCCACTGTCTATCCTGTCTGCAAGTGCCATTCCAACCGTTTGAGAGAGTCCTGAGCCGAGAGGACCAGAACTTGTCTCAAGCATTGGCAAGAAGTCTCTGTGTGGATGACCTTGGAGACGCGAGCCGAACTTACGCAGTGTTTTAAGCTCCTCAATTGGGAAATAGCCTGCATGAGCCATAGTGGCATAAAGTACTGGGCAAATATGGCCATTAGAAAGCACTAAGCGGTCGCGTTCTTCCCACTCAGGATTTTTGGGATTGTGCTTCAGACCATGGAAATAAAGATATGTGAAAATATCAGCCATACCAAGAGGGCCTGCGGTATGACCACTCTTAGCCTCTAAGAGCATCTCTATAATGGACTGTCGAATTTCGTTTGCCTTTAATTCCAACTCTTTTATTCTTTCATCGGTAAGTGTTTCCATACAAAAGTTCTAAGTGTGAAAGTTCTAAGTACTGAGTTGAGCCCCAATCTATACTTTAGGCTCTATGCTCTCTAACTCATCAATTGTATCAGCAATGTTGTCACTATTAAATATAGCCGATCCAGAGACGAGGCGACTTGCCCCAGCCCCAATAAGCTTAGGAGCCGAATCAAGATTAACCCCACCATCCACACTAATAGGTAAATTGTGGGCTGTATTGCGTAGTGCACGAATTTTATCTAGCACTCTTCCATCAAAGGGAGCACCTTGAATACCAATTTCTGCTATCCCCATGAATTGGACAAAGTCTATGTATGGAATAAGTGGCTTCAAGAAATCGTTTGGGGTCAAAATATTTATTGCCACTCCCAATTCAGTAATAAAGAAACTGTCACCTCTACCAAATTTCTCTGTGAAATTCCTTACGAAATCTAAAACCTCATGAGCTGAATTGAAAGATTCATAGTGAACAACGATTCTTTTTGCCCCCGCAGAAATCCATAACGGGACGGTCTCCTCAGTGTTTAATATCATTAAGTCGCATTCAAAGTCTAGCTCCTCCCAATACGGGAATCCTTCTTCCTCCTTTGCAATTCGCAGAAAATCAGGATCATTTGCTTTCAAATATGGCCAGGAGGTTGTAGGAGTGAGTTTTCCATCAAGAATATCAACTTGAGCAGTAGACACGAGACCTGCAACAAGTCCTAGCTTGTCCTTAAGATCGAAAAAGCTTTTAGGTATTATTGCGGGGATTATTTCTGTCATGTTTTTAAAAATTACCAATCAACTTTACAAAATAGTGAATAATATGACAACAAGCACAGAGATGAATACCTTAACTCCTCTTGTACGAGCACCTCTTAAAATTACAAACAGAAAAGCAATTTCAAAAAAAGGTTTTGATAAAGACAGAAATATAATAGTCCCTGGAACGATTCCTGTTCCTCCGAGTGACTCTGCTAGTGAGCGTAAAAGCTTAATGGAAAACTGTGGGCCAAAAGCAGAAAACAGAAGTACAAATATAGATATATAAACAATCAGTGAAGATTGATTTTGAGTGATTCTGTCAAAAGTTGAAACAGATTTAAAAGACGCTTGCTCCACAACAGCACTATTATTTGTTTTTTGAGATGAGAAAACTTTTATCAAATTAAGAACACCTAGATAACCAAATACAAGCATAGGAACAACAAAAAATACTGTGACTCTTGGCTCAACAAAGCTGATGTAGACACAAATCATCAATACCCCCGCGACAAACAACTGAACCAACGCCTTTACTAGATAAACAACTTTTTTTGTAACACTTGAGTTCTCATTCATATTTAGTTTCGATTAACGTTCAATATGATCTTTTTGGACATTATTGCTGGAATTATTTCTGTCATGTGTTTTTAAATATTTTATAACTAGCATTTCTACTATAAATTTAAAGAAAAAGATAACAAGTAGTCCTTTAGCTGCCATATATTCACCAGCAAAAAAACTATTGAGTGCAAGTAGAAGTAGGGCCAACGAAACTATCGCTGATCGCCAAATATACATTTTTTTTGAGACAACATAATCTTTTTCTTTTTCTTCTTGAAGAGAAGAACTAGAAACACTCTCCGGCTTTATAGCAACTCCCAACAATTTGAATCCTCCCCAAAGAAACGCAAAAGAAAACAGGGACATAAACAAGACATACGACACATATATTGCAGTAAGAGTTGGTCTAACTCCTCCTTTAAATGTCATAAAAATTAATACGCACGCAAACAGAAAACAAATAAGCGCCCCTATAGCGGAAAATATTCGAAGTGATGTAAGGTTTTTTTTATTTACCTCTACCATTTTCTAGATTTAATAATCATTATAATAAACACTATTGAAATTACTGGAAAAAAGAAAGCAATGCCTGCCAGAAAATAACATACAATCGCTGCAATTGGAACTATAGCTATCCAGATTCGAACTCTTTCCCAAAAACCTTGATCGGTAAACCAATAACCTAATCCCTTTATAATTAAAATTAAACCCGGAATTGCAAAAACAAAAAATTTCAATAACTGAATATCACTTTCTTCATTATTAACCACACTTCCAAAACCGTTCCATAAAAAAGATGCGTTTATATAACATGCTAGCCAAAGCAATACTACTCCCAGTATATATACAAATTTGTTTTTAGCTGATACCGACTTAGGTACACCACTACTCATGTGCATGTTCAATTTTGTTGATACGTCTTTTGTGACGTTCCCCACTAGAAAATGGTGTATCGAGCCAAGTTCGTACAGCCTGTACTGCCTCATCGTCTGATACGAAGCGTGAACCTATTGCAAGAATATTTGAATCATTATGCTCACGTGTAAGCTCGAGATTATTTACATTGCTTGTAAGAGAACTTCTTTGACCGTAGTAAACTGCGGCTCGGACGTGAGATAGACGATTTGCGGTTATCGCTTCACCCTGACCTGATCCTCCTAGAATTATCCCTCTTGCGCCTTGCGGGTTGCGAGAAACTTCTCTTGCAACAGGTATAACAAAGTCCGGGTAGTCATCATTTTCGTCGTACTCGAATGCACCCTTGTCCTCAACTTCAAATCCGGCTTCTTTTAGAAAGTCTATAATTTTCTCCTTTTGTGCAAGTCCTGCATGGTCAGTCCCAATGTAAATCTTCATCCCGTTAGAAGCAGGTCACGGTCAAATGACACTGCATAAATAGTTTTTTTATTATGTCGACTATATTTCTTGTAAAATACATCCTCGTCTTTTAAGCCGCTACCGCGGCTTCTAACGGGATTCATTATTACTACTATTATTATACAGCAAGCCAGGTACTTATTGTTTAATCAAAGTGTATAAGTATTGGTGTTTAATACAGGAAAGTATCACTCTATACTAAATCAGAATTTAAAGCTTATTTTTAACTTGACTTACTAACACAGATATGCTATAATAGTACTAATGGTTGCACAGCCCAATTGTGAGGCTCTGGCCAGAATATATAGGAGTATGCAATGAGCAGCGAGCCCGATTTCGCAGAACTGCTGAAGGGTGTGCAGGGAGATTCCTCGCCCACCAACCAGCCCCTCGTTCTTTCATACCAGAAGATCGACCCGACCATGTCAAAGATGTGCGCAGTGTCCGGCATCAGGGCTTGTCATCCGAAAATGAGCTGACCAGCTTAATCGACAAGAATTACATCGTGATGGCGATCCTTGTCATCCGTGACGACAGCATAAACTACGGTACGAGCGGAGCCGCGGCTGCTATACATAAGCTCATGACCGTTATGGTCAAGCTCAAGTAAAATTCGCTAACTGGCAACATCCCGCCCTAACAATGAGACCAGTTCTCATTTGTTCCTAGGGCGGGTTTTATTTTTTGTAAATTATTATTTAACTTCCAGTCTTCACCACATGCTCCACCAAGGTATACGTATACCCCATTTCGTTGTCATACCATGCAAGGACCTTAACTAGATTCCCATCTATTACCCGAGTGAGTGATAAGTCAGCAATGGAACCATATCTAGAACCAAGAATGTCTGTGGAAACAAGTTCTTCCTCAGTTACAGAAAAGATTCCTTTCCATCTATCACTTCCCGCTGCGTCCTTTAGAATTTGATTTACCTCATCAACTGACGTATCTCGTTTTGCAATAAACGTTATATCCACAATTGAACCCGCAATTACAGGAACTCTCATAGATATTCCATCGAACTTGCCGTCGAGTGCTGTGAAAGCCTTTGTCACAGCTATTGCTGCTCCTGTCGAGGTTGGAACAATGTTGTGAGAAGCAGCACGCCCCTCGCGCATGTTACTTTTATTTGGGCCGTCTACTGTTGGTTGACTGTTCGTCATGGCATGAACAGTGCTTAGTGCAGCTTTTTCAATTCCTATGGCCTCATCAAGTATTGCAATGAGAGGGCTTGCTGAGTTTGTTGTACAAGATGCATTGGATGAGATTATGCATTTGGAGAGCTCACTATCGTTTACACCCATAAGAATAGTTCCTCCAGGAATTTCTGCAGTGGGGTCATCTTTCATTGGTGCAGTTACTACTACCTTTTTAGCCCCCGCTTCTAAGTGCACCTTAGATTTCTCATACGAAACGAAAAGTCCAGTGGATTCCACCACTACGTCAATATTCAAATCTTTCCATGGGAGCTTACTTGGGTCTCTCTCAGACAAAAACATTATCTCCCTACCATCTAAAATTATTTTTTTACCATCTTCGCTTGCATTTACTGCAAAAGGACTCACTCCGTATACAGAATCATACTTGATGAGGTATGCAATATTTTTCACATCCCCCAAATCATTAATAGCAACAATTTCAATCTCTTCCCTGTCCTTAGCAATCTTTAAAAAAGCTCTTCCAATGCGACCCGCTCCGTTTATAGCTACTCTAATTTTGTTCATCCCGTTAGAAGCAGGTCACGGTCAGAGACACTGCGTAAATTAACTTTGTAAATATATAAATTTTTATTTAACTAAACATCTTTTCCCCATTAAAACCGTGACCGCGGCTTCTAACGGGACTGCCTTACAACCATTATACCAAACAAAAAGGCAAGCTTGTCAGCTTACCTGTCTTACTTCTCCTCTGGATTGCACTTTGGTACCCTTGCATGTCCGGCAAGGTAAGTTTTCTCTTATTTCAAGCACTTCATAGTTCATAATGCCCTTGCCTTTACACTCAGAACAAACATCCATTCTAGGTGTCTCTCCCATAGCCTGGTTATGCATAGTAGTCACAATGCCCCTTGGTTGGGTTGTATTTTCTAGGCCTATTATAATACAAAGTCCGTTAGTTGTAAAATTTATTTCTTTACTGTTAAACACCGAGTGTTTAACATTTATTCAAATTTTATTGCAAAAATCCTTATTCTTTCTTCATCATTTTCTATTCCCTATTCGTCATTCTCCCCTTATTCCGTCTTCTTCCCTTCCTGCGCAGGCAGGTCCTCCTTTTTATCTGTGTGAGCTCTTACATCTACTTCATAGCTTGTGTTCTGTGACTCAAAGAAATTCACTAGTTCGAAAACATCTGTCGCAGTACTCATCCACTTGGCAGGATTTGTGGCGTTGTAATGTTTTGGAAGCCCAAGCTCCTCAAGACGACGATCCGCCACATACTGCACGTACTGATTTACATAATCTGCGTTGAGACCAAGTATTCCATTTGGAAATAGATCTTTGTTGTAGGCTGTCTCTAGTTCAACACCTTCTATTACAATATCTTTTATTTCTTTTGCAAACTCTTCTGTAAGAAGTTCAGGATTTTCTTCCAAAATATTGTGCACCAAGTTCATACCGAACTTAAGGTGAAGTGACTCGTCACGCAGAACCCAGTTAATCATCGATCCAAAGTTACGAAGAACGTTTCTCTGCCGAAACGACAACGCCACCATGAAACCTGAGTAGAACCATATACCTTCCATCACAATATTTGTTGCAACCAAGTTTCTTACAAAATCTTTCTTGCCGTCCGGAGACTCTATATCTAAAGTATCTTCTGTCATACGTTTCATGTATGTATTTATGTACTTCTCCTTAGATTTCATAGATGGAACATCGAGGTGTAGGTTAAATATCTTTTCTCTATCGAAAAATGGGAACGTTTCAAGCACGTATTCGAAAGCAACACAGTGGTTCGCTTCTTCCCACATTTGTTTTGCAAGATACAAGTGACACTCAGGAGATTTAAGATATGGGTAGATACCAAGTGATATAGACCTGTTTACAATAAGCTCAGCCGGGTTAAAAAAGGCCATCAAGAACTTGACCGCATGCCTTTCGTCTTCTGTCATCCTTTCCCAGTCTTGCAGGTCCTCGGTGAGCGCGATCTCATGCGGAAACCACGTATTTCTTACTGCTTGATTGTATAGGTCATATGCCCACTGGTATCGAATGGGGTGAAGATTCATATCTTCTGGTGAAGCTCTTCCGATTAGCATGAAATTTTTTAAAAATAAGAAACGATAAATAATGTCAGACTGAATCCCAAATTACATTGAAACATCTGCTTTTGCTACACTTGTTTTTACAAGAACACCTTCTTTACCTGGTGCGGCAACAGTGATCACTACTCCAGATTCAATAGGAGTATTCACTTGAGTTTTGAAGTCAGGTGATTCGCTTAAACCTCGAATGGCACCAAAGCCTTTTTTCCCCATTGCTTCTGCTTTATTAATCTTCACTGTAGATTGCTCGGCTGTGTGTCTAGGCTTCATGTGCAAGTAGTAAGTTGTTTTCACACCTTTCTCCCAGGCTGAGGAGTAGATCTGCATTGTTTCGTCTATATCTCTTGTCTCAAGATACATGTTACGAGACAAACCTTGGTCAACCCACTTCTGAGCACGTGCTGCGATCTCAATGAATGCATGTGGAGAAGTAGTGAACGAAGTTTTGTACACATCTTTCATGTGCTGAGGTATCTCATCTATATTTGAGATATCACCTTGAAGAGCTAGGACTTTCCCCTTCACCTCTTCCCAGATACCAAGATTAATCAAATCTCTTACTAAATTGTGGTTGAGATCCAGATATTTTCCTGAAAGAGTATTCCTCGAAAAAATTTGTGCGAAACGAGGATCAATCCCTGGAACTGTTCCTGCTACTAGCCCGATCGTAGCGTTTGGTGCAACGGCCATAAGAGTCGCATGCCTCATTCCCTGTTTTACTTTTTGTCGCAATATATCCCAATTAAGTCCCTTGTGTTTAGACTCTTGAGAAACTGTCAGGGGCACCCCACGAGATTCTTCGACTAATTTCAATGTGTCTATCGGTACCATACCCTTCGACCAACCAGAGCCGGCGAAATTAGAATACGATCCACGCTCTTTTGCTAAGTTGGCACTTTCATCTATCGCCATATATGAAACAAACTCAAAGATCCTGTCAGTGAAGTCCCATGCATGCTGACTGTCATACGACATTCCAAGTTTTTCTAGCACATCGGAAAGCCCCATAACCCCCAAACCTATTGCTCGATTCTCTCTATCTGACTTCACGGCTTCAGGAATTGGAAGTTGATTTATATCTATTACATTATCAAGCTGACGTACTGCAAGCCGCACAGAATCTTCAAGTCGCGTCCAGTTAACTTCCTTATTAGAAACGTGTGCTGCAAGGTTAAGTGAGGCCAAGTTACATACTGCAACATTTTCTCTATCCTGGGGTAGACATATTTCAGTACACAGATTAGACATGTGAATAGTGCCTGTATTGTTATTGAGAGCCCTCAAGTTAATTGGATCTTTCCATGTTATCCAGGGATGGGATGTAGTTTGAAGTGAGACAAGCATTTTTCGGAAAAGCTCTTTGGCCGGCATCTTTTTGAATGCACGCATCTCGCCCCGCTCAGCCATAGCTGCATACTCTATATATTTCTTAGAGAACTCGTTTCCATAGAGCTCATTTAGCTCCTTTACATCAGCGGGGTCAAATAAGTACCAAGGCTCGTCATTTTTAACTCTTTTCATAAACTCATCAGAGATAAATGCCGCTGTATTTGCCGTCCTCATACGAGAGTGGTCATCTCCAGCATTGTGCTTCCACTCTAGAAATTCCATGAAATCCAAATGCCAGTTTTCCATGTAGAAACAGAGCGCCCCTCTTCTCTTACCAGCTCGCATAATGGCATGGATTGTAGTATCAAACACTTTTGCAAAAGGTGTTGGACCAGAAGAAACTCCGTTAGTAGTTTTGAGTGGTGATCCGGACGCACGAAGTTTTGTAATAGAAACCCCCATTCCACCGGAACCTTTTGAAAGAAGCATGACATCCGCTACAGATTTTGCGATATGTGGTATGTCATCATGAACTTCCATAAGAAAACAATTTGATAATGCTGGCATTGTAGTACCTGCACCCAAGTTTGTAGAAGTTCCTGGTATGTATTCCATTTTTGCCATTTTTTCATAGAAACGAATCGCCGCTTTTGTTGGATCAGTTTCTGTATATGAAACTCCCATCGCAACACGCATAAAAAATATTTGTGGTGTTTCAATATATTTCTGTTTTGTGTCAGTCAGGATATACAAACTTGAAAGTGTGGAGAGTCCTGTGTATTGAAAAATCTCATCGAAAGAAAGATTGAGTGCGTTTGCAATTACTTTAAGATCAAATTTTTCTTTCATTCGAGGATCAAGTCTTTTATCTACAATCCCTTTTTCTACATAATGAACAAAATATTCTCTGTGCATCTTTTCGAGAAGATCTCTATCGTTTCCGTAGTCACCTAACACTCTTTTATATATAACTTTGAGCAGAAGTCTTGTCGCAATCTTGTCGTATTCAATATCTTCCTTGATATTTTGAACAGCTGCGTTGATTGTAGCGAGGTCGAGCTCTTCAGTAGTGATCCCGTTGTAAAGTGTAAGCCTGGTTTCTGTAGCAATCTGCGTAACTTTAGAGATTGGATCTACTAGTCCATAAGTTGCACGTTCAATAGACTTGTTTATTTTGTCCGCATTAAACGGAGCGCTTGTTCCATCTCTACTTGTTACTTTGATATCCATAAGGTGATTTTTTAGTACAGACTAATTTCTTGTTCTCCCCATTCTACAGAAGTAGGACCCTTAAATTTCTGTGGATAACCACTTCATGTTGGGTCATGAAATAAAAAGCTCACACTGTAAAGCGGCAATCTCGAACGAGGGCCTAAACACAAAAAATTTACTCACTTTTTTAAAGAATTTTTAGCCTGTCCCCAATTTTGATTTGGTGCTTTTCTACCATTCCTGCCTTAACTTCAAGAATATACAGAGCTTCCTCGGGTGGATAGACAACTTCCGGGTAAGAGCTTGGAGAAAAATTCTCTTTAATAAAAATAATATTACCCTCTTTATCAAACCACATGACATCTATAGAGAAAAACATTTCCTTCATCCATATTCCATGAGTGCCCACTCGATCAAACACAAAAAGTAATCCATTATTCTCTTTAATACTTTTTATTCCCGACAAACCACGTGCTCTTTCTTCAATCGTATCCACTTTTTCGACAGAAAACCTGGTCTCACCGACCATTATTTCCTCTGCAAGTGTGAGTCCGGGACTTGTTACCACTATAACTTTTCTATTTTCATACTTTTCGAGTGCATTAAGCCCAATGTAGGCAATAGTTATTATAAAAAAGCATATTGAAACATATATAATGCTACGTTTACGCAAATTCATCATAAAATTTTACCATACGCAAAACCACCTCGCCCTAGGGCGAGGTGGTTTTGGTACGTGTGCGATTTTTTAAGTCGCACAAGAAGGTTTTAATCACTCAGTAAAACTGAGTGATTAGAGAGACTGATTATTGCCAGTCACCTCCGCCTCCATTGCCGCCACGTCGGTTGTTGTCTCGAGGTTGCATTGGTCGTGCCTCATTTACAGTAAGCTTTCGTCCTTGGAAATCTTTTCCATTCCAAAGGTCAATTGCTTTTGCTGCGCCATCATCATCCGCCATTTCGACGAATCCGAAGCCTTTTGAACGACCAGTCATGCGATCCATAATAATTGTTGCCGAAACAACTTCTCCACACTGCGCGAACGCATCGCGGAGATCAGCATCCGTACTTGTGTAAGGAATGCCTCCAACATATAACTTCTTTGCCATTATCTATTTGCTCGTCTTCTAAAATAAAATATGTAAGGTGACGAGACACTCTTCGCTTTTCACTGGCTGGAAATCGCTTGCGCGCACCGTACCTCGAACTGCTTAGAGATAACTTACACTACTCTTATTATATCAAATTAAGGGAATTTGTCCAGCCCCCTATGTGAATTACCTATGCAATTTGAATAATATGGCTATATAGAAGGTTATTTTAATTGCCTCCCTATTTACCTTCCTAGAATTTAAGGGCGTTTGCAATGCTTTCAATAACTTTTACTGATCCAGCATTTTGAAGAGGTGGATGGACTAAAATGAAGCTTATTTTTCCAGGAGTATTAGGTGAATTATTGATTGCAATAAAGGGTCCCTTCTCTCGGCTTGAGCCACCTTCCTCAAGCATCATATAAAACTTTGTTGCTTCAATCCCAGATGCGTTAGTGAAAGAAGAAAGATCATTAATCTCCTTGCATGAGAATTCTGGATCTGTTTTGCTACAGAGCAGGCGAGATTCATCGAGAACAAACTGCTCAAACGGAACTTCTACATCACGAGATTCAATAATCAACTCCACAACTGCAATTGGATTCTCGTTTGTTGAAGTTGCTACATTTTTTATCACTATTTTTTCTGGAGTTTCCTCACTTACACTGAGAATGTTGTGATCGTATGCAAATGAAAACAAATATAAATTACTTTTATAAATTCCAGGCGTAACAGTCGGCACATTCACTACTTCTGTCTCATTTGTGAGAACTTCATTTTGTCGGTTATCACTTTTTTCTGTAAACCAGTACCAAGTTCCACCGAGAAGTGCAAGTATTACGATTGCAATTATAATTTTTGTGTATGTTTTCATTTTTTTGTTTTTACGTTTTATCTAGATCCAAACAAACCGAATTTATACAATATCTTTTTGTTGCCAATCCACCATCTTGACGGACCGCCTGCTTGCCGGCAGGAACGTCGTCAAAAACATGACCCAAGTGTGATCCACAATTTTTACATACCACTTCAGTTCTCTGCATTCCATGCTCGTTGTCCTCTCGCAGTTCTACCCTGCCAGGTATTGCATCATCAAACGATGGCCACCCCGTTCCTGAATCAAATTTTGTATCGGAAGAAAAAAGTTCCGTTCCACACACTTTGCATTTGTACATCCCCTTATCTTTTGCGTGAACATACTTACCCGAAAAAGGTGCTTCTGTTCCTCTTTCTCGCAGGACTTGGTATGCCTCAGGGCCAAGGCTTGCTTTCAACTCTTCTTCATTTATATCTTTAGGATCTGTCATATTAAGACTATTATACCAAATTGGAGCTTCCTTTTGTTTTATTCCGAGGGGTGTATAGTTTTAATAGGTTTTTCACGCTCTTTCTCAATCCTGGAGCCCTATGAAAAGGACTACTTTTGGAATACCGCAAACAATCCTAGTTCTTGGAATTTGTACTTTGCCTATAAAGATAAGTGCGCAACATGGTCCTTACCTGAGACCGGTAACTGAATTACCTGGCTCCCCGCTACTTTGTTATCCCAAAAGGATGGCCGAGGAAAAAAAGGAAGGTAGGGTTTCTGTAACTTTTGTTGTAGATACAGCAGGACTTGCAGACACTACCACCTTTCAAGTAATCTCCACAACACACGCAGATTTTACACGGGCGGTATACGAGAACCTACCACATAGGCGATTCACGCCGCTTGAAGAGCCTGGTACTAGAGAAATGAGTTCACGAAAATTCAGACAAACAGTATTTCAGGAGTTTACTTTTTGGCTTCGAGAAATTGCGAACGCAAAATATAGTGAACTATGTGCTTGGTAAGTTACCACGCCACTCCCATACACTGGGAGTTTTTTATAAATGAAAAACAAGACGCAAAGTCTTGTAAGAATTACTTTTTGTTTCTCTACTTCTTTAAAAATTCTCTTCCATGCCCTAACTGAGTATCTATAGGAACTCTCTTCATGCACATTGGACATCCAGACAAATTACTCTTAGCTCTGAAAGTGAACTTGCTCAGATCTAAATCGAGTAGCGAAAACAACACTGGTACTTGAAGATTGTTTGCAGTGACACCACCACGGTTACATATTGCAGCAACTGCTATTGGATTACCACCGGCCATACGAACAGCAGCTACTACACCCTTGGCTGAATCCCCTGTGGTTAGGATATCCTCGACAACCAAAACATCTCTGTCTTTTACAAATTTCTCTTGGCCACGGCGAATTTCAAATTTACCTTGGCCCATCTTATCTGCAAATATAGCTGCACACCAATATGTGTTTGACAGATGTAATATGTGATCTGTAACTCTCTGGGAGAGAACAATTCCTCCTAGAGCTCCTCCCACAACTGCTCCAACTTTATTTAGATGTCTCTCTTGCGCAACAAAGGCCATTTGTTGGCAAAAACTTGAGACCAGGTGCACATGTGGATAAATCGCGTCCTTGTTCACATACAAGCTACTATGCATTCCACTTTTGAAGATGAAATGACCTTTGACAAAGGTCCCAACATTTTTTAAAGCTTGGTATACATGTTGTCTATTCAATATGGCCCCTGGCCTTTGGCCCGTGATTAGAAGATTTGCTTGAAAAGTGCTCTCCATAAAGAGTACAAATAAACCCTGTCCAGTCAATGCCAATGTCATTGTCATCAAATGAAAAATGTATTAGACTCCTCAATGCTTATAGAGTTGCCCGACAGAAAACCCGATCAAGGTTTCTCGAGGGAATTATGTTTAATTAAAATTTAGTCGATAACTTAAAAACAGAGCAGACCTATTTGATCGAGGTTTGCTTCTAAATGGAATGGAAAACACAGTTCTACTTTGGACCACGATTACAGGAGTTTTTACATTAGTGTTTAGTGGGTTCCTTGCTTTTAGAGTGCTTGCTTTGCCAGATGGTAACCAGAAGATGGTAGAGATTGGAAACGCTATTAAGACCGCCGCAAACGCATACCTTGTTCGTCAATACAAAGTAGTTGCAATAGTGGCAATAATCGTATTTTTAATACTAGGATTTGTTCTTGATTGGATGATAGCGGTTGGATTCATAGTTGGTGCAATAATGTCTGCACTTTCTGGCTATATCGGTATGACTGTCGGAACGAACTCAAACTCTCGCACCGCAGAAGCAGCACGCGGTGGAATCCCAAAGGCACTTCTCGTTGCGTTCAAAGCAGGCTCCGTAGTAGGTCTCTCTGTTACGGCACTTGCCTTACTTTCAGTCACAATATTTTACTATGTAACAGGAAGCCTTACAGCTATGATCGGTCTTGCTTTTGGATCAAGCTTAATATCAGTTTTCGCCCGTCTTGGTGGAGGAATATTTACAAAAGGAGCTGATGTTGGGGCAGACCTTGTAGGTAAAGTAGAAGCTGGGATCCCAGAAGACGACCCTCGTAATCCTGCTGTTATCGCAGACTGTGTTGGTGATAACGTAAGTGACATTGCAGGTACTACTGCAGATCTCTTTGAAACATACGTAGTTTCATCTGTCGCAGTAATGCTTCTTGGCACCATTCTCATCCCCAATTTTGCCGGGGCAATAGTTTACCCTCTTGCTATTGGTGCAGTGGCACTCATTGCATGTCTCATTTCAACTTTCTTTGTTCGAGGAGGTGACAAAGATTCAATAATGAAAGTACTCTACCGGGGACTCATTTCTTCAATAATACTTTCTATCATTGCAATCTACCCTATTACTACGAAACTCATGGCGGGCAACGGAGTGTTCGAAGTCATGAATCTTTTTTGGTGTGCGATTGTCGGTATAGCAGTTACTGCTGGAATGTTTATCATCACCGATTACTACACAAGCAAGAAATATAAACCCGTTCAGTCTATTGCTAAAGCTTCAACCACTGGTCACGGCACAAACATCATCACAGGTCTTGCAGTCTCCATGCAAGCCACAGCAATGCCTGTAATTCTTATTACAGCTGGAATACTTGTCTCATATCACTTTGCGGGACTTTACGGTGTTGCAATAGCTGTTATGTCCATGCTTTCTCTCACAGCAATAGTGCTTGCTATTGATGTCTTCGGACCAATCACAGACAACGCAGGAGGAATCGCCGAAATGGCCGAGCTTCCAAAAGAAGTTCGAGACGTCACCGATCCGCTCGATGCCGTGGGTAACACCACAAAAGCTGTAACTAAAGGTTATGCCATTGGATCAGCCGGCCTTGCTGCAATAGTACTCTTTGCATCATATACCGAAGAGCTTAAGGGTCTTGGGCTTGGTGATCTATCATTTGATCTGAGTAACCCAAATGTTTTAGCTGGGTTACTAATAGGAGGACTACTTCCATATCTTTTCGGATCTATGGCCATGGAAGCTGTGGGTAAAGCAGCACACGCAGTAGTAGAGGAAGTTCGTCGCCAATTTAAGGAAATTCCAGGAATCATGGCAGGCACTGCAAAACCCGATTACGGAAAAGCTGTAGCAATTGTAACTGCAGCTGCTCAAAAACTAATGATCGTTCCAGCTCTTCTTCCTGTTCTTGTACCAATTCTTGTTTGGTGGATACTTGGTCTACAAGCACTCGGTGGTCTACTAGTCGGAGTAATTGTGACAGGACTTTTCGTCGCAATATCCATGACTTCCGGTGGAGCAGCTTGGGACAATGCCAAGAAATATATCGAGGATGGCAACTACGGTGGAAAGGGCGGCCACGCACATCATGCTGCAGTTACTGGCGACACAGTTGGAGATCCGTACAAGGACACTGCAGGACCTGCTATAAACCCAATGATCAAGGTTGTTAATATAGTGGCACTCTTGATTCTGAGTTTCTTGAAGTAAAAACTACAAAATAAAACTACCCATTTCTGGGCAGTACTTCTAAGACGTAACCGTCACAACAACTTTTGTCACTTCCCAAATGTAGTACCCACCCTCGGCAGAGTAGTATGATACTATTTGGTCATCATTTTCTTTTGGTTTTTCGCTTGCAAACCGTCGCTTCAGATAAATCATCGCCACGCTTCCCCGAGCAAACATCGACGTGCTTAATACTGTTGTTCCAACAGATATTTCTGCTGCAAAGCTATCTGCAGCAAACATTATGTGCGTTACATGCAAGTAGTACCCACTACTATCTGAGCACAAATTCGTCGGTGGTCCACATTTTCTGAAAACTTCAAAGCTATCAATCTGTACTGCTCTTCCGTGAGTCGACATCGAATCCCGGAGCATTTGGCGAACGTTGCTATTATCGAACACCTCCAAGTGAATCCCAATACGAGCGCATACATAGTGTTCGACCACTACACAAACTAGAGTGAAACCAACGTTTCCACGCTCCCCGCCCGCCTGTAGAACTGCCGCTCGGTAGACCGCCAGAACGTCCTGTTGATCAAGCGCTTTCTCTTTTGTTTGCTGCTGCCCTTGAAGATCACTCGTAATTCCAAGTGAAGCTCCAAGAAAAAGAGCAAGGTGTTTTAGCGCTGTCATGGTAACCCCCAAGTGAAAGAGCTGTTTGAACCTATTCTTATTTAAGCACTATTGATAGCGCAAAACAATGGTGGTGTTTAAGCCTGGTGTAGTTGAACCAGATTGCCACACGTATCTTCAAAAATAACTTGCATACCGAACTCGGTTTGTTTGGGTTCCCCACGAAACTTAACACCAAGTTTCTTCAGTCTTTCAAATTCCTCATTAATGTTAGTTACACCGAATATTACATACGGAAGTCCTGCATTATAAATTCTTTCTTGGAAGTCCTTTGCCCCTAAATTAACATTTGGCTCAAGAAGCAAAGCTGTTCCATCTTTGTCTTCAGGTGATACAACAATTGCAAGATTTGCTTCCGGAACATGCATCTTGGTTACAAAACCTAAAACTTCAGTATAAAACTTAAATGCAACATTCGGATCATTAACAAAAATACTTGTAAGTGCGATTTTCATAATACTAAAAGTATACCGTAGAAAGTTAATTTCAGATGAAGTAAATATTCTATTTATTTTTCCTCCTACCTCAACCCTAACCCAAACTACCCCTTACCTATTCGCACATTCGTACGAATGTGCGAATAGGTTTTGTAGTATTTAATTTTAAACTCCTAGTGTTTTACCCACACACTTTCTCCTGCACATTGCGGAGGGTAGGAGATTCGAACTCCTGGTGGTTTTACCCACACACGCTTTCCAAGCGTGCGCACTAGACCGCTATGCGAACCCTCCGCACTATGCAGGATTGCTACTTACTTCCAAGTTTATGTCCCAAAAGTGCCGCGACTCTATCTTCCATTGGCGGATGAGTCATGAACATTTTATTGAGAAATCCTCGGGCATGACCATCCGGTCCAAACGGATTTGATATGAACAAGTGAGCCGTTGCATGATTTGCCCTCTTCATCTTTATACTTGAGTTATTAATCTTAGTGAGTGCACTTGCAAGTCCATCTGGATATCGTGTAAGTAGCGCACCCGACGCATCAGCTAGGAACTCTCGCTTACGCGATATTGCAAGCTGCATAAGTGTAGCGATAAGGGGTGCAAGGATTGCAAACACTATACCAATGATCGCAAGAGCCCCACCAGCTTTGTTGTCTCTATCACCTCCTCCATGGAAAGCAGTGCGCAAAAAAAAGTCAGAAATAAGAGTGACAAATCCTACAAGCACCACCACTACGGTTGAAAGCAACATATCTCTGTTTCCAATATGAGAGAGCTCATGTGCTATTACTCCTTCCAGTTCATTCCTTTCAAGGATTTGCACGAGGCCGGTCGTAACAGCTACAACTGCATGCTCTTTATCTCTACCTGTTGCAAATGCGTTTGGTGCAGGATCATCCACAACATAGAGCTTCGGCATAGGAAGTCCTGCTGTAATAGAAAGATTTTCAAGAATATTAATCAGCTCTCTATCAGTTGCTTCGTTTGCTGGGCGAGCCTTGTGCATTTTTAGAACAATTTTATCCGAGAACCAGTACGAAACAATATTCATTATTATAGAGAATAGAACAAACCCAACTAGAATTGCAGGGCTATCGTAATACCAGCTCACAACCCAACCCACTCCAATTACAATCAAGAGAAAGAAAAACATGAGTAACCATGTCTTTCTAATATTTGAACCTTGATGTGTATAAAGATTCGATGACATTTATTTTGGCTTACGAAATTCATTAATAGTTTGCCAAACCGATAAACATGCATTATCAAAAACCGTTTCATCAAATTCTGATATTCCACTCTCTCCCTGCATCTTAACAAAATCTTCTTTAGCCTCGGTAAAATTTACACTTCCTTCTTGAAGCAACCTTGAAAGCATCTCTTGTTTATAAAATGCTTCGAGTTTGCGTCTCCAGTCGTAAGCCAGGTCACCTTCTTTCATTTTCTGTCTCTCATTAACGAAGGTTGCTTTATAGCCGGCAATCTTTTCATTAATACGATCCTGCACAGCATCGACGCTCACACCCTGGGGGAGACGCATGACAAGCGAAACTTCTTTTTCTTTTTCATTTGATGGGGCTTTTTCGCTATACATATTTTTATATTTAACTACTAACTTTGTCTTTCCCACTCGAGGTGCTCGCCTTTTTGTATCCTATCTGCCATTACAATTTCATCGAGTATTCCGTCAATAAGATCATATTCTTTTGCTTCTTTAGCTGTAACCCATGCTTCCTGGTCAGTCTCTTCTTCTTGCAACTTTACCTGACCTGAGACATAGTCCGCAAGACAGGAAATTACTAGTGATGGAGCGCCATCTGCGTGAACTGTGGCGAGACTCGTCACGTAGCGGATATTTGCAATTTCAAGACCTACTTCCTCTTTAACTTCTCGTTTTAATACTTGCTCAAGTATGTTGTACCAATAGTGCTCTGTATCCTTAGGAAGATTGATATAATCATTCGTTTCTAGCTTTCCACCTGGGACCGTCCACTTGCCGGGAAATCTCTTTTTAGAAAGTACTCGACGAGTAATTAGATACTTACCGTCTTTTACTATAATCGCTGTAGTTACTACTTCGTGTAAAAACTGGTTTTCTGCCATAAGTTCTTTGTTGGATCAAAACTTAACCTCCACTGGCTTGCGCGCAGCTGCGTCCGCCTCATCTAGTGCAAAAAATTCCATTTTTGCAAACTTGAAAATATTTGCTATTAGATTCCCAGGGAACGATTCAACACCAATATTGAGATCTCGCACATTTGTATTGTAGAAACGTCTTGCGGCTTGGATTTTGTTTTCTGTATCAGACAATTCTCGCTGAAGCTCAAGGAAATTCTGGTTTGCCTTAAGATCAGGATAGGCTTCTGCAATTGCAAATATAGATTTGAGAGCACCCGTTAGCATATTTTCTGCGCGTCCCTTGTCTTCTGGGCTTTGGGCACCCATTGCCGCACTACGTGCCTTGGTAACATTTTCAAATGCTGTTGTTTCGTGTGTTGCATAACCTTTGACTGTATTTACAAGGTTCGGAATAAGGTCATACCTGCGCTTCAGCTGAACATCTATATCTGCCCATGCTTCCTTAGAACGAGTTACAAGCTTAACGAAGCGGTTGTAGAAAAACACTGCGTAAACAACGAGTACTGCTAATATGATCCAGAAAATATACATTTTTTTAAAGTTAGTTATAGAGAGCTATTATAACATAATTCGGGCATTATTTCATCACAAATGCATCGTTTTCTTGATATAATTAGTAGAGACTCACGCTTAAACCACTTTCAAATAATAGGAGCCTCGTGGGAAAGTCAGTTCTTGATAGAGTTATTGGATGGGGAGCTCTCCTTGTTTCTGCTCTTATCCTTTGTTTCGTATTCTGGGTTATTTGGGTGTGGGCATTGTGGATCAGTGAATCTCGACAGTATGAGAAATCTGCAAACGATAGAAATCCACCGAGTGTAGTAACCTACACTCTTTTTCTTACAAATATTTCCGGTCCATTGACAAAAGGATAGAAACCTTATAATTACTTTCAGACCTGAACACTGGGGAAACATGCCGAACATAGAAGTGACCATTATTTCTCTTGGGAGAAAGAACGGCACTCAAATACGATCGGAAGTTGAGATAGGAGCACTTGTAATGCTCCGTGATACTGGGCAATACACCTTTGAGGAACTTGGTGCCTGGATGGGTCTAACCAGAGAAAGGGTACGTCAGATATGTGAGGATGGTGGAAGCACAGTTGAGAGAGCCTTTCAAGACTGGCATTTTGATCCTCTAACAATGCTCCGATACCTTAGGCGTGATTCTACTATCCATTCTTGGAAGGATCTACAGAAAAAAACAGGAAAAGAAACTAGAAATGTTCAGAAATTTGTAGATACCTGTGGGTTGAGAAATGCTGTCAATAGGTTGTTCCAACTTCGTAAATATGTTGCCAAAGGACCTTTTAGAAAGCTACTTCTCGAGGACTTGCGACGTGTATCCAGTATTATGGATAGAACAGCTACACAAGTTGATATTAACCTCCACGGAAAATATTCAATTAATTCGTACTACCACCACTTTGGCAGTCTCCGACGCGCACAGGAGAGGGCAGATCTTACCCCAAATGGTATAGGTGGTTCTGGGCACACATCCAGAAAAAAATAGAAAGAAAAGAAAATAAAAGCGATTTTGAAATTGTCAGGTCGCTTTTTTATATAATAAATTATCTTTCGACTAGTACCCCATGTCTGGCATTGCGGGAGCTACGGGCTTGTCATCCTTCGGTTCCTCGGCTATTGCAACTTCAGTAGTAAGGAGTATTGCGGCTGCAGATACAGCATTCTGTAGAGCTGTGCGAGTAACTTTCACCGGGTCAATTATCCCTTCTGCAAACATGTCGGGTACAAAAACATTTTCAAGTGCATTATACCCCGAGCTACTAGCACCTTTTGCAACAGTATCTACAATTAGGGATCCATCATCACGCCCAGCATTTACTGCGATTTGCTTGAGTGGGAATCGAAGTGCTTCAACAACTATGTGGTACCCAATGGCGAATTCACTTGAAACAAGCGTCTTTGCATCGCCTTCAAGATGTCGATCAGCAAGTTTTTTTGCAACTTTCACAAGAGCCGTTCCTCCTCCGGCTACGATTCCCTCTTCGATAGCGGCTTTTGTTGCATTCACCGCGTCTTCAATTTTAAGTTTCAAATATTTCATCTCCGTTTCAGTTGCCGCACCCACTCGTATCACAGCGACTCCTCCAGAGAGTTTCGCAATACGCTCTTCAAGCTTTTCTGCATCAAACTTTGATTCGGAATTCTCTTTTTGTTTTCGCAACTGTGAAATCCTTGTCTCGATCTGCGACTTCTTGCCCTTACCTCCAACTATTGTTGTGTTATCTTTTGTGCCTATTACTTTTCGAGCACTACCTAAGTGTGAAAGCTCTGCAGTCTCAAGCTTAAGTCCGGTGTCCTCAGAAATAACTTCCGCTCCGATAACTACTGCAATATCTGCAAGGAGTTCTTTCTTGCGATCACCATACCCAGGAGCTTTGACTGCAAGAACATTGAATCCACCACGGAGTTTGTTTAGAACAAAAGTAGTTAAGGCTTCTCCATCAATATCTTCGGCAATAATCACAAGCTCTTTCTTACCTGACTGTGCGATCTTCTCAAGTAGTGGCAACACTTCTTTGACAGTAGAAACCTTCTTGTCAGTAACAAGAATCGCCACATCTCTGTACTCTGCTTCCATGCGTTCACCATTTGTAATCATGTAAGGAGAAACATACCCCTTATCAAACTGAAGCCCTTCTACTACTTCAGATTCAATTCCAAATGACTGTGACTCTTCGACAGTTACAACTCCATCCTTACCCACTTTTTTTATAGTCTCTGCGATTTTCGCTCCGATGTCTTCTGACTCTGCAGAAATCGTGGCAACTTGGCGGACCTCAGCGTCGCTTTTTATTTCCTTAGCCATCTTACGAAGTTCGTTTACTGCGTCCTTACCAGCTGCCTCCATACCTAGTCGAATCCCCATCGCGTTGCCTCCCATTGTAGTTTTCTTGAAACCGCCTTCGACGAGCGCCTGCGTTAGTACCACAGAAGTTGTGGTTCCATCTCCTGCGCTGTCATTTGTTTTACTTGCAACCTCCTTCACAATCTCTGCACCCATGTTTTCAAACTTATCTTTGAGATCGATTTCTTTTGCAATCGTAACCCCGTCATTTGTTATTGTAGGGCTTCCATAACCTTTATCTAAAACGACATTCTGTCCGCGAGGGCCAATGGTCACTTTCACAGCATTCGCTACTGTGTCCACTCCACGCTTGAGAGACTTCCTTGCTTCCTCACCAAATATTATTCTTTTACTCATTATAAATAGTGTTTAGTAGATAGTAATTTGTAGTTTCGTAATTAATTATTTAATTACAGCGACAATTTCTGACTCTCTGACAATAGTGTATTCATCACCTTGGTAAGTTATTACATCACCCCATTGGTAGAGCACAGCATCACCCACCTTTATGCCCATAGGCACAAGTTTCCCATCGTCATACTTACCCTTACCCACAGCTACTACCCTTCCTTTCTTGGTTCCCTTGTCTTCCTTAACACTGTCAGGAATATAGATTCCAGAACTTGTTTCTTTCACAGAATCTTTGAGTTCTTCGAGGATGACACGATCTCCAAGTGGTGTAAGACCGAAATCTTTTGTTTTCTTTACTACTTTTTTAGCCATATTGAAAGAAATTAACTATTAATGTGTGGATATAGTATCCATCTTAATCTCACTGTGTCAATAATAATTAAAAATACCCCCGTCACTTGCTAGTGACGGGAGTTTCTGTTTGTACTTGCTCGCACCTTCGTGGGCTCCGTGGCCGAACAGGTCTTGGCCGCGTTACCCGGAAGATCTCAAGCCACGTAGATGCCGGAGCCTTTGGCTCCATCACCTCCGCCACTCGTGTGGCGAGCTCTGCCTTCTCATTGCTCTGTCTCATGCTCTCGTCTCGGCTGAGTGTGGGATTGGCCTTACTTATACTATTATACCATATCTACAGTCCATGTCAAGAAGAAAATCTGCCACTTAACTACAAACTAACAGAGTACCTATAATATAGCTATAAATATGGATACTTTTGAGGTCTGATAACTTTCCTTTTTTGTAGTTTGCGAATATTAACCAAAAGTGTATACTTTTACCCAATGAGTATTTCTGGCATCCTCCCATACATTCAGATTGGCCTTTCCCTCCTACTCATAGGGGGAATTCTTTTGCAGAGATCAGAAGCAGGACTTGGAAGCGCTTTCGGCGCAGATGGAGGAGGTGCAGGAAACTTCGAGAGACGTGGAGCAGAGAAAACAATGTTCCGCATAACTGTCATTATAGGAATTCTTTTTGTAATCTCTGCTTTCGTAGCACTTGTCCTCGGCTAGCAACCATACTCTAGAGTTACATCTCAAATTAGATACATTGTTAAAGTTTTATATATTCAACTTAATTTTGTTGTTTTCAAACTTTTGTGAAGTTTCCAATTCAAAATTTGCTATCAAAAAGAGTTTTCGGTTCTAAGGAAGATCGTCTTGCCGAAACAGTTAAAACTTTTTCACCAACAGAAAAATTGATCTTTTGGGTGTTTATGGGGATTCTTTTTATTGCGCTCATTGGTCTCCTTGCGCAAGTAAACAAAAAGTTTCTTGTAGAAGTTCCTGACTATGGGGGGTCTCTCAAAGAAGGAATACTTGGTTCACCACGATTTGTTAACCCGTTACTTGCAATTAGTGATGCTGACAAGGATCTAGTATCTCTTCTCTATTCCGGCTTGGTAAAGGTAACATCCGATGGTAGCTTCGTTCCAGATCTTGCCGAGAGCTTTTCTATATCTGAGGATGGGCTTGTATACACATTTATCCTGCGCGAGAACGCTCGGTTCCATGACGGGACACAAGTAACAACTGACGATGTGGAATTCACAGTGGCTCGTGCTCAAGACGCAGGACTTAAGAGCCCAAAGAGAGCAAACTGGGATGGTGTAACGCTAGAAAAGATTAGCGAAAGAGAAATTAATTTTGTTTTGAAGCAAGCATACGCTCCCTTTCTTGAGAACCTAACTCTTGGAATTCTGCCAAAGCATCTATGGAAAAACCTGACAATAGATGAGTTTGCTTTTAGTGAGTACAACATAGAGCCTGTAGGATCAGGGCCGTACGAAATTTACTCTATTGAGAAAAGTTCGAGTGGAGTGCCAAACAAATATTTACTGAAAGCTTTCGATCACTATGCTCTGGGTGAGCCCTTTATTACAGAAATAAGCCTAAACTTTTACGGCAGTGAGCTTGATCTAGTTAGTTCACTTGAGGATGGTGATATAGAAAGTGCAAGTGGAATATCTGCCAAGGGTGCCGCAACTATCGAAAGAACCAATCTACTGACACGTGAAACTGTGTTGCCAAGAGTGTTTGGGATATTTTTTAACCAAAACCAGGCTCATCTTTTCACAAACAAGGAAGTGCGTGAGGCTCTCAATGTAGCGCTAGACAAAGAGAGGATTGTAAACGAGGTCCTTTTTGGTTACGGGGTTGTGATTGACGGTCCTATCCCCCCACTCGAGAAAACCTCTCAGGCCAATTCTACTTCTACAAAAAATCGTTTGGCAGATGCAATGGAGATTCTCGCGGATGCTGGCTGGGAAGCAAACGAAGAAACTGGCGTGCTCGAGAAGAAGACCAAGCAAGAGAATTTCAGCTTATCATTTTCCATTACCACAAGTGACGTACCGGAACTGAAGCGCGTAGCAGAATTAATACAAGCCGATTGGCAGGCACTGGGCGCTGATATTGATCTTGAGATATTTGAAACTGGAGATTTAAACCAGAATGTTATACGCCCTCGCAAGTATGATGCCCTTTTCTTTGGTGAAATAGTCGGACGTGATCTTGACCTTTACCCATTTTGGCATTCCTCCCAGAGAAACGACCCTGGTCTTAACATTGCACTATATGTAAACAGCACTGCTGACGACATTCTTGAGGAAGCTCGTGCCACACAAGATATGGAAAAGCGCGTTGCAGAGTACAAAAAGTTTGAAGAAGTATTGAAGAAAGATATTCCAGCAGTATTTGTGTATTCACCAAGCTTCATTTATTACGTCCCAGAAAAGATACGGAACCTTAAACTGGGACAACTTACCATACCAGGAGAAAGATTCTCAAACATTCACGAATGGTACACAGAAACGGATCATATTTGGAAAATATTTAACAAACAATAATCGGATCCTCACGAATTTCATCAAAAAAAAGACTGAGATACTAAAAGATCAACTAATTTACAAATTTTGCATTTTTTAAAAACCTGACCATTAGAAATAAAAAAAAACATGAATCCTACCAACAACCAAAACTCAAATCCAAACCCTAGACGCCCATTCCCTGGTCGGTCCAGCGGGGCTTCTCAATTCCGAAGATCAAGTCGTAGACCCATGCGCGCTCCAATGAGGAAAACCGCTGCAAATACTCGCCCCATGCAAGAGAGACGTAACAGTGACGAAAACCGTGAGGTTGTAAACATTCCTCCAATCGGTGACAAACTTCGCATTATTCCCCTGGGTGGAGTAGAAGAAGTTGGTAAAAACATGACTGCAATCGAGTACAAAGACGACATTATTATTGTCGACTGTGGTTTCCAATTCACTGACGAAGAAACCCCCGGCGTAGATTACATACTGCCAAACACCAAGTATCTTGAAGAAAGAAAAGAGAAAATCCGCGCTCTTTTCATAACCCATGGACATCTTGACCACATTGGTGGTATTCCGTACGTCATTGAGCGAATAGGTTACCCGCCCATATACACTCGTCAATTCGGAAGCATAATGATCCAGAAACGACAGGAAGAATTCCCTCACCTTAAAGCACTTGATATCAAAGTAATTGACGGCGAAGAAACTGTAACGTGTGGAGCTTTCAAAGTTAAAACTTTTGCCATATCTCATACTATCCCTGATTCTATGGGGCTTGTAATAAGTACTCCTTACGGAGATATCGTCTTCATCGAAGATGTACGAGTAGACAACGTGAAAGGTGTTCCAACCGAGGAAGAAGTCAAGCAGTATGAACGTTTCAAAGGGCGTGACATTCTCCTGCTTACAATGGATTCTACAAGTATAGAGAAGCCTGGTTTCTCCTTGTCTGAAAATGTCGTTACAGAAAATATTGAAAAGTTTATTAAGAGTGCTGGGGGTCGTCTTATCATCGGGACATTCGCCTCGCAGGTAGAGCGTATCATTGCGATTATAGAGATGTCCAAGAAGTACAACAAGAAAGTAATTGTCGAGGGTCGCAGCATGAAGACAAACCTTGAAATTATTAAAAAGCTTCAGCTCGTAGATACTGAGCACGTTGTACCTGTAGAAGAGATCGAGAACTACCCACCGGATAGAGTTGTAATGCTTGTGACAGGTGCGCAAGGTGAAGAGTTTGCAGCCCTCATGAGAATTGCAAATAAAACTCACAAATATTTACGCCTATCTAAGACCGATACCATCCTTCTTTCATCCTCGATAATTCCAGTCAACTACAAATCAATTGTTAAGCTCAAGGACAATCTGTATCGCTCTGAAGCCAAAGTGATCACTTACATGGACTCAGACATCCATGCCTCAGGTCACGGCAACCGCGATGAACTTAAGTGGATTCACCAGCAAATAAAGTACAAATACTTCCTTCCAGTACACGGAAACCACTACATGTTGCGTCAACATGCAGACATGGCAATGAGTTTGGGTGTTGCAAGTGAGAACGTCATAGTACCAGACAACGGCAGTATTATTGAAATAGGCGAAGGAGGTAGTTCAATCGTAAAGCTTGCCGAGAAAGCCCCAGCAAGTGATGTTGTGGTGGAAGGCTTCACCATTGGAGATGTACAAGATGTCGTCATGCGAGATCGAAAGATGCTTGCAGAAGACGGCTTCGTGGTTATTGTAGCAAGTGTCAATATTAAGACAGGCAAGCTCAAGAAATCTCCAGACATAATCTCAAGAGGATTTGTTTATCTAAGAGAGTCTCAAGATCTTCTTCGAGAAACTCGCATCATAATTAAAAACTCAATCGAGAAAACTACTATGGGGATGAACCCAATCAACTTCGATTATGTGAAATCAAATGTGAACGAAACTGTTAGCCGATTCCTATTTCAACAAACCGCCAAACACCCAATCGTTATCCCCGTGGTTCTCGGTGTATAGCTTCAGCAAGAAAAAGTTAGAAGATTTTGCGAGAAAATTTTTATCACATGGGTGGTATAATTTAATCTAGATATTTTAACCATGGGACGAGTCCCGTTAGAAGCCGCGGTCCCATTTTCAATAATGAACCTTAAATAAAATGTTCGGTGATCGAAAAATTTACTATAAAATCATTTTGCAGAATTCGCTGACCGCGACCTGCCCCGTGCGAAATTTTAAATATTAAGTATTATCAAATGACAAACTTAAACAGCAGAAAAGATAGAAGTAAGCATTCACTCGAATGTAAAATTTCTATCGGGGCCTGCTTCTAACGGGATG
>JAGVCW010000021.1 GCA_020059045.1 Minisyncoccota bacterium | reverse complement strand
CTCTCGCTGTGTTAAGACTTGCCAAAACAACTGATGAAAGTATACCGATGATAGCTATAACCACTAGAAGCTCGATAAGCGTAAAACCTATATTATATTTATTTTTTAACTTCATTATTTTAATATAATCCACTAATAATCTAAAATCTGGTCATAACATAATAAATTGGTAACCCTCCGACTATGCTGCTGTTGAGGCGATATTGTATATAGGCATAAGTACTGATGCAAGAAGTACTCCTACTCCAAGGCCTAGTAAAACTATCATTATTGGCTCAATCAGATCGACAAGCGTATCTACAGCAGTTACAACTTCTCTTTGATAAAACTTAGCCATAGTTTTCAAAATATTTCCAAGTTCTCCTGTTTCCTCCCCCACTTTTATCATCTGGATTAGTATCCCGGGGATCTGAGGATATTGCGAAAATGATGCGGAAAGTGAGCTACCACCCTTCACAGCAATCATAGTTTCAGCCATTATCTGCTTGTATACTTGGCTGCCCACAACCGTACCTGTTATCTCTATCGCTCGAAGCATCGAAATACCCGATATAACCATTGTGTGCATATTATCTGCAATCATTGACAGATAGAGTTTTCTATAGAGTTCACCGACAAATGGAATATTGAGCTTGAAATTATCGAACGCCAGAGCTCCTTCTTGTGTACGAATATATTTGATAAAGAAATATGCACCGATAATAAGTGCTGCAAGGAGAAATACACCGTAGTTAACAAAAAAATCAGATATTCCGATTACAATTTTCGTATAAATCGGCATTTCCTGGCCCGAGTCAATAATGATTGCCGCAATCTTTGGAATAATGAGCGTAAACATTAGCACCATAACCCCTATAAATACTGTAATGACGAAGGCAGGATAAATAAGTGCGTTCTTAGCCTTAGATACCACCTCGTATGTCCTATCCATGTAATCTGCCAAATAATCGAACGTATCATTAAGTTTTCCTGTTTCTTCCCCTGCTCTAACCATGTTTACGTAGAAGTCAGAAAATATCTTAGGATGCTTACTTAGTGCTTTAGATATTGAGCTTCCACCTTGTAAATCATCAGCGATTTCAATAAATGCTTTGCGAAGCGCTGGATTCTCAATTTCGGAAGAAATGAGCTTAAATATACGAAGCGCTGAAACTTGAGCATCAAAAAGGGTTGCTAGTTGTCGCGATATTATAACAATATCCTTGTTTGATACTTTTTTTTGAAATTTGAAGAAAAGTAAATTCTTATCTCCCCCATCCTCGATTGGGTTTATGGAAGATATTATCAGGCCTCTCTTTTGGATAGAGCTAATGGCAACGTCAATGTTTATTGCATCGACTGTTCCTTCTTTGGCTTCCCCGTTTATATCTATTGCTTTGTAATTGAACAACATGTGGCTGATTCTTAAGGAGCTATGCGACTATAAGAATCGCCATCCCGCCCCACTTTTAAAACTCTGACATTATAAACTTGATGATTGAACTGCTTTTTAATATTACCTTTTTTTAGTTCAAATTTCATTGTTAAAAGTGTGGTGGAACTCAAGTAAAACATACCCGCTATTCTCATTATTCATCTATAGCATCTTCTCAAGCGTCTTTGGATTGGTCGAATATAGATATGCATTCTCTATAGTGATCTCACCATTTTGCACGAGTAATGCCAGTGAGCGATTAAGGTCGATCATTCCATCCTGTGAGCTTGTCTCTATCACTGCATTTATCTCATGCACTCGCTTGTCTCGTATTAAGTTTGCGACAGCATTGTTGTTTATTAGCAATTCGTAAACCGGTATGAGTCCACCAGAAATGCGTGGTATAAGTCTCTGTGAGAAAATTCCAGCAAGACTTCCTGCCAGTTGAACACGAATCTGGCTCTGCTGATCTGCTGGAAACGAGTCGATAATACGATCTATAGTTTGCGCTGCGGTGTTTGTGTGAAGTGTCGAGTATACCAAGTGTCCAGTTTCAGCAGCAGTAACCGCTGTAGCAACAGTGTTCGGATCCCTCATCTCACCGATCATCACCACATCTACATCTTGCCTGAAAACATTCCAAAGCGCCGTGTGAAAGTCGTTCGTATCAATAGAAACTTCTCTTTGGTCTATAATTGCTTTTTTTTGCTCAAATAGGTACTCAATTGGATCTTCAATCGTCACAATGTGCTCAAGTCTGGATTCGTTAATCATGTCGATCATTGTTGCAAGCGTCGTAGACTTACCCTGCCCAGCGGGTCCCACAACTATAAAGAAGCCTTGTTGTTTCTCTGTAAAAACCTTGAGAATTGGTGGAAGGTTGAGCTCTTCTAGAGTTCTTATTCTCTTTGGAATAAGACGTAGCGCCACAGACATTTTACCAAGTCGGAAGAATGCATTACCTCGAAACCGAGCACTCTCGTGTGAATACCCGAAATCTACTTCTTTTTTATCCAAGAAATCTTGCTTTGCTTTTTCAGGAACCATTACAGATACGAATCCTTCAATATCTGCTCTCGTAAGAACTTTTTCTTCTGCAAGAGGAATAAGAAATCCCGCCACACGAATTACAGGATTACGACCTTCGGAAAGGTGCAAATCAGAGCCGCCTTCCTTCGTAACAATATCTATGAGTTTGTCTAACAGTTTTGAAGGTTCCATCTCGTTTTAATTATTCTGCTTATTTTTAACAATATTAATTACCTCATTTACCACTTCCGAAGGAATGCTCGTAGCTTTCACAATATAGCCTGCTACTCCGAGACTCTTCGCTTTCTCAATCTTTGCTGGGTCAGTCTCGTTTGTAAGCATAACTACTGTAGCGTTAGGTACCAAATTCTCCTTTCGTATAAGCTCGAGGAGCTCGAGCCCATCCATAGATGGCATGATGATGTCTAAAATAAGAATCTCAGGGTTAGTCCCCTCTCGAAGTTTATTCAATGCATCTTCTGCACCCACAGCTACAGCGGGATCGTGGCCAAGAGTTTTAAACTTAACCGCATACATATCCAAGAGAAACTTATCATCATCAACTATCAAAATCTTGTATTTCTTCTCTGTGTCTTCTGACATATTTATATAGTTATTTTCATAATTGTATCACAACAAGTTTTAAAATAGAGGAAGACCTGTGAACATTTTTATCCCTTATTCAGTGGCGCAAAAAGCAAGCCATCTTATTACTAATTTACTTTAAAGCGTACCCACCTCTTCAAATGGGATCATGCGCTTGAAAGCTTTCAAGATTGCATCTTCTCGCATATTTAGCATCCCCTTGTCTCGAGCGGCTTTCGCTAATTCGAGCTCCGTTCCGTTACGCAAAATAATTTGTTCAATATCTTTGTCCATCTCAAGCACTTCCATAACTGCAAATCGCCCTCGTGTACCATTTGGGCAATCTTCTGTTGGTGAAATCTCATAAAATTCTTTCCCGAATTCGACTTCGTTTCTATATTTTTCTGGCAGATCAGAAAACTGTTTATCAAGCATCATCTTTATACTTCCATCCACCGGCACAGGCTTTCCTGTGTCAGGACAAAGTGCTCTTACTAGGCGCTGGGCAATAGCAAGTACAAGCGTAGGTGCAATAAGAAACGGGTCAACACCCATGTCTATAAGACGCGGTATAACTCCCACTGCGTTATTGGTGTGAATGGTTGAAAGCACTAGGTGTCCAGTAAGCGCCGCCTGGATTGCAAGCTGAGCCGTCTCTTTGTCACGTATCTCTCCAACCATAATAATGTCGGGATCTTGTCGCAAAGTTGTACGCAGGCCTGTTGCAAATGTATAACCGATTTCTGGGCGCACTTGGGACTGGCTAATCCCTTCCATGTTGTACTCAATCGGGTCTTCAAGAGACAAAACGTTTAAATGCTCCCTATCCACCTCACTTAGCATAGAGTAAAGAGTTGTAGATTTTCCTGATCCAGTTGGGCCTGATATAAGGATGAGTCCGTATGGCTTTTTGATAGCTCGACGAATTGTGTCAACATTTTTCTTAGTTAGGCCAAGTTCGTCGAGAGTCTTTAGACCTTTCTCCTGGTCAAGAATTCTCATTTCAACCTTTTCACCAAAATATGTTGGAAATGTAGATACACGAAAATCAATCTTCTTGTCACCAATTTTCGCACTGAAGCGACCATCTTGTGGCTTACGCTTCTCGTCTAGACGCATATTCGAAAGAATCTTGATTCGAGCTACAACCGCAGAGTGAATCTTTGCAGGCAGTACTAGGCTCGTGTTCATCACACCATCTACGCGAAATCTAACACGAACATTTTCACGCATTCTCTCAATGTGAATGTCTGAAGCATTACCATCTGTCGCATACCGCAGGACTGTTGCCACAATTTTAGTAACAGGCGCATCTTCAATAATCTTTGTATTGTTCTTTCCATCCCGCAAGTCGGCCATTGCTGATGCGTCTATCTCATTTGCTTCAGCAGAGTTCTCTTCTTCTTCAGGACTCTCTCCCTCACTTCTCTCTTCTTCATCTTCTTTCTCGTCCTTCTTCCCCTTGAGTTCTACCTCGAGCTCAGAGAGAGCCTTAGTAACTTCCCCCGAAAGCCCCTTGTAAGAGTTTAGAACGCCTTCGAAATCTGCCTCAGAGATGAGGTAGATTTTAAAAGGCATATTAATTTTTGAAGAAATGAAATTCAGCGCGTCTCGAGCTTCAATATTATCTGGGTCGACAATTCCAACCTCAAGAACAGAGTCCTTGATTCCGATAGGAACGAAATGATAGTAAATAGCGGACTCTTCAGGAATATATTCAAGAATTTTGCCCGGGATTTCTTTTCCCTTGAGACTTCTTGTGGGTATCTGCAGATATTCACCTTTGAACTTGAGTATGGTTTCTGGGTCTACACCCCTCTTTACTAGAATTTGCTCAAGCGTTACGCCACTTGTTTCTGCTTCTTCAAGAATTTCAGGAATATTATCCTGAGATATTACTTTTTGATCTGCTAGAAATTCAAGAATGCTCATCCTATTAGAAACAGATAGCAGCTAGCCCACCTGCTCGTTTATATTGTGATAAATTATTCGACCAAGTGATATTTTCATTCAATTCATTTATTGAAAGCACAACCGCAATTTCAAGCGGAACTTATATCGTTAGTTAAAGTATACCAAAAAATACTACACTGGTTAACTTTACTTAGCGTCTTGATGGAGTCGGGCCGCTTATATCTTGAAACGGATTGGTTCTACCTTTAGGCTCATCTGCAAGAACAATTCCGAAATCCTTGAGGGCAAGAAAGGCAGGGTTTGAGAAAATGCTTGAATCAAGCTGTACAGATTGTAGCTCTGCAAGTGTGTCAATGAGGTCTTGTCCAACCACTTGAGCCGCCACAGGATTACCAAACTCATCTAGAGTTATCGCATCATCAATAGTATTACGGAAGAAAAAGAAATATATTGCAAAAGCCAATACCAGAACTACTATGAGTATCGAGAACATATTTTTTGAACTAGTGTTTTGCAGCTGCATGGTATGAAGTTATTTTAACCAATATACATCTATCGATACTGAATACTCATATATATCTGTATCCTCCTCGGGGACAGAGAAAGTTATTGACCTTACATCAACCAGCTGAAGACTCTTTTCAAGATCCTTTAGAAACAAAACAAGATTTGGGTATGTGGAAGAAAATGTGAAGGAGATATTTGTAGTCTGATAAGGCTTCTGCACCGCTTCAGTGATTTCTTGGCCAGTATCACTTATTGCTTCCTTAACACTTATTCTTTCCGGAACAATTCCATATGGGCCAGCTATGCTTGCTATGTCTGTTACGAGCTTAACAGTGTTTAAGTCAGTAGGTATTAGGCGTTCCAAGCGGAGAAGGTCGTCCTTTGGAAGTGCGTTGTACTTGGTCAAGAGTTCGTCCCGGACACCCTGTAGCTCAACTGCTTTCTCTAAAGCATCAGAGTACTCACTCTTCTGTTTCATAACAGCCTTAACCTCTGTGTACATAGGATCAATATGGATATAGAAAAGTCCGATCGAAACTCCTATTAATAAAATTGGCATTAAGCTTTTCATAGTTCTTTTATGGAGTAGTACTTGTAGATGTGCTTGGCTCGACAGGACCAGCAGGGGGTACAATAACCGAATCATCTCCACTAAACACCTCACTGTATGAAATGAGCTGAGGTTTTATGCCAGATTTAAAAGTGAAAACCACTTCCCCATCATCGTTTAGATCAAGGTCCGAAAATTGTGGGTTATCAAAGTTGTCATCATCAGCAAAGGTTTGGGCTTGTAGTGCAACAGTTGCATAACTCCTTGCCTCGCCACCCATTGTAACTGAAACATTACCTGAATCAGTCATAAGATATGTAAACTTGTTGAAACTAACGGCTTGTAAAGTAAGCGACTCGAGTAGATTGAAAAAAGAAGAAACTGTTATGTGATTGTTTAGTAGTTTCTCGGCAGACTGGAAACGAGCGTTCGCTCGAGAAAGCTCTTGTATTAGATCGGGCTGAAGAGACGCGCGCGCGGTATTCAAATCAGCTTCCATACTAGCAATTCTTCCTTCTAGTACCTTCTTGTAACCAAAGACTCCGATGGAGGCAAGCACAGCAACTACAAAGACGAGAACACCAACTTTATAAAAAAGACTAGTAGGATGGGACGACGGTCCATCATTTAGTACTGACTTTTGTGGAATGAATGACGGCGGAATTTTTGTTTCCATCTGAGATGCTAAATAAAAAGCAGTTAAAATAACTTTCTATAAAAGTATACTACAAATAGTACATATTTGTAACGACAATCCACACCTACTCTTCTTCTTGCAAGCGTCTGAGTGCAAGCCCCACCGCAACAGTAAATTCTGGGCCAGTAGTTTTCAGCACTTCTTCAAGAAATGCTGGTGCCTCTGTTTTCGAAAATGGGTTTCCCGCTACTACATCTATCTGAAAGCTATTCTTCGCAATTTCTACAATGCCCTTCAGTGACGAACCACCTCCGACGAGAATTATTTTCTTGAGTGTCTTACCATAACGTCTTTGGTAATTAAGGACCACTTGATTTGCCTCAGAAAAAACGTATGCAAGGCTCAGATTTATTGTATCTCTAATATCCCTACCTCCAACAACTGTTGCACCAACACTGCGCTTAAGCACTTCTGCATCTTTGACTGACATACCTAGGGACTTGGATATTGTGGTTGTGATCTCTTGGGAACCACGATTAATGGTGTGCGATAGACGCATTATTCCACGCTCTACAATATAGAGTTTGGTAGATGCCGCACCCATATCAAATATCATTACAGGATCAGGATTGCTTTCAAGAACTGACCTCATGGTGCTGAAAATCTCAATTTCATAGAAACTGGCTTCAAGTCCAGTCTTGCGAACAATATCTTGGAAACGACTTATGGTTTCATTGTGAATCGCAACAACCAACACATCTATTCTCTCAATCTTTGGAGGTGAGTTGGGGTCCTTTTCTTCTTCTACGTCTTGTGTTATTTCTTCTCTAGGAATTATCGACCAGTCTAGGGTAACTTCACCTATTGGAACTGGAATATACTTCCTTGCTTCTAGAGGTATCATCGCCCCAAGTTGCTTGTAAGATAGCTTCGGCATTTCTATAAGCGACATGAGGCTAGATGAGAACGGAATCGCTACAGCGCAGTTGTTGGTAGAAATATTGACCTCTTTCTCCTTCATAAGATCAGTCAGCGCTTCAATAATCTTGTCTGCACCAAGGTTCGTGGCCTGGCCAATCTCGACCCCTGCATAAGGACCGAGAGCAAGCTCTCCATACGTCTCAAGCACAGCTTTCCCTCCCTTGTTGCGTAACTGAACTACTTTTATAGCAGAGGAGCCAATATCAATACCAAGTACACTTCCACCCTTGGCTTTAAATAAATTAGAAAAGATTGCCCCCATTTGCTTGTGATTATAACATGTCCCACACCAATCGATGAAACATTAATTCCGTGAATACCCACATTTACAAAATTATTGACGTATTACTCGACTTTTTCTTTCCAAAAGAAGAGTCCATTGCCAAACTTGAAGGGCTTGCTCAAAAGGGCTTGCTTCACACTCTCCCCTTGTCGGAACCATCACCTCACGCTTTCATCAATCCCCTCTTTGATTACAAAAATCGTGATGTTAGAAACTTGGTTTGGGCAATTAAGTATAGAGGAAACACTACTCTTGCAAGTAATGTTGGCACCCTAATGTATGAGCATATTATTGGTGAATTGGGAGAAAAAATTCTTTTTGATAATAGTACCAACCTGTTACTTGTACCAATACCTATTGGAAAAACACGCAGGGCCAAAAGAGGTTTCAATCAAGCTGAACTGCTTGCAAGCAAAATTAAGGATCACGATGCAGAAAATATTTTGAAGTACAAAAAGGATTTAATCATAAAAACAAAAGACACTTCTCCTCAGACCAAACTCACAAGAAAGAATCGCCTTCTAAACTTAGAGAACTGCTTCGCGGCGAGAAATGATCCCGAACTTAAAGACTCAACTGTAATACTTATAGATGATGTCTCAACAACTGGCGCAACAATCGCTGAAGCCCGCAAAACACTTGTACAATCTGGAGCAAAAAAAGTTATTGCATTTACAATTGCGCACTGAATATAGTGGCAACGCTTTCAAAAAACTAGTATCTTAGTGATATTGGAGAGGTGTCAGAGCGGTCTAACGTACCTCTTTGCTAAAGAGGCAGGGGGCTTTATAACCCCCTCGGGAGTTCGAATCTCCCCCTCTCCGCCAGATTACCAAGTTTGAACTGAAGTAAAATAAGGGTTTTTCTGATAAAATTAGGTAAATAAATATGGATAGAGCAACACTTAATCAAAAAGCATGGTACCGAGGACTGAAGGTCATTTTTGTCCTGGTATTTATACTTGGACAAGGATTCGGCTTTTTGGTTACCAAAGAAGTTGTTGCAGATGGGCAAGCCCTTATGATTTTGTGTGATGACGGGAGTGAGTTTGTAAGTCCACATTCATATCTATACTCTGATGTTGATAAATTAGAAGTAAATCTTAAATGTAATCCTGATGGAAAATCAGGTGAGGCTATTAAGGTACTCACTGAAGATAAGAGACGTGAGCTAGATGGGCTGGTTCTGAAAATGGAGGCACAAAAAATTGCCCAAAAAGAAATACAGCTCTTTGTTAATGACTTTAAAGAGAAAAATGGATATATTCCAGAAAAATATACTGCTGAACAGATAACTGGAGGTAGAGAGTTGATTAAACAATCAGAAGATAGTTACTTGGTACCTAGTTACACGACCTACTACACTGATAAATATTCATCTGCAGAAAAATTGATTTACTACTTCCTCTCCTTTGTTATTGTAAGTGCAACATTTTGGTTAATTAGCAGAGTATTTTTCTATGTTTTTGGTAAAGAGAAGTTTTTTAACTTTCCTTTGAAATAAATATGGCTCAATCAATATTCTCACAGCTTCAAGCTGAAATACAAAATAATAAAAATCACGATGCATCAATAGAGCGATGTAGAGCGATAATTAAGAGTTTAGAAAAAGATTTAAATAAAAGGGTCATTGCTTATTTTTCTTCTGAGGCAGGCAATGACGCCTCCTCAATGGTAAATGATGAAGATGTCTTTATAATCGAGAATCTACTAAGTATTCCGAGTACGAGAAAAGACCTAGTGCTGATTTTGCATAGCGGTGGTGGTTTTTCACTTTCTGCCGAAAGAATAATTGATGTTTGCAGGAATTACTGCACGCAGAAAAATGACGGGAGCAAATTTTTTGTAATAGTTCCCAAAAAAGCGAAAAGTGCGGCGACTATTGTCGCCTTGGGTTCAGATAAAGTTTATTTAAGAGATACAGCTGAACTTGGGCCAGTAGATCCACAATTTATCGTCGCTGACAAAGACGGAAATATGCAAGTAGAACCAGCATACTTATATGTTGATGCTCTAGAAAATATTTTCGATAATGAGAATTCCAGATTTTTAAAATATTTCAACAAAAACAACAATAAACCGCTTTCAGGGCTTCCAGGTGAAATGAAAATGAAACTTTTGGAACAGTGTAATTATGCCATGTATGTAAACGCTAAAAATGAATTGGGTTTATCAGACAGTATTATTGGGAAAATTTCTGCTGAGAAGATTGGGCAATATCCAAGTATAAGTTCAAAAGATTTTGATGTTTTTAGAGATCCACATATTACAAAATCTCACGGAAGATTAATAAATTTTTCCGATCTAAAAGATAATGCTCTGCGGACGGAAAAAGTAATTGAACGCCTTGAAGATATTTTTGAAGATAAGAATAAGTATAAGGCCTTTGACAACTTACTCTGGGAGCTCTATGTTCGTAAAAAACAGTTAGTAAATGATCCGGGCCACTACATTGTAAAAACAATTGAGAGCGCAGAGGAGTTTTTCGTCCATCTTGGAATGAAGAGAGGGCAAAAAAAGTCTCCCTCAGCAGAAAAGAATCCTGAAGAAACTACGCAACCTCAGCAGTAGTGGTATTACTACTTGTTGTTGGGGCTACCTCTTTTTGTTTTTTGATCTCTTTTTTAGCAGCCTCGTTCGCTTCGATCTTTTCTTGAAGATTTTCAGGGGAGACTACTCTTACTTGTCGCCAGTCAGTAATCACACTTTTCCCGCCAATAGAGACGTTTTTGTTGGCGAATGAATAATTCATAAGATAATCTAAGTATACTCTAGTGCAGTAAAGACGGTCAACCACACTATTTTTTACTTAGAAGTTAGAACTTCAAACCATTCAGGATGAACTTTGTAGATAGCCCGTAGTTTCTGTATACTTTTATCAAGATCCTCGAATTTGAGCCACACTTTTGGTTCAAAGTTCCGGGCATCGTCTCCGCCAGATTGGCAACTTTGAACCCAAGCAAAATAAGGGTTCTTTGGTACAATCAGAATAATAAAATGACTAAAAATAATTTAACAGTCGAGCTTCATAGTAGAGGTGTTTTCATAGATACCGATATTGATAAGGACAGATTACCTCTATTATTTTTGTTTTTCTGGGACAAAATTGCAGTATCAATCTCAAATGATGATGAGTCACTCAAGTTAATTGCCGATGTCTATAAAAAGTTCACTGGTTACATGAATGGAAAATCAGAACCTTTTGAAGAAGAATGGATTCCGCCTAGTGCGAAAGATGAAAAGCCAGAATTAACAATTAAAGGAGTATTGTCGCTAGATGATGATGGATATAAATTAAACTTGGAATATGATCCAATTATCAATGATGAAAAATTAATAACAGAGCAGACTATAAAGATAACAAAAGCGTTTTTCAACTATGTCGCGCTTGTCGCAGCCAACGGAGAAAATGAAAGTTTCCAAAGATTCTTATTTCTTGGAGTTGCCGCTGGAAATTGTTATATAAATGAGATCGGGCGACCAAGTGTCGAGCAGATCGGGATTGCTCCTCATAAAGCAACAATGGAGTTGATTAAATTTTTAGAATCTAGGAAATGACGGGAATCATTTCTGAAGAGGGAAATGAAAAAATGAGTACCAACAACAAAGAGGAATTAAAAAAGTTGTGGGATGGCTTCTTTAACCACTTATACGAGACCAGCACATACTGCGAGCTCTTATTTTGTTGTGCCCTTTCAAAAAGCAAAGTTTATCTTGGCGACCAAGATGCAAACCATAATGTCGAGATAATGAAAAAGTACAATTACTTTTTTCGGTCACTCGAAAGCGGCATTTGTTATGCGACTGTATTATCTATAACTCAATTGTTTGAGGATGGAAAAAATAAACAGAAGCGAACGCTCTCTTATCTATTAGACGAAGCTAAGAAGTATAAGATTGATCGAGAAAAGGAATTTGAAGAGCTGAAAGAAAAACACAAGAAATCACTGGAGATGCTGAAGGACGCACGGGATACATATTTCGCACATCGAGAAAAGGACTACGTACTGCCTACTATTCCATCCAGCGATAAGATGTATGAGTTAATTAATGATGTCGCAAAACTCCTCAATTCAATGGGCAAAGATTTAATGGACGGCGGAGTGTCGTACTGGTGGAAAGATGAGGAAGCTGGTTGGAAAAAAGAAATACAAAGAGATTTCCAGCATGTGTTAGATAATTTACACCGAGGAGAAGCGGCGCGACTTGCAGACATACCAGTCATGTATGGTCGTAAACTTTATAACGACGGTAAGCACGACATTCATGAATGAAAGTAAAGAAACTGAATTAGCGGATATTGGTGAGATACTCGAGACCATCAATCACATCGAAATAACTCCTGAACAGCTTGATTCTCTAAAGAACGAAGACGATTTTATGCATCTGTCAGTAGAGCTGATGAAAGAAACAGCTTCAATAGTAGCGCTCGCTGCTGGTGTATTGCCCCCGGACTCAAAGAAGTGGACTCGAGATCAAGCTATCATTGGTGGCAACTTTGTACGTCTTTCCAAACTCTTATCTGCTCATTTAGATCAAATTTGTCAAAAACGGCAAGAAGTCGTTTTTATTATTTCGCGTCTTCTATTTGAAAACGTAGTAAACATAAAGTTTTTAATTAAAAATGATTCAACAGAACTGTTCGACTCATACGTAAAATACGCATTACGCAATGAGAGAAAATTACGAGATTTAATTTCAAAAAACATTGAAAATAGAAAAGGAATAAGTTTACACATTGAGCACCGAATGCTCTCATCTATTGAAAAAGTCGCGAGGAAGTCAGGAATAAAAATTGATGATGTATTACCAAACCAACCGAAAGAATGGGGAAATAAAAACTTCTATGAGAGAACTAGGGACGTAGGACTTGAGTCTACGTATCTTGCTCTTTACGGCGGTAGTTCTCGTAGCATTCATGGTAACTGGACGGACATTTTAGACCATCATCTTGAATACAGCGATCAAGGATTCAGTCCAAAATTTGAATGGGGGCGCCCAAGACCTCAACAAATACTGCCAATTGCACAGTTAATATTAGAAACGACAAAAGAATTTCTCTTGCACGTTGGTTCTGCACTCGACGCTCCGATAATCCGTCGCATTGACTCTATTTTCGACAATACGAAAGCAGCCGATTCTGCTCATGAAGGTTGGTTAAGCTCAGTGTAATCAACCTCATTCCTGCCTTTATCTGATTTCGGCTTAGGAACTTCAAACCATTCAGGGTGGACTTTGTAGATAGCCCTTAGTTTCTGTATACTTTTATCAAGATTCTCGAACGTGAGCCGTGTTTTAGGTTCAAAGTTCCGAGCATCATCCCCGCCAAAATCTATCCCTTCTTAAGGGATGTGATTTTGCGAGAGAGGAGTCCCACCACAGCGGGACGTGGGAGATTCGAAAACCTTGAGTACATCGCGCGCAGTTTACGAGCACGATACGAAAGGTGTACAGAGTCTGTAAGACTCGAAACAGATTCGAAATCCAGGTCGAGAACTTTTTCAACAGAAAAAGATTCGTGACCGAATCATTCTTCCCTCTCCGCCAGATTGGCAACTTTGAACTTAAGCAAAGTAAGGCCATTTTGAACAAATTATGGACAACAAACCTAAAACCATAACATTTGACGATTTTGAAAAAGTCGATATTCGAGTTGGTAAAATTGTCGAGGTTTCCGATTTTCCAGAAGCCCGAAAGCCTGCATATAAGCTCAAGATCGATTTCGGTACTGAAATTGGAATAAAACAATCGAGCGTTCAGGCAGTAGGAGCACATACCAAGGAAGAGCTTCTGAATTCGCTTGTGTGTTGTGTTGTTAATTTTCCACCCAAGCAAGTTGGTCCATTTAGGTCAGAAGTTCTCACTCTTGGTTTTAAAAATAGTGCAGGTGATGGATGGGTACTCATTGAGCCTAAAAGCGACTCGGTAATACTTGGAAGTAAATTATCCTAATCTTATGGCAATCAAAATTACTTATTTCGTACACGGCACCACAACTGACAACGAGCAGCATATTTCTTCCGGCTGGAAGGATGTTGAACTTTCAGAACTTGGCGTACAGCAATCAATCGCACTCAAAGACCAAACCAAAGATCAGAAATTTGATGTGGTTTTCTGCTCTGACCTAAAACGTGCTTATGATTCTGCAAAGCTTGCATGGGAAGACATATACCAAATCATCCCCGACGCGAGATTGCGTGAATGTAACTACGGAAAATTGAACGGCGCTTCTTCAGATATTGTTGAGCCAATGCAGGAGGAAGAGTGTATCGAAAAATCCTTTCCCGAAGGTGAAAGTTATGAAGACGTAAAAGCTCGCATTGCTGATTTTCTCGAATTTCTAAAGCAAAATTATGATGGGAAAAATATTGCGATTGTTGGCCATAAAGCCCCACAGCTTTCACTCGATGTTTTGCTTAAAGGAAAGACTTGGAAGCAGGCACTTGCTGAAGATTGGCGAAAAACAAAATCTTGGAAGCCGGGATGGGAATATACTTTAGAATAAGGTTCTAAACTTTAATTTAAGTTCAAAAGTCTTGAAGATTAATTACAAATTACGACCAATTCATATATAATTTTCATCATGACTCCAGAACAACCTAAAAAAGAACGTCCCGATGTAGAGAGCAGAGCATTTTTAGCTGAAATTAGAGAGAAAATTGCTCGCAGGTTACTTGAGAGTTACCCCACGTCACCTTCTGAGAACTTCCCTCAGTTTGTAGAAGCTTTTCAAAAAGGAGAAATCCGCCCAGGCATAGATAATTGGGCAGGAGATGCCTTTGCCCACTTTGTTGTTCAAGAGTACAAACTTAATGAAGAGGAATACAATAAATTAAGAAGTATTCTCTTTTCCGACTAGATATAAACTATATTTAACACTTTTCATTCACAAGGTATACTTCTTACCTGAACAATGGAGAGACGGATGAGATGGGCGAAGGATAGAACTGCTTCTATCCAAGCCGGCCTTAAAGCTGACCACGAGTCCACCGATGCGCGTATGCGCCTCCATTTGAGCGAAGTAAATATATGGAGAGATGGATGAGTGGTTTAAATCAACGGTTTACTAAACCGTCGTTCCTTTACCGGAACCGTGGGTTCGAATCCCACTCTCTCCGCCAGATTGGCAACTTTGAACCAAGGTAAAATAAGGTTCGTTTGGCCAATAATTAGTGATATTATTTACTATGGTCATAATCCTCAATTTCGGAAGCCAGTTTGCCCATCTCATTGCAAGACGCGTGCGGGATCTCGGTGTAAAAGCCGAGATTTTGCCTTTTGATACTCCTGCTTCTGAAATACAGAAACATAATCCTGTTGGTATCATCCTTTCAGGTGGCCCTGCATCAGTCCTAGAAAAAGGTAGTCCTAGACCCGACAAACCAATATTCAAAATCGGTATTCCAGTTCTTGGCATCTGCTACGGGCATCAAGTCATGGCGCAAATGCTTGGTGGCAAGGTTGCCAAAGGGAAACATCGAGAGTTCGGCAAAGAAAATCTTGCAATCAAAAACAAGAGCGGAATTTTCCAGACGCTCTCCTCAAAAGAAGTTGTGTGGTTCTCGCATGGTGACCAAGTATCAGCTTTGCCTAAGGGGTTTAAACAGACAGCATCTACTATTGGCTGCAAATATGCTGCTTTTGCTGATTTACAAAACAACTTCTACGGCATCCAGTTCCATCCAGAGGTCACCCATACTCAGCATGGAGAAAAATTACTTAAGAACTTCCTATTCTCAATATGTAAAGCCAAAAAGAACTGGAGGATTAACTCAGTGACAGAAAATATCGTCGCGGAGGTTAAAAATGAGGTTGGAGACAGGCACGTAGTTGTGGGTATTTCAGGCGGCGTCGATTCACTGGTAGCAGCTACACTTATCCATAGGACCATTGGCAATCGCCTACATGCAGTCTTTGTCGATACAGGGCTTCTTCGTAAGGGGGAGGTTGAACAAGTAGCTTCATACCTACGCAAAAATGGCTTCAGACAACTACATGTCATAGATGCAAGCCCTCTCTTCTTAAAACGCTTAAAGGGCATTTCCGACCCAGAGCAGAAACGTAAAATCATCGGCCACAGCTTTATTGAAGTGTTTGAGAAAGCAATTAAAAATGAACTCAAAAAACATACAATCGCATATTTAGCTCAAGGTACTATTTATCCCGACCGTATTGAGTCTGCTTCAACATCTAAAACGGTAGCGAAAATCAAGAGCCATCACAACCTCACGCTTCCCGAAAAGATGGGCTTCAAAATACTTGAGCCCATAAAGGATTTGTACAAAGATGAAGTGCGTCGCGTAGGTTTAACTCTAGGACTTCCAAGAGAACTTCTCTGGAGGCATCCATTCCCAGGTCCAGGACTTGCAGTACGTATTGTCGGAGAAATCACCGAAGAGCGGCTTCAAATCCTCCGCGAAGCTGATTCGGTATTTATTGAGGAGCTACGCAAAGCAGGAGAGTACGAAAAGATCTGGCAGGCCTTTGCCGCACTACTGCCAGTTAAAGTGGTAGGTGTTATGGGCGATGGTCGTACGTATGAATACGTGATCGCGCTTCGCGCAGTTGATTCGATAGATGGTATGAGTGCTGACTGGCACAAAATCCCAAATGAGCTGCTGGAAAAAATATCCAGCGCGATTATCGGCAAGGTGCGAGGGGTAAATCGCGTTCTTTACGATATTACTCAAAAGCCTCCAGCTACAATTGAGTACGAATAAATGAAAAAATACAGAATAGAACATAAAATTCTCACACTTGCTCATTGCGCAGTAATGGAGGTGAAAGAAAAACCTGCTTCGTTTGAAATTGAAGGTTTGGAATTTTCCCATTGTGACTTTAATTTTAGAGATGGCTGGAAAGATTCAGATGCTTGGATTGCAACCTGTGAAATTGAAGCTGAAAACTTTATAGACGCAATAAATGTTTTTAGAGCAAGGTTGAACAAACTCATTCCACGCATATCATTAATTTGTCAGTCGTACATAGAATTCACAAGAGAACCTTTTATAGTTCATGATCTCAGTAGAGACATTGCGTTTTTTGAGTACAGTCAAGATGTGAAATCAGGAGGGTTGATGTTTATGGAGAAAGAACGAGACGGTCTAGTAGAACTCCTAAAACATGAGGAAATTCCAGAACCCTTCTATCATTACTGGAATGACGCTGTAAACGCTTCAGGTTATTCTGCAAAACTTCTTTTGATGTTTTCTGCAATGGAAGCAATGGCTCGGAAAAGGAATAAATCTGTATTCAAAAAGTCAATAAATTTATATACAAAGATTTTAGGTGAGGATTTAGCAACAGAAATATTTGCAGATGAAAATGGGTTAAGAAATCGATTGGTGCATGGGGAATATTTCAACGGGGATGATTCAGGAAAGAATTATTTAGATACGGTTCACAAGAAAGTCATTGCTTACTTTAATAAAGAGGTCTTTTCTAAGCCTTATATCCAAGAAGATGTGGTCAGTCCTCAAAGGCATCCTTTTGGTACTAAACAAGGTGGTCGCTGCATAGTCAGGAGAAAAGATGGCGCCAGGTCATTTCCGCTAAAAGATTTACTTGATGATTTTGATGAGCATGGATTTGGTTCGCCCGAAAGATACGAGCATGTATTTGATAATACTCTTGCACAAAGTTACTAAATAACCAGTGCTAAATCGAATAGTCTACCTCGTTCTTACCTTTGGTTGATTTGGGTTTTGGTACTTCAAACCATTCAGGGTGGACTTTGTAGATAGCTCTTAGTTTCTGTATACTTTTATCAAGATCCTCGAATTTGAGCCGTATTTTTGGTTCAAAGTTCCGGGCATCGTCTCCGCAACGACCGGAAAGAACAGCCAAATGTGCTGTTCGAGTCGGACGTCGGCGCGTGAGAGGTGGGATTCGAAAGCCGGAGCGCGACGGCGCGAGGCGGGGTGAGAAAGCGAATAGTTGAAGCTTTCGCAAGACCGGAAGCTGTCGAGCTGAGGTGGGCCTGCAAGTTTTGCAAGTATGCAAAAACTTGTGGGGTGAACTTTTTCAACAGAAAATTATCTGTGACCGAATCCCTTTTCAATCTATTTTAAGTAAAATGAAACAATTTTGAGTCGAGGGAGAAATTCCCACTCTCTCTCAAAATAAATTTACATGAAAAAGTCGGTAGGTTTTTGGCCTACCGACCGATATGATTTCTCTACTCGATTTCGCCGAGTACGATTTTACTTATAGCTATACGTGGGCACAGCCCGTGCAACAGGAAGCTCGTGTATCCGTCGCCGGTTCGCTACGATCTCATCCAGAACATCAACGAAGCGTTGGGGAGTTATGCAATCATCGAAGAGTGCCCCAGGACGCGGTTCTGAGCGAAAGATTTCCTTCTCATCCCAATCGGATTCGAGGGACTTGGTATTTCTTTGAAAATACTTGTCGATTAGCCTACCGTAATACAGCCGGAACTCCATCCACCCGAGCCCGATTTCCTTCATTTTGGAAAAAAACTCGGAAATGAAACGGGGTTGGTCCGTTATTAACATTTTCTCATCATCCACGTAATACGGGTAACACTTGAGACAGTTGCTAGATCGATCAGTGAGCCATGCAATGAGCTCTTCCCGATCATAGACCAGTGGCTGACCAATGTACTTCCCAACAATGGCGTAGTGTTCAACCATCAGCCTGATCCGACCGATAATGTCGGTATGTACAAGAGATGACCAGAAGGTTGTTCCAGCACCAAACTTCTCTCCGGTCACTGTAGCTTCACCAACGAGACGGTAATCTTTTCCAAATGACATGCCTAGCTCCTTGTTTTGGTCAGCGACTCACCCCTGAAGCGAAATTGCCCAAGGACATACCGCTGAATCCACTTGCAACATAGCATATTATAACATACATGTCAAGACATATTACAACCAAAAAACGGCATATTTATAGGCCGGAAATAGCCCTTGCTTTTTAAGCTCATATATAGTATAATACAAAAAGAACATAAACAACTGCTCTTCATACAAAACTCAAGTGAGACAAGCTTTCTGGGCCTTAAAATATTAGGACTTAAAAAGCTTGTCTCATCCGAGGCAAGACGTAAACCGGGATCGTATTCCCACTTTCTAGTCGCCTTCAAGATAACTTCAAAAAGGCTAACAGAAAAGGTGAAAAACATGAAAGTATGGACTCAAGTCCCCCATGGTGACATCAATGCCGCCAATCAACGCTTATGGAGGGCTTTCAGGAACAACGCTGACGAAGTCGCCGACCGCCTCAATACGGACCCTGAATTCGTGGGAAAAGTTGCACGATTCATGATCAGCGGTGGTTATGAACCTTCCGAATCACAGATACTTGCACGAGTGATCATGGGAAGGAACTTCTTCGGTATCGAGGAGGCGATCAAGTACTTCGGGGTTAAAGCCACGAAGCAACAGCTTTCCGATCTCGGCGAAATTCCGTTCAAAAAGAGTGTGCTCGAATCCTGTAAGGATACGCACATTCTCGTTGCAGTTTTCCCACTGTCTATTCTCGACATCCATGGCGTTGATAAGAACCTGCCCGACCAAACCCTGCTTTACAGCATGAACTGGTATAAAAAGCTGCCGTTCGCGGCAGACAAAGGTATACCCACATGGCAGTTGGTCCGCAAGGAACCAATTCCCAACTCAGTCTGGGAAACCTTGGAAGGCCAGTTGGCACTCCTTTCAAAAAACGAGGAACTCCCGACTGCTCAGATCATGGTTTACACCATAATCGGTCACTTTCTTGCCACCGATGAGCGCTTGTTTGAAGGGATCTACGTTCGTTGCATCAATGTCGACTCATTCGGTGCCCGTGTCGCTGTTGGCGACTTTGATCATCGAGGTCTCGCTATCACCAGCTATAGCGACGACTACCGCGGTAAATCCGTCGGTTTGTCAGCTGCATTTAGACAGAAACCTGAGTTCTTAAGTTTTTGACTCTATTTGAACCCTTTAGCCTCCGCATCTTTTGTGGAGGTTTTTTCAACCCCCAATCATCCCCTTCCCTAAAACAGCAAATATGGTAGGATAGTAGGGTTAAATATAAATAAAAAATACATGCCAAAAGCAAATTCAGCATTTATGAAGCCTTTGAACGTTAGTGATGAACTAGCGGCTGTTGTGGGCAATGGACCTATGCCTAGATCAGAAGTTGTTAAGAAGCTCTGGGTTTACATTAAAGGGAAGAATCTCCAGGACCCTACTAACAAGCGCAACATCAACGCAGACGAAAACTTGAAGAAAGTCTTCGGAGGCAAGGAAACTGTGAACATGTTTGAGATGACAAAGCTTGTTTCAAAGCATCTTACATAGTAGTAAGCTGTAGGGGTATTAAACACTAACTAAAGCACCAAGTCGTACGACTTGGTGCTTTAGTTAGTGTGAGCACAGGAACTAACATTTGTCATAAAGACCAAATCGGCTATGATTTGGAGACTATATGAAAAATGATTCTATACTTACGGATCACCTACGCATTCTTCCTCCTCAACAAAAGGCTCTTAAGAAGATTGACATACTAACTGTCGAGGACATTCTCCACTACTTCCCCAGCCGGTATGGAGACACCTCAGAAATTAAATCTATAGAAAGCTTGGCTCGAGGAGAAGCGGCAGTAATATTTGGGAAAATTTCTGGGCTCAAAATGAAGAAAGCATGGAAGAAGAAAATCCCTATGGCTGAAGGTATGCTTGAAGATGAGACTGGAAGTATAAAGGTTGTTTGGTTCAATCAGCCATACTTGGCAAAAATGCTTCAGGATGGCAGCTTTGTCCGTGCCGAAGGAAAAGTTTCGGAGAGAAAAGGAGAGCTCTATCTTTCTAACCCGAAGATAGAAAATATTGCGAAGCTTCCACTTCACACTGGGGCAACTTCACTATTTGGTGAAGGTAACGAGGACCACTACCTATACCCTGTCTACCCTGAAACCCGTGGTGTAACATCCAACTGGATATTCCATGCAATCCAAAAAGTTTTCAAATCAGGATTGCTTGATGAGCTGGTGGACCCCATACCTGAAAGTATTTTAAAAAAATACAATCTTCCTACACTTAAAACTGCTCTCATATGGATCCACACTCCGAAGAACAAAGACGATGCACTCTCAGCACGTAAACGGTTTGCATTTGAAGAAGTATTCTTCATTCAACTTGAGAAACACAAGAGTCGCAAACTTTGGCAACAACATGATTCATTTGAGATCTCTAAAAAATTTAGTGAACTAACGGACTTTATCAGCAGATTTCCCTTCCCTCTTACAGAAGCCCAAAAAAAATCTGTAAACCATATTCTAGATGACTTCAAGAAGGGTGTGCCTATGGCTCGGCTTCTCGAAGGAGATGTGGGAAGTGGGAAAACTGCTGTCGCCGCCACCGCATCATTCGCTGTAATCTCCACAAAGCCGAAGAATCAGGACTTTGGGAACCTTCAGGTTGCATACATGGTTCCAACAGAAATCTTGGCTGAGCAACACTTTGAGTCATTTGTTAAATACTTTGCATATACTGGAGTTCAGGTGGGCCTCATCACCGGAAGTGGTGCAAGGAAGTTTCCGTCCAAAATAAATCCGCTTGGTGCGACAAACATCTCTCGTTCCCAGCTCCTCAAGTGGGTCGCAAGTGGCGAGATACCAATACTTATTGGCACTCACACTCTTATCCAGAAAAGCGTTAAATTTAAACATCTTGCTTTTTCAATTATCGACGAACAACACAAATTTGGAACCACACAGAGGCAGAAATTTAGAGAGAGAGGTGGAGTCATCCCCCACCTTTTGAGCATGACTGCGACCCCCATACCCCGCACACTGGCCCTAACTGTCTATGGGGACCTCGATCTTTCACTACTTGATGAGCTACCTCCTGGTCGTAAATGGCCTATTACAGAAATTGTATTGCCAAATACTCGAGGCCAAGTGTACGAAAAAATACGTAAAGAGCTAAGGTCTGGTCGCCAAGCATACGTGATTTGCCCTCGTATTGATGAACCAGACCCTACTCGGGAAATGGCTTTGATTGCAAAATCTGTTACAGAAGAAGCAAAGCGTCTTAAAAAAGATGTTTTTACCGAATTTCAAGTTGGGGTCATGCACGGCAAAATGAAACCTGGGGAGAAGGATGAAGTCATGAACGACTTTAAGGATGGAAAAATAAATATTTTGGTTTCAACTTCTGTTGTTGAAGTTGGAGTAAATGTTCCAAATGCCACAATAATCATAATTGAAGGGGCAGAAAGATTTGGTCTTGCTCAGCTTCACCAGCTTCGCGGGCGAGTAATGCGAAGCTCACACCAACCTTACTGCTATATATTTTCTGAGACAAAGAGTGGTAAGAGTATGGATCGTCTCAAAGCACTTCGCACTGCAAAAAGTGGCTTTGAGCTTGCCGAGTTCGACCTTGTGCAGAGAGGTGCAGGCGAGCTCTACGGTCGCAAGCAGTGGGGGCTCTCTGATATAGGAATGGAAGCAATAAAAAATCTGAAGATGGTTGAAGCTGCTCGACTTGAAGCAGGAAAACTTATTGAAGAAGACCCAGAGCTTAAAAAATATCCCATTTTGAAAAATCAAATAGATGAGAAGCGCAAACAATTCCATTTTGAATAGTTAATTATATTAAGCGAAATGAAAACCATTCCCTATTTAATTCGGGAATGGTTTTTATTTTAAAAAAACAGGAAACACCTTTGCCTACCGAGCAGATAGACTAAGCTCAGCCAAAATGTTTTGTATGGCTGAAAATATAGCAGCTAGTTGGTTTGAACTAGAGCTATTGAGACTCGTAGTATTTGGGTCAAGAAGAATATTGGCCGTGGCCATGCCTACGATGCCGCCAGAATTACTACATGTAACAGTGTAGACAATTCCAGGTGAATACCAGCTGCTCACATTGTTTGGAGGATAGTTTGTTGATGTAGATGTAAACTTCCATGATCCGGTCTTCTGACCTGCGGGGTTTGTAAGACTAACAGGTGAAGTGAGATCACAGTGTGCATCTGCTGGAAGATTTGGGGCACTCCAAGCCAAGTTAAGGTCTTGGGAATTGTGTAGCGTATAAGTAGTTTTTGGTAGAGGATAGCTACTGTTGACGCTTACTGTAGTGTAGACAGGATATACGGTGATTGATTCTGATATAGAAGCGCCGTTTGTCCCAGTACAGCTCATAGTGTATATGACTTTCGAAGTGTAGCTACTTGGAGTTGCATTCCAGAAACCACTAGGAAGTGAAACGTACGATATTCCAGCATTACTCAACGTACAGCTAGATACATTTGTTGTTGACCAGCTGAGATATACAGACCCGGAAGTTCCTACAGAAAGTGGCCCCTTAGAGTTATCAGCTTTGAAATCAAGTGTCGGTGCCCCGCTAGAGGGTGAGCCTCCAGACGTTGACTTGGTGACGTTTACGGAGGCAGTTTTAGATGGGCCGCCAAGACCGTTGTAACATATTACAGAGTAGCCCACGCTAGTATTTCCGCCAAAGGGAGGAACAACATATGCCGTGCCAGAAGTTCTGTTGTCAGAAAAAACATTTCCTGTGCAGTAAGTAGCGTTTTGAGAAGTGAGAGTCAGAGCAACAGATTGACCATCGGCTACAGAGCCAGAACTAGCAGATAAAGTTACTACTGGAGATGCAGTAGTCCCTCCTCCTGGAGGTGTTACCGCTGCTGCCGTCACTATTACTCGATCGTACTTTGTGACTGCTCCAGAAACTGTACAGTTGATCTCGTACATATTGCCAGCAGCAGTCGGATAGCCTGCAGTAGTTGGGGTAATAGTGAATGCTGAACCGATTAATACTTTAGAAGAGAGTTCAACATAGCCAGATGAATTAGAGCCGGACACTCCCCAACCACGCAATGAGCAAGTTGGTAACACTCCTTGTATTGTCCAACTCAAAGTAAGATCTTGGTTCGCAGTAAGCGTTATAGGATTGTCTGAGCCATTTGCTTTGAGATCTACAACTGGGGTTGTGAATACTCCAGAAATAATTACCGTCACGCTATCAGTTGCAGTACTGTTGTTACTTGTAAAACAAGTAATTGTATAGGTGTGTGTAGAAGTAAGATTTACTAGAGTGAGAGTACCCCCCAAAGGATTGAGTCCTGTCCCCCCAGATATAGTGCTATTATTTTCGTCCTTAATGGAACAAGAATTTACTAAGTTGGATCCCGTCCAAGAAAACTGAACCGAATCACCCTTTGAAAGAGTTACTGGTCCGTTTGAACCATTTGCTTTTAGATCGACAACTGGACCCGATGACTGCGTGCCACTTGTTAAAACAACTACATTCATGTCATCGGTTGCCCTGAGTCCCCCTTTATCTTCCACGGTGAAGCGGAAAGTGTAGGTACCTGCAACAGTAAGACCAGAAAAAGTACTGTTCTTGTTGCCGGGAGCGGCGATGCCTGGAGTAACACCAGCAGGACCAGAGACGAAAGACCAGGTATGGGTATTTATGTCGCTTGAACCATCAGGATCGGTTGCGTCGACTGGAGGGCTCACCACAGAAACGGAGCTCGTGGGTAGAGTGATTGTTTTGTCTTGGCCAGCATTCGCGACTGGAGGTTTGTTGGTTGAACCCGCAGTAGTCACCGTCACAGTCACCGAGTCTTTATAACCGCTACAGTCAATGTTGAAAGTGTGAGTACCAGCAGTTGTAGGAGTAACTACAGCTTGTCCGCCGGTCATAAAACCGTATTTTGTACCGGGCCATCCCGCCGTGCCACCGGTCGCATTACATGTAGTAGTGGGACTGCTGGTGGGCCAGTTGCTAAGTGCCCAGATAAGGAGAACAGGGGTATTGACTGCCACTGAATTTGGAGTGGCTTGAAGACTCACTCTGCTGGAACTTGGGATTCCTCCGGCATTCTTTTGAAGAAACTGCTCTGCGGTCCAGCCGTCAGGGGCGTGAACGTAATCCACATTCCACCAGTCGTATCCTCCAGAGTTAATACTTGTACCTTTAATTAATCCTAGAGCCCCAAGTGGCTGAGTGCCAATTACTGTTCCGTTTGCAGAAGAGCGGACATTGACTGAAGTGGTCGTGTTTGTCACCTCCACCGTATCTCCGTCTTTAAATGTATTACTTGAGCCAGTTGTTGTCACCACTACAGTACTTGGTGCACTTTTCACGCCATTTGCATCATAGCAAGTGATAGTATAAGTGGTAGTGGTATTAGACAACGGAGTAGTAGTGAATCCTGGACTTCCCATCTGGGCCGAAAAGTTCGTACTGCTCCAGCTGTTGGCACTAAGGGCGCAACCGGTAGCATCCGTGGAGACCCAAGTGAGAGAAATCTGGGTACCGTTAGTGACAGAAAGTGAGCCAAGAGTGTTATTAGCTTTAAGTTCGACTGTTGGGGTACCTGGTGGCGGAGGCGGAGTAGCTGTAGACAATATAAGATTAAGATACTGCTCCGCAGTCCAGCCGTCTTTTCCTGTATCGTAGTTGATCTCCCACCAATTATGACCCCCTGCGCTTGTCGTAGCATCCCACATAATCACGCCCTTAGCTCCTTTGCTTTTAGAATCTATAGGAGGATTACCATTCGGCGTAGATCGAACGTTTACAGCATCAGCATTGGTTTCAACCTTATCATTTTGGTTAAATTTGTTAGTTTGAGAACCGGCCGTGGTCGTGACCACCACCGTGCTCGGCGCGCTCTTTTGGCCGGCAACATCAGAACAAATAATAATGTATGTGGTGGTTTTATTGGATAGCGGTATAGCAGAGAATCCTGGACTTGGCATTTTGGCCGCATATTTTGTGCCACTCCAGCCGTCTCCACTAAGGTCACAACTCGTAACATTGGTTGAGTCCCAAGTGAGAGAGATCTGGGTACCGTTAGTGATAGAAAGTGTGCCAGGTGTGTTGTTAGCTTTTAGAGATACGGTGGGAACAGCCGTTCCAGCGGGAAGAATATGCAGATTAAATGTGCTGGTTTCTGTAGGAGCGCTGGGACCATAAGTAGTCAGAGTAACTGGGAAGACTCCGGTAGCCGCGTTACTAGCTATGGAAAAAACAGGTTTATGCGAACAAGTTGGGTCTGCGGCACTTGGGTCTGCGCCACAAGCGTTATGACTACCAGAGTTATAATGATCAGGACTGACTGTTACGCCAGATGGCAGGGAAGAGCTTATTACGGCTGATACTACGGGTTTACCAGAAATCGCAGTCATTGTAAAAGTAACTATCTTAGCCTGGGTGAAGTTGGTTTTCGTTACAATCACATCTCCCATATTTGAAAGAGTATAGGTAGAATTAATGATAGCTTTTTTAAGATTATCTTTTTCGGTCCACCCCTTCATTCCGTTTACATAATCCACATGCCAAAAAATATGGCCACAACATGTGCCTGCCGCTGGACCCCCAACAACTCTACCTTTTACACCGCCAAACATACTTTGACCTCCCCTGGGGTCAGGAGCGGGATAATTAAAAATATTTCCGCTACTATAAATAGTTTCAACGTCTTCCCCGAGATTAAACATGCTTGAGCTTGGGGCCCCAATTTTATTTACAGTTACTTCATCGCTAGCACTTCCACCCGATCCTGTACATGTAATTATATATAGAGTATTTACTGTTGGTTTAAATGACTGACTGCCTGAAGTTTTTTGGGTACCACTCCAACCCCCCGATGCAGTACAACTGGTAGCGTTAGTCGAGGACCAGGATAAGTTTGCTTGTTGGTGGGCTTGTATCGAAATAGACGGAGGCAACAAGACAGGCCCATCCGAACCATTAACTTTTAGATCCACGGTCGGGGGTAGAGTCGTAGAAACTGCGGTATTAAAAGTAGTACCAATAGTAGCATTCTGCGTAAAGGTGCCTTGAGCTCCCGTAAATGTAGCCAAGGCTGCACGTGTTCGTATGCCCACTAAACCGTACCCAGTTGTCTGAACAGTTCCTGTAGTAACGATCCCTTGCGCTCGCTGAAAGCTTTGCACGGCAGCTTGAGTCAAGGGGCCAAAGTAACCTGTGGCGTTCCCAGAAGACAAATGTCCTTGTGATATTAAAAATTGTTGGAGAGAGCTGACGTCTGTGCCGCTAGAACCAAAACTTAGGTTTCTCGTCAAACTTAGAGAAGTAGTTTGTGCATCTACAGATAGTCCAATAAAAAGAAAAGCAAAAACAAAACCAATTACTAATGGCAATTTTTTAGAGAACATATTATTAAGAGAAGTTAAGAATAAATAAGGTTTCAAGACAGGACCGCAACTTGATTAGAAGTATACCCTTAGGTTATAACAATGTGAATACTCACGTTGTGGATAGCTGGGACACTTAACCGCACGACTGTAATAATTGAAGGATTTCCATATTTGATATAGTATTTGAGCGCTATACCACCCTTAGCTCAGTTGGTTAGAGCATCGAGCTTATACCTCGAGGGTCCCACGTTCAAATCGTGGAGGGTGGACAAATATTCTTGCATAACTTGATATACTAAACGTAGTTTCAAATTATTAATTAGAAAGAAATTATGCATAAAGTTGCTTTCGTTTTACTTATTATTGGGGGCTTAAACTGGCTTCTCGAAGCATTTAGCTATGGACTAGGATCTTGGGGAATCCCGGCTATGATTGTAAAAATCATATACGTCCTTGTAGGTCTTGCCGCTATTTACGAAATCTTCACACACAAAAAGAATTGCAGAGATTGCGATTCTCGGCCATCAATGTAGGCTCTATAACAAAACTACTCCGTCACGGCGTGACGGAGTAGTTTTGTTATCATAAATATTTTGTGGGTACTTGGTATTGCTGTATTATGGGTGCCATGCGACAACTTCTTGTATACCTAAAGGAGCAGAAAGTGATGCTTACTTTCGCGCTTGTTCTTGCAACCATTAACCAAGTCTTCTCACTTCTTGACCCTCAGATTTTCAGACTTATTGTAGACAACTATGCGTCTCGAGCCTTTGAGATACCCCGGGAAGAATTCTTCCAGGGAATAATACTCCTGCTTCTTGCATCCGTCGGTGTAGCTTTTGTCTCAAGAGTCGCGAAAAACTTTCAAGACTACTACTTAAGCACGGTAACTCAGCGAGTGGGTGCAACAATGTATGAAAAAAGTGTTGCGCATTCATTCTCTCTCCCCTATGCCGCATTCGAAGATGAAAGATCTGGTGAGCTATTACAAAAGCTTCAGAAGGCTCGTAAGGATTCTGAACAGCTCATAGGTGCCGCTGTCGGAATTATTTTTCTACCACTTGTTTCTATTATCTTCGTAGTAGGATACGGTTTCTATGTTCACTGGCTTGTGGGGCTCATGTATATTCTTATCATTCCTACTGTTGGAACTGTAACCTTTTTCCTTACGCGACGCATAAAGGCAATGCAGAAAGAGATCGTGACAGAAACGGCCGCTCTCTCAGGATCGACAACAGAAACATTGCGCAATGTAGAACTTGTAAAATCTCTAGGGCTTGAAAACCAAGAAACAGATCGACTCAATATAGTAAATAAAAAAATATTATCTCTTGAGCTACGAAAGATCAAAGTCATTCGTCTTCTTAGCTTCGTACAGGGCACACTCATAAACGCTATCCGGTCAGTCTTACTTCTTATAATGATGTACCTCATTTATGAGAAGCTCATTACGTTTGGAGAATTCTTCAGTCTATACATATATCTTTTCTTCGTATTTGGACCGCTTGGCGAGCTTGGAACCGTTGCAAACATTTTCCAGGAAGCTCGTGCAAGTATGGAGAAGCTCGATGACATACTGAAACAAAAGCCAGAGGTAAAACCAGAAAATCCAACAACGCTTGGGGCACTCGATAGTATTCGGTTCGAGCGGGTTGGGTTCACTCATGCAACAGGCAATAGCCCTGCGGTTAAAGATTTAACTTTCAAAATTAAGAAGGGAGAAGTAGCTGCTTTCGTCGGACCATCAGGATCTGGAAAATCTACAACGATTAAACTACTTGTAGGCTTGTATAAACCCACAGAAGGCACAGTGTTAGTTAATAATATTTCTGGAGAAAATATTGATTACGACCTTCTCCGTCGTCGCATAGGATACGTATCACAAGAAACTCAGCTCTTCGCAGGCACCATTCGCGAAAACTTGCTCTTCGTAAATCCGAAAGCTCGTGATGAAGAGTGCTTGGAGGCTCTACGTGGTGCGGCAGTGCTTTCTATTATTGAGCGGAGTACAGAGGGACTTGATACAAAGATTGGTGAAGGTGGCATAAAGGTCTCTGGTGGGGAACGCCAAAGACTTGCCATTGCACGAGCGCTACTACGAAATCCTGACTTAATAATATTTGACGAGGCGACATCTAGTCTAGACTCGATTACAGAAAAAGAGATTACAAAAACAATACAAGACATTGCAAAGACCAAACCTGATCTTGTAATAGTGATGGTTGCTCATAGGCTGTCAACAATCGCACACGCTGATACAATATATGTTCTCGAAAAGGGCAGCTTGTCCGAAGCTGGTAGTCACGTGGAGCTGCTTTCAAAAAACGGTCTCTACTCGGCCTTGTGGAGACAGCAGAGTGCGGTACGAGAAGAATAATATGTTTTCAATTTTAACTACAATTACATACTGTATTGCCTACTTCCCTCTTAGATATCTCTTCTCTAAGTTTTTTGCAAACGATAACGAAATGAACATGAGAGATGGCAACACTTCTCGATCACTTGGAATTATAGTTTTGTTCTGTGTTGTAGCTTTCGCAATCGTGTATCTAACTCCGGATCGCGAAATAGCCAACAGGATTCAGCATGGCTTTGCAGGAGGATTCGCCGCATTTCTCATTTGCTTTCTTGCTGTAAAAGATTCAGGAGCAAAAGTAAGTAGATTCCAATTTTTAGTATTTACTGCACTTGTCGTAACTGCACTCGGAGTAGGAAACGAGATTTTCGAATTTTTCCTTCAAAACTATACTAATCTCGTAATGGCGACAACAATAAACGACACTTGGCTTGATCTTATAAGCAACTCTCTCGGTATACTCCTAGCAGGTGTCATATTCACTCCGTTTATAAGAATTCAAGATAGAGAGTCTTCATTACTTGAAAGTAGTGAACACTAAAACGGAAAATTAAAGCAATGATTCCTTGCTAATTCCTTCTATATATAAAACAAAATCTACTGGTCTTATTCGTACGAATAGGGTAATAAATTATGCGGGGTGGGTTAAGATGTATAAAAATTGAAACAAAAACTCACACCTTGGGTTGTGCGAGTACGTAGCTAGGATACATGCAGTTCTTCAATTTTCTCTACAATCTCTTCATGAGTAGACACAAGAGCTTTTTGTATTTGCTCTTTACGAACATTTATTTTTGACTCTGCTTGCCCCATATCGGCAAGCTCTTTCTCTCTTTCCATAAGCTTCCAATACTCGAGCAAGAGAGTTACGTCCATTTGCACCTCGAGGGCTCGATTCTAAGTACAGAATAGCAACATTGATGCGAATGACAAGCACCTAGCCCAAGCTGCCAAAATTATTACATTTGGTCTATCTCCCTTTGTTTCCTTTTCAGGAAATCCATAATTGAGTAATGAACATTATCATCATTTAAATCACTTTTTACTTGATTATAAATATCTTTCTTTTCTTCCAGAATTCTCTCCACTACAGTAATTCGTTCTGAATAAATCCGTACAAGATCTTCTTTGCCTATTTTTTTTGCATAATTTCGAAATACTCTTAGCTGCTCAACTGTTTGCAGAAGAATCATTATTTGGAGTTTGTGTCTTGCTAGAGCATTGTATTTCCCTGCAATCCATTTTTCTGCAACCTCAAGAACAGTTTCTCTATGCGCACCAATTATCACCTTGGGCAAGTCACTTAGCGGCCCGTGTATGCCCATATGCTTAGAGTGGAAATATTTAACTTTTGTAAGATTTCCACTGTCAATCTGGCTGAAAATTCTTAAAAATTTGTCTCCTGTATCTCCAGAAAACGTGACGTCAGTTGCAAGACCTAAGTACGAGGCAGATTTAGGATCTTCAACTCTAAATTCAATTACCGCATCAACTCCATTAACATAATCATCATACTTAGAGGTTTGCAAAATGAAGGCATTGCTGCCCCACCATTCGTTGAGTTCTCCAACCTCAAGTACAATTGCTTCAAATATATCTGCGACTTTTTTCTGCTCTTCTGTCTGTTCGTCTCTTGTGCGATTATGTACCGCTTCTCTTTTCTTAACTTCAATTAAGTCTGCCCCCACTGTTTGCTCCCCATACGGATCGATAAATTCTTCTTCTTTAAAACCTCCCGCTGCTAACCTTTCTGTAGCTTTCTGGTAAAACCTATCTATATCTGCATTATGTAAGCTTTCCGCTTCAAATGATCTCATAAAAATTTAAACTTGATGTTCTATATCTTTTTTCTTCTTGGGAGTAATGCCATGAGCGATTAAAATAAGCTCGAACTCGTCCCTCTCTATAGTTTCTACTTCTATCAGTCGCTTGGCAATAGCATCGAGTGCTTTTCTGTACTCACCAATCACCTTCTCTGCGCGCTCTAGGGCTTCCTTCATAATTTTTGAGACTTCTCCGTCAATCTCTGCACCTACCTTCTCGGAGTATTCCCTATCTTCAAGACCTTTACCAAAGAGCACCCTGCCTGTTGGCTCCTCTAGAGCTATGGGGCCAATCTTTTCAGACATTCCATACTTGGTCACCATATCACGTGCAAGGCCCGTGGAAACCTGGAGATCATTGGATGGACCAGTAGTAAGATCACCAAAGACAGTACGCTCAGCAACATAGCCACCGAGAGCCATAGCTATATCATCTAGAAACTCTTTCTTAGACTGAAGCTTGCGATCTTCTATTGGCAAGTTGAGAGTGTAGCCAGCAGCTCTGCCACGAGAAATTATTGAAATTTTGTGCACTGGGTCGGCATAATCAAGAACTGATGAGACAAGTGCATGACCGGCTTCGTGATACGCGGTGATCTCTTTCTCTTTGAGAGACAAGATATGGCTCTTTCGCTCCGGGCCAAGGATCACCTTCTCAATAGAGCGAATCAGATCAAACTGAGAAATCTTCGTTCTATCTTCACGTGCAGCAAGTATCGCACCCTCATTCATAAGTGAATAGAGGTCTGCACCAGAAAATCCTGGTGTTCTCTCAGCTATTACATTCAATTTTACGTCTTCACCAAAAGGTTTTTGCCGTGAGTGAATATGGAGAATCTCTTCTCTTTCTGCTCGGTCTGGCAGATCTATAACAACGCGCCTGTCGAATCGGCCAGGACGCAGGAGTGCAGGGTCTAGAACGTCCGGTCTATTGGTCGCTGCCATCACAATAACTTTCTCATTTGGCTCGAAACCGTCCATCTCAACTAGAATCTGGTTCAAAGTCTGTTCCCTTTCATCATTACCACCACCCGCACCCACTCCTCGCACTCGTCCTACAGCATCTATCTCATCAACGAAAATAATCGCGGGTGCTGCACGCTTGGCAAGCTGAAAAAGGTCACGTACACGCGAAGCTCCAACTCCTACAAACATTTCTACGAACTCAGAACCAGATATAGAAAAGAAAGCCACGTTTGCTTCTCCCGCTACAGCTCGAGCAAGCAAAGTTTTACCTGTTCCTGGGGCACCCATGAGCAGTACTCCTTTTGGAATCTGTGCTCCAATGTCTAAAAACTTTTTAGGATTTCGAAGAAAATCTACGATCTCGGTGAGCTCTTGCTTTGCTTCCTTGACCCCGGCAACATCCTTGAAAGTTACTTTCTGTTTCTTGTCGTTTGGCGGTATGAGACGAGCCTTGGATTGGCCGAATGTAAATGCTTGCATCCCAGCACCCTTGACCTGGCGAGATAAATACCAAATGAAAAAAACAATGAAGAGAATTGGCAGAATTATCGGCAAAAGATTCAAAAGCCAAAACATGAAACCACTCTCCTTTACTATTTCAATATTGAGACCCAGAAGCTTCTCTGGCGTTACACCATATCTTACGAGTGTCTCAGTGAGTGCGATACCCTCTTCCTTCTTAGTATCCTTTATCTCTCCTGACTTGTATTCTGCTTTCACCTCATCACCTTCAACCACTACTTTTAGAACAAGCTCTTGGTTCACATCGCGAGCTAATTCTGAAATGGGAATCTGAAGTGCCTCTTGACTGCCTTCAGTTAACGCTGAATAAATTGTAGAAATAATTAAAAAAATGAGAACGACTGACAGAAAGTTCTTCCACATAGAACTGCTTCCCGGGCTCTTCCAGTCCTTCTTCATTACCACCTTGAACTGCTTTTTGTTTTTAGGATTCTGTGTTGCCATATGGCTAATATTAGAGAGCAATTATACACAAATATACTTATTTTGCTATGAAAATTATAAATAAAAAATGACCCCGATTCCCCGGGATCACGCTACGTTTGAAAGATCGTTGAGCAAGTACTTGGACCTGCGATCATTCTTTGTATTAACTTCTTTTCTCATACGTATCTCCTTTTGCCCCAGAAGATACTTATCGATAAGTGCTACACACTCGGGACAATCAACCAAATCTTTTTCATGAGGTTCTGCCCATAACTCACCAATTTGGATCTGTGTCTGCTCAACTGTTTCCTTCCGACAGAGCGGCACCATACTTCTCTTTGGTGCGGCATGACACTGACGACGTAACATCTTATACTCGTCTCCTGTTGTGAGTTCTACCCAAACAATATTGTATTTATGATGAAGTGTCAATTAAAATGACACAGAGCGCAAAGTGTGGAGCTTAGAGTGTTAGACCAATAGAGTAGAATAAATCTGATATTATTCACATATGTCACTAGTTGAGAACAAAAAGGTAGGGTTTAACTACGAAATACTCGAGAAAATCGAGGCGGGTATAGAGCTGCTTGGATTTGAAGTTAAAGCTTTGCGCATGAAACGTGGGTCACTCGACGGATCGCACGTAATCGCACGAGGTAATGAAGCATTCCTCGTGGGCTCAGATATTCCTCCCTATCAGGCTGCGAACACCCCAAAAGGTTATGATTCGAGAAGAAACCGCAAGCTCCTGCTAACCAAAGCTGAGATTAAAACTATTATGGATTCTGAGAGGCAAAGAGGTTTGACAGTAGTACCACTTTCGGTGTATAATAAAGGAAGAAAAATCAAGGTAGCAATCGGCATAGCCCGTGGTAAGAAAACACGGGACAAACGTCAGAGTATAAAGAAAAGAGAGACCGAGAGAGAGATGAGAAGAACTTTGAAATATAAATAGGCTTATGCACTATTTTGTATACATATTGCTTAGTACCAAAGACAGTGGGCTCTATGTTGGATGCACGAAGAATATACAAAAAAGAATTCAAGCGCACAATAGTGGAAAAGTACTTTCTACTAGATCGCGCAGACCTCTTGTTGTTATTCACCAAGAAAAATACTTAGACAAGTCAGATGCATTCCAAAGGGAGCGTTTTCTTAAGACATTGTGGTCAGCAAGAGAAAAAAAGAAAATACTAAAGAAATATTTAGACAAAATAGGGCGTAACAATTAGTTTGTGGGGCTAAAACAATTTTGCTCCGCAAATTGTTCGCCCGATCATCTTGTAGTCAAGATGATTTAGGGGATGATCGGCCTAGACAGTAGAATTCATTTGATAGATGCAAGGGAGAGCTGTGGTGACTCTTAAATCCGCCACAACCGATAATTGCAAACAGCATTGTCGCAAAAGCTGGGTCTCTAGTTTCTCCATATTTTGGAGCTAAGGATTTCGCTTTCGTTTACGCCTCTTAACCCGACACTTCGGTGTCTGGGTCGGCCTAAGCGACGTTAGCACTTGTGATGTCTCATAACAAGTTGCTCGCGTAATAACTTGAGACTCTGGAAACAAATTGCTTTGCTTGTTTCCGAAATGTAGAAGCTCGACTTTGTAAGATTTTGTTTGTTCCATACTTACAGAGTCTAAATATCTGCCAACAGGCAGATTGAAACAAACTACCTCTTGTAGAAATCTTTCATCTCTTCTATTGCACGGCGGTTCGATTCCGCCCATCTCCACTCGACTCGCTTCGCCCTGGCCTGAGCCAGGTCGAAGGCTCGCTCGTGGTAAACCACCTGGGAGCGAAATAGCAAAAACACCCTCAGGGTGCTTTTGCTCTATGATAGAGACATGATCAATTTCAGAAAATTTAAGGAAAAAGACCGAGAACTCATCAAGAAGTGGTTTGAAAATGATTCTATTGGGATGAGATTTTTACCCACCTATAGATCTACGGACGATTATAAACATCTTATAGATTTTAAAAAGAGATATTTATTCATAGTCTCAAACGATGAGAACCCAATTGGTTTTCTAGACTTTGAAATAGACACTCCTGAAATAGGATACGTCGCGTTCTTTATCGCACCAGAATTGAGAGGTAAGGGTTTCGGTTATGAGCTCTTAACAGAAGGCCTAAAACTTCCCGAAGTAAAACAAGTAAAAGTTGTGGAAGCCGGAATTGAAAAGGAAAACGAAATATCTAAAAAACTTCTAGAAAAAGCTGGTTTTTCATATGTATATACAGATGAAGACAATATGCTAATGTATCAGATACGGTTATAAGGCCATTGCTTCCCTAAAATCGCCTCAGACGCCTCGAAAGCCCATACATGTGGAGCTGGTTCCAATTTCGGCTTACTAAGTCCACAAAAAAAGAAACATAGTGACTATATTTTTGTAGGATGCCGCAGTACTCTGTGGCGCCACAAATAAATCTAACCGCCTTCGGGCGCTTTTGTTTTTTATGTTTTACTTACTGAAGTTGTGTTTTTTTATTCTATGTACTAAGCTTCGTACAGAAATTTACTGTACAAGGAGACCCACGTGGGGAAGAAAAAGAAACCACAGTCTACATACGCCGGAGAATGTCGAAAATGCTGGCGGATGATTCTATTACGAGCAGATGGAAAACTGCGTCGACATAGAAATGTGAGTGGCATTTATTGCGAAGAAAGGTCAAAGGGTCAACGCCATACCCCAGCAATTGGTGCTGGTACTGTAAGAAAACTTACGAAAAAAGAGCTCCAAGCACTCAAGGATCGTAGTGTTCTATACATTTCCCACTTCCGACCACACTGATCATATAATCACACAAAACTTGGTGTGATTTTTCATTTACACAAGATCAAAATTTTCCTTGATACGAAAATTTATCTCATTATAATTGCCTCCGATTGGCAGGAATTATGATTGTTAATAAAATAATAGAGTAAATTAGATATGACAAATAAAAAGCTCACCTTTTAAAGGTAAGCGATGCTCATGCTTTACGGAAGGAGCGCATCAGAAAGTCTTTGAATATCAACCACACTCCTTTGAAAAACAGTAACGTTGTTCTTAAGTGCATCAAGTGTAATACTAGACAACATCGCAATCCTTGAGATGAGTTCTATAGCAACAGATGGGTACTTTTTCCCGAACTGTTTTCGGAACTTTGATATTGGCACTAGTTTCACTCTTACTACTTTAACAACCATCTCATCCTCATGCGGAACTTTCTCCGCAACGTACCAGACAATAAAAATGTTTTCATCTGCCCCACTGTGATCTGCAGGACAACGAAGCACAAGGATCTCCTCTTCCATTTTCTGAATATATCTACCTCCTTTCCAGTTGTCAGCCACCTTCCAATCAGTAGTCTCCTCCTGAGATTCAAACCTGCGCCAGGTAACCAGTTGACTAAGTACTCCTTGTGAAACCCATACTACATGGGTTTTCAAGTTGAACGGTGGAGGAACGGAACTAGCTACTTCGAACTTAGTTGCCGGTGCTACACTTACTGTCTCTGAAGGATCCTGCCTAACATGAGAACCATAAATTACACTACCCGGCCTTCGAGAAATCAACTCCTCAAGAGGCTCAAACCCTTGAAGCTCCCGAAGATTGATCTTCGATAGTTCCGCTTCCAGAAAATCATCAAATTCTTTCGGTTTAAGCCCTCTAAGGCTTATTCTCTTCTTGCCCAAAGCGTAGTCCAGCTGATTGCGTGTTCGCGAACTTCCGGCCTTGTCCGAGGTCATGGCCCATTCCTGTGGTTAAAGAGCTCTATGCAAGATCGAGGCCTTGCATAGCGAGTCTATAACAAACTTGTTTTTATTGCCACCTTTATCAATCTAACGGACAAAACTCGCAGTTTTGTATATGAGAAGAATTGTTATTTTTGTAGTACTCTCTTCATGAAGCCTTCACCACCATAGTGTAGTAATAACCATGAGGTCGTAATAACATTAACTAACAAATATGGCACAACAAGATACAAAAACCATATGGATCTACGTTCTAGCAATTGCGCTAGTGATTGTAGGTGCTCTCTACATTATGGAGTTGAATAAGCCAGATAGTGTATCTGACTTCAATACTGAGCTTGCAGACCTTCGAGCCAAAGTGGGGCCAGCATGTAGTGATATGACAACTGAAGCAGGAAGGGATACATGTGCAGATGCTTTGAAGAATGTCCAGGATCTACTTGATGGATCGTTTACAGAAGAAGAATAATTACTCCTTACAAAAAGCCTCCCACTTCTATCAGTCGTGGTCGGTTTTTTGTTATACCCCAAAACATTTAGAGTGGTAGAATACACACATTAAAAAGTAATAATATTTATTATGGAAATTGCAATAAATTATTGGGCAGTACTTATGGGAGGAATAGCTTCCATGATTGTGGGTGGCCTCTGGTATGGACCGCTGTTTGGCAAAATTTGGCAAAGAGAATCTGGCATTACAGACGAGATGATGGCGGGTGCGAAGACTAAAGGTGTAGCGAAGTCTTACATCTTTATGTTTATATTCGCACTTATTTCTACTTATATACTTGCTCACTTTATCGCTATCCAAGAAGTGACATCTATTGCGGGAGCACTAAGTCTTGCATTATGGGCATGGCTTGGCTTCCAGGTACCAATACACATCGGTTCAGTTCTCTGGGACATGAAATCAATGAAACTCTTTATGATAAACGCACTCTACTCTATCGTTACTCTCATGATCTCTGGGATTATAATAGTTTCTATGCTTTAAATTTAGCTAGAAAACTTATACCCTACTAGTTTTACTTAGTGTTTTTTGTTTACTGTTGCACTTATTGCCTGCACGCGGACAATAATACCTGCTTTCACTTTTTCGGCAGCTTCAGGTGACCAATAGCGTTCCTGGTTATTTATCCACTCTATCCCCTCTCCATTACTTTCCTCTAAAATCTTCTCTATCTGCCACCCTATCTCATGATTGATGACTTCCGGGGTAAGTCTTAGTTCTCGAGCAAGAGTTTTTTCTGAAACCCAATCTTCAGGCGGCAACTTTTTGAATGATTCGTCCATATATAAATTATATTACAACCGATTCTCTTCTGTGGGTTAACGTTTCTTGTCTTTTTTTTTGAAAAATAAGGCATATTTCTCATAGAAAACACCTCTTTGCTATAATACCTATATGACTAAAAAAATTATAATAACTGGGATAATAATTGTCGTGCTTGGACTTATTGTTTGGACACTTCAAATAAAGAACCTTGGGACTAACACGGGAGACGTAAATACTAAAACGTACAACTCATCTTTGTTTGGATTTTCATTTGATTACCCCGAAAATTATTTTCTGGAAGAGAAGGACTTAGGAAATTCTGAACGAATGCACACTGTACTAGTATTAACAGAAGATTCGGAAGAAAATCGGACTCTACGAGAAGGCACGGCTAGTACAACTGCACGTGAGGGGCCCACCGCTATCACTATCGACGTGTTCCAAAACTTAGAGAACGAAACTGGAGAGAGCTGGATACGCGGCAATGGCAACTCAAACTTTAAATTATCACCTGACGGGATACTACTCACAGCAAAAGTTGGCAGTCGTGACGGTTATGCCTACAGGTGGTCTGGGCTATATGAGGGAAACTCCATTGTCTTCTCACACAAGGGGAATATTATTATGTCGAGTGTCACTTACCTCGGCCCAAATGATCAAATTGTTCGCGATTTCGACATCATTATGAGATCATTTGAATTAAAGAATAATTAGTATATTATAGCTGCATTGAATAATCATTTAGTATTAACCGACATTAAACATACACCCTGTTGAGTACACAAACACGAATTAATCATCAAATAAAAGCGAAAGAAGTACGAGTAATAGGCCCAGAAGGTGAAAATATAGGTGTATTGGAACTATCATCTGCCCTTGTAAAAGCCAAGGAGTACGGACTTGATCTAATAGAAATCTCTCCCAATGCTACCCCTCCAGTAGCAAAGATAATGGATTTTGGAAAATTCCAATATCTAGAAAACAAAAAAGCTAAAGCAAGCAAAGCAAAGAGTCATAGTGTGGAAGTGAAGAGCGCCCAAGTGAAGCTCGGTACTGGAGAACATGACCTTGCTCTCAAAGCTAAGAAGATATCAGAGTGGCTCCGAGAAGGTCACAGAGTTAAGATAGATCTATTCCTACCCGGGCGTGCGAAGTACCTAGATAGAAATTTTCTAAACACTCGACTTGAGCGAATCCTTAAGCTCATTTCTGAAGAGTATAAAATTGCTGAACCTCCCCAGAAAAGTCCTAAAGGTCTTACCCTCCTCGTTGAGAAATCAAACGAAGGAGGAAAGCAGAATACAAGCAATTAGCACCTGCAAACAACCAAGTGGTCTTTATTTTTTGAATTTTAGATGAAGATTTATCAGTATAGGTAATTCAATGCTATTCGCACATTCGTACTAATAAGACCAGGAACTGTACTAAATATTTAAATCTGCAAAAGGGCCAAAGATTTATATAAATAATTATTATGTTAAGTTACCCCACACTTACTTGGCAGTTTCACTGCCAAGTAAGTGTGGGGTACGTGCTGGACAATATTCCAAAAATAGTTAAGATTAGCTTCCTATGGCAATGAAAACCAATAAGTCGTACTCGAAAAGATTGAAGCTCACAAAGGGCGGCAAAGTTTTAGCACGTAAGGCTGGCCAGAATCACTTCAACGCCAAGGAAAGTCGCCGCAGTCAGCTTGGCAAGAAACGCCAGGGTTCAATCGTAATGGCAAACAAAGAAAGAAGCAGGTATTTAGTTAATATATAAATAGTAGAAAGTAATAAGTAGCGAGTAGAAATCAATCAAATGACAAGAGTAAAGAAGGGAGTAAATGCATTAAAGACACGCCGTAATATCCTTAAACAAGTAAAGGGCTATCGCTTTTCTCGTAGTAAGAAGGAGAGAGCGGCAAACGAGGCGATTGTTCATGCTGGAAGCTATGCCTTTGCTCACCGAAGAGACAAAAAGGGTGATTTCCGTCGCCTATGGAATGTACGTATTAATGCCGCACTTCGCGAACTTGGAGGTACTTACAGTAAATTTATGGGTAATATGAAGAAGAAAAATATTTTGATAGATAGAAAAATACTTTCGACATTAGCAGGAAGTAACCCAGAAACTTTCAAAAGAATATTTGAACAGGTGAAATAAGTCTCTAAAATCTTTATAACAAAAAATCTTGTCTAAGTAGACAAGATTTTTTGTTATCTTTTCTTATTGGCTTAGTTCAATAAGTTTTGCTCTTGTTAGTTGCCCTGCGAGCCCATACCCAGTAGTACCAGGACTACCTGAAGATACTATTCCATTTGCTCTCTGGAATGCCTGAACTGCCGCTTCCGTTTTCACACCGAAGTATCCTGTAATCTCGTCATTGTAATATCCCAGGTTCATAAGTATGGTCTGTAGAGATGAAACATCACTACCTGATATACCTCGATACAGTGTTCTTGGTAGCGAACCGGTCGTAGGTGCGCTTGGGGCTTGCGTCGTTGGTGTAGATGGCGTAGTGATACCTGTCGTCTCAGCCGATATTGATGCTCTTGTTTGTGGGCCCACAGCACCTGTCGCATCTATCCCCTTTGATGTCTGGTATAGACGCACAGATTGAAGAGTTTTTGTACCGAAGAATCCAGTAATGTCATCTGAATACAGTCCTTTTGACCTCAAGAAAATCTGAAGAGCTGTAACTTGGGGATCAGATACTCCAAAGTAAAGCTGTTTAGTAATAACTGTTCTTGGAGATTCAGTTGTTGGGATAGTAGGAACCTCTCCAACAGGTGGAATTGGAGTCGTAGGAATTTTAGGAATTTCTATAAGTGGAGATGCTATTACGACCCAACCACTTGGAATACATGCACTTGGGAACTGCCTAATTTGTCCTGATGGACTTTTAGCCCATGTTGCAACTTGAGCACATACCTGGCCATCTCCTGGGGTAGGAACGGGATTAGGTGTAGGAGTTGGAGTTGGAGTCGGGGTTGGGTCAGTAGGCGTAGGATCACTAGGTGTTGGAGTTGGAGTAGTAGATATTACTGTGACTGTTACAGATTTACTTGACGATCCACCTCCCCCACTACATGAGAGTGTATACGTAGTGTTTGTAGCAGGAGCAATACCATGCACACCAGACGTGGACTTAGAACCAGACCACCCACTGCTTGCAGTACAGCTTGTTGCATTAGTAGAAGACCAGGTGAGAGTTGCTGGCGAACCAGAAGTGATTGTGGAAGGTGAAACAGAAAGAGTAACAACGGGTTGACTAGCTGGAGGTGGTGTCGAGATGGTAGATTTCTTTAGGAAACTTTCTGCACTCCATCCATCTACACCCGCATCGAAGTTAATATTCCACCAAGTGTAAATTGAACCTATACTTGGTCCTTCAATAATGGTGCCAAGTGATCCAAGAGATTGGATACCAAAAACTGTTGCATCGACACTTGGGCCAGATCGAACATTTAGGTTAGCTGTGGTTTCTGCTCTATCTCCTATACTAAACAATGGGTTTGGTGGTGGAGGTATGATTCCACCAACAGTAACCGTTACTGATTTAATTGATGATCCACCTGCTCCACTACATGAAAGTGTGTATGGTGAACTTGTTATGGGTGTGATTGTAAGAGTCCCGACTAAAGCTTGCGAACCAGACCACCCGCCGCTTGCGGTACAGCTTGTTGCATTAGTAGAAGACCAGGTGAGAATTGTTTGTCCACCTGGAATCACAGAGCTTGGTGAAGCGGATAGCATCACGGTAGGAGCAGGCGTGGTTTGACCGGGAGTCATAATAAGAGGCATAGTCCAGTCACCCTCTTTACCAAGGTTGCTACGAGAGGAAACAAAGAAATTGTGACTAGGAGCTGAGGGAAGATTCCCATAGACAAAAGGAGGAGTAGCAGGATTCATAAATGTAGGTGCTGCGGGAAAAGGAAAAGGCGTAAAGAGCGGAAAATCCAGATATATTCTATATTGAACTACGTTATAACGGGAATCTGTAACGGGATCCCAAGTTAACCCCGCGCTATTTAATGTCGAACCTGTAAGTCTAAGATTCATCGGCACTGGGGGGGTCGGGTCAAAACAACCGCCCGTTGATGTCTTGGCAGAGAAAGTAGCCACGGGGCCTTTGTTGTTGGAGGTATCGAACGCTTGCACGGAGTAAGAATGCGAGGTGTTGGGTTGCCGGCCGGAGTCAGTGACCCAATTTCTTATGGTGGTGGCAGTATTGTTGGGAACACCTCCGGTTGTGCCGAGAGGTCTACTTCTCACCGTCATAGTATAGGGTTGTCCGTCTCGAGAAATAATATAACCCGCCACTCCGTAATTATCTGTAGCGTGATCCCAAGTAACTCCGATCATGTTGTCGCACACTCCCCAAGTACGTAAATTTTTTACCGCAGAAGGAGGCGTCGACTCTCCGTTTGCCGGAGGTGTAACATAGGTTGTAATGGCAACGGGAGAAGGAGGGGTAGGAACAGTTGTGTTAGGCGGGGGTGGAGGAGGTGGAGGAGGTGGCTGGGTCCCAGCGCCTCCGCCGTTTTGCGCATTCTTAGTAGCCGCAAGCACAGCCGCTGTATTTGCGCCTTTACCACTGGCCACTGCTGCGCTGTAACTTGAATAAAGTTTAGTCGTGGGATGAGTAGTTGCATTGTACTTATTTGCTGACGTATTGTTGTAAGTCACGTTACCCGAATAATTAGAGATACCAGCAATGTTTGGCGAGCCAGCAAAAAGGGCTTCCCCGATTAGGTTAGTGGCAAATATACCGAATTCTCCAAAAGGAGTGATATTGTCCTTGTATTCAAAGTTTGTGACACCCGGGAAACTCAGAGAGTTCGATGGAGTTCCACCCACTAATATCATACCCTGAAGATAGCCCGTGGTATTAACAGTGTTATTCCTATATATAAGATCACGCACATCGAGGCTAAAACTAAGCAGTCGGGCAGCCCCGGTGTATGGGGCAACATTAATATTTTCAAAAATGTTGTGTTCAATTAGGATTCGTTCGGTAAGGGCCGGAGCAGTACCGATAGCGTTTTGCTTTCCACTTATATCCACTGTACCGGCTGCATTGCGAATAATGTTGTACCTTACGGTAATATCTTTTGATGCACACCAAGTACACCCGGTGCCAACACCTCCTTGATCTGAAGATTTGAGCACAATAGCATACCCCACTTGCCCATCTGCCCAAGATCCATCTAGAATATTACCTTCGAGAAGTACTCTTTGCGCATTTTTAGTCTCAAATAAGTTTTTTCTAGTCCACGGAGTCGAGGGCCCCCAGGCAATGGGAGTATAAATATAATTTCCACGAATTTCGGCGTCCGACGGAATGAGTCCTTGCACTTTGGGATCTGCACCCCCGAACATGATATTTTCGCCGGACGCTTCCAGGTGGTTATTTACAAATTTAAATGGTCCAGATCCAGTCCATACTTCGATGGCTTGAGCATCCGCTCCAGAGTGACATTCAGAAACATAACTATTGATAACAGCGATGTAGGCACCGTTGGCTAGAATACATCTGGTCATGTCTAAATTAGAATGACCGTGAACATACATGCGATCGAGTGTAATGTTCGTGGGCTGATTAGAAAGAGGAGTAGTAAAGTCCATCTGGATAGTAGGACCTGTGGCAATCTTGGCTGCAGTGGCCGCAGTCACTTCTAAGCCTAGTAGATAATAATGATGAGCACTATTAGCAAAAATTATAGCAGAACCTGATGCTGCCCCCCCTGATCCAACGGCATTAGTGATAATTTTAGCCATTTTAGAAACATCCCCGGGGTCTACTCGAATTCCTTGAGGGAGACTGTTGTGGGCACTGGAGCGTACTGTAATCCAGCCGCTGCCAGAAGTTTTATTGGGAAACGTAAATGTTCCGGTGTAGGTGGAGCCTGCTTGGAGCTCGATCACATCACCCAGGACTGCACTGTTGAGTGCCGCTTGAAAAGCTGCAGCGTTCCCGGCCGGAACTGAGATGACTGTTCCAGTTTGAGCTGGAACCGACACGGAAAAGGTTTGTGGTAAATCTGGTAAAACTATTGGACCACTTGGAATTGCTGGTGTTGATGGTGTAGATGGTGTAGATGGTGTAGATGGAGTAGATGGAGTAGATGGTGTGGACGGGGTGGAAGGAGTTGCTGGAGTGGACGGGGTGGAAGGAGTTGAGGCTGCCACCACGACTACTGGGACTTTTACGAATTTTGAGCCAGTCGATCCAGTACATTTGACTATATAATCCATCGACTTTGTTGGTGTCACAGTGTATGTGCCAGACACTGCCTGGCCTGTTATGTTTGCTGTACCTATATCAAGCAGACAGGATGTTGTATTAGTTGAGTCCCATGTAAGATTGGCCTGGTCACCAAGAGTTACTGGTACAGGAGAGACTGACCCAGTTACTGTGACTATGTTCGTAACTTGCGCAAGATTTCCTCCCTGAGAAACAAGCGCAACTAACTGACGAATCAAGTTTTGAAGCGACAACACTACCGCATACATGTCGTTTATGGTTTGTGCTTCTAGGGTTTGAGCCGAAATCGGACCAGACAACAGCAACACTGCGAGCAAAATAACTGCTATGACAATCTTTTTCATATGAATTTCACTTTATAATTAATTGCTATAAGTATACACCAAAAAATTTGTCATTAGTCTAATGAATAGGTCTTTCCCCCCTCTGGAATTACAGTTTTAACCCCCAAATAGTCGTGAAGCCTCTGTGCAAGAAAAAGTGATGATTTCGGTTCACCCAGTAAAATAAAGACTTTTTTAAGTTTCTGTGTGTCAAAATGAGCAACAAAATCTACTAAATTGTCTGAGTCTTTATGGCCAGAAAAACCATCAATTTTAACAACTTTGGCTCTAACTATGACTTCTTTCTCTTTAAAATTGATCTTTTTAATGCCCTCCTCTAGATTGCGCCCTATTGTACCTGGAGCTTGATATCCCATAAGAATGAGTGTTGTCTTCGGATCTGGAAGGTAGTGCTCTTCATGATGGAGAATCCTACCTGCCGTAGACATACCTGAGCCTGCAATAATAACTTTCGGGTTTGGAGTATTTGTGATTCTCTTTGACTCCTCTACCCTTGCCGTTTCTTTCAGTCGAGGAAACTCGAAAATCTTGTCTCCCCCTTTTATGTCCTTTTGCACATCACTGTTGTATAAAGAAGAAATTCTTTCATATATTGTCGTAAGCTTGATGGCAAGCGGCGAGTCTAAAAATACTGGGATTGATGGAATCTCCTTGTTTTCAATTAGGTTATTCAATTCATATAGAATTGTTTGTGTACGCTCAAGTGAAAAAGCAGGTATTAGAACTGCGCCCTGTCTTGATATAGCCTCGAGAAGTGCAGTTTTAAATTTGTTTAGACTTGTATACCTATCTTCGTGATTCCTATCGCCATACACACTATCCATAACAACATAATCCGCCTCATCTACATACTCAGTGTCGGGAAGAAGCACAGATGGCGAGTTGCCCAAGTCTCCGGTAAAAAGAATTGTCTGCTTGCCCCCAGTTTCTTGCGTATATGTGAAAAGGTACATCGCAGATCCGAGTATATGCCCCGCATCTTTTAAATTTACAGATAGAATATTTGTGATTTCATGATCCATACGATATGGAAGTGTCTGCCAAAGTGTAAAACTTTTTCTGACATCCACTTCGTCATACAATGCAAGAATACCTTTCTCTCTTGAAGACATCTCCTCAATGTGAAGTGCGTCAAGAAGCATAAGCTCCGCGATACTTTTCGTTTCAGGTGTGGAATAAATTTTGCCATTGAATCCTGCTTTGACTAAATGAGGAATTCTCCCTATATGATCAATGTGTGCATGGGTAACAAAAAGAAAATCAATTGACGCAGGATCATATGGAAACGGATCACTATTCCTTCCACCCACACCGGCATCACCTTGAAACATTCCACAATCCACAAGTGCTCTAAACTCTGGACCCGCGAAAAGAAAGTTGGACCCAGTGACTGTACCTACTCCTCCATAAAATGTAACAGAAAAATCTTTATTCATTTTTTTTAAAGTAAGTAAACATCTGCCTTGCTCCAAGAATTGCTCCTAGAACTCCCATAAAAATATCGAGGGCTGTGTCCACGTAATAATTGTCATCCAAAAATGTTACACCAGCTTTGTACTCAAAAACTTCCCAACCTACAGCAACGAGAAGTACACCAAACAGGGCTGTAATGATTGCTCTTTTTAAACTACCACTGTGGGCACGCAGATACCTTTCCCAACCTATAATTATTAGAAGCAAAATGACATAGCCACCAGCAATATGCATTAAAATATCAAACCACCAATATTTCCAGTACCAAAAGTTGGAAAGTGCACTAAGATGAAAAACTAGAACAAGAACTAGTATGACTACAGTAGTTACAAGTGGTCGCTTCATTTATTACGAATATTATAACCTGTTTGTTTTAAAATTTAGTCATGTAAACAAAAAATCCCGTATACGGGGTTCTTTGTGTGGGTTACTTGGACATATTGCCCTAGCTATTTGCCAGGTGGGTGTCCGCAACCTCACTTGTCAGATGCCCGAAGGCTTCATTAAAGTGAGGAAATATAGGACTCCCTTTAAAATTACTTTAATCTAGATAATATGCCAAATAACCCTCATACATTATATTACTCACACAATATAAGGAAAGTGTGAAGAGCACAGTAGGAAACAAAAACCTCATTATGAAAAGCTTTACCGACCATGCAGCTTATGTAGTATGTTAAACACTCGGTGTTTAACATTTAATGGTCTTATCGCTTAAGTTGTACGTCTCTAAAATAAAAAAACCCCAACAGGTGGGGTTTACTCCTCCTGATGGGGTTATGGTTTCTTTGCTGCTGCCACTGTCGCTGCATGGATCGATTGACCGAGAACTAACCATTGCAGAGGATTCACATCAAGATACTCAGTCCAACTGCCTCTCACTTGGTATCCCCATGAGCGGGCAATCTTGTGCGCCTGCCAGAACATTTTCTTTACGCCTTTTGCGGTCGGAGGATGCCCAAACTCACGTCCTGCGAGATGGGTCTGCACTGAGAGCATCATAGCCAGGTGCTCTAGAGCAAGATTGACTTTATCTTGACGCTCGTGCCTTGTCATAGGAGTCTCGACCCACGTTTGCATGGGATTGAAACCAAAGATCTCCTGAAATGCACCCGCCTTTCTTATCTTGTACTGCCGATTGAGCATGAAGAGGATCGTCCCGAGAGTAATAACACTGCAGAGAACGAGTACGACATACTGGAGCCTGGAATAGGGTTCCATACGACCTCCAAACTGGAAAGAACGGTTGAGGAAGAGGCCTAAGTGCCAATTCCTTTAATACATACCCAGACCCTAAATGGAGCTAGATATACCAATATTATACCATAGACTGAGTAGAAAAGTCAAGAAGTTTTTACTTACCAAAAAAGCCTTGAAATAAGGCTTTTTTGTAGACCGTTGGTTAATGTACAACACCGAGTGTTTAACATTTATTCGAGGATGCCGTCTAGATTTACGTCGTAAAGAATCGCTTCCTGAACAAGACGATAATTGATTATCTCATCTTCTTTAAACCACAGGTTAATCTCCCCTTCTGCTTCCTCTGGTTTGCCTGTGCAATGCATTAGGTTTCTAACTGCCCTAGTAACCGCCCCACCACTATCTGCTGCAGCATAAGAGTCTAGTGTAAGGTCGCCTCGAATGGTCCCAACATCAGATGTAAGGGGTTCCGTTCCCCCAACAATCTTTTTCACTATTCCTACAGCCTGATTCCCTTCTATCACCATGGCTATCACAGGTCCAACTGTTATGTAATTTATTATTGCTTCTACTTTGTCACGTCCGTATTCTATTGCAGGCTTAGTCGGCTCAATCCCCATCTTTTTTAGATTTTCTACCTGGATTTGACCTTTCTCCGCGCACCAAGTGTCGTTTTTGCCATAATGAATCTCCGCACGTTTGCGATCTGGCACAAACATCTTCATAGCAACAATTTTGAGCCCAGTTCTCTCTATTCTCTTTATTATTTCTCCCACAAGAGAGCGCTGTATTCCATCATGCTTAACAAAAACAAATGTTCTTTCTTTTTGAGGTGTATTCATGACAAAAAAATATTAGACACAGATAATACAGAATATGTGAGACAAATGCAAAACTATTTAGGTTTATTAAGAAGTACCCTTATCTTTCGTTTAATTTCTCCATCCTCAAAAATTGAATTCAAAAGATTTTCCCTATCCTCTGGATTTGGGAAAATTATTTTTTCCAGGTTTTGTTTAAAAACTTCTTGCGGCATGAAGCCACCCTTAGCCTCACTTGTAGGCAAACCGCCCCACAGCTCTATTGTAACCACCAAATCTTCAAATGATTTTGAGGAATAAATATCATAAGAAAATTTTCCTACCTTTCTTACATACTCCTTTAGATCATTTGCGTAATATACTTTGCAAAATGTTCTGTGTCTTTCAATTCTCGATTCGATTCTTCGAGTTCGTGGGGGCTCATCCCAGCTTTCTTGTAATTATCTGCTCTTTCTCTAAGTACATCGAGTCTTGCCTGGAAACCACTTCTTTCTATTTCATAATTTGCATGCTGTGAAATTTGTCTCTCACGAATTTCTCGCTCGAAACTCGTCTCTTCCTTTTCCTTTGTTGCTGCATCCACCTTTAGATCTTCCTCTGGGAGAGTCACTGGAACATATGGAGATTCGAAATCAGGCTCTGAAGACTCGTCTCCAAATTCGGCATTAACTATAGTTGGACGCGGGTCTATTTGTCGTCGAGATTCTTCAAAGTGTTCTAGTGATAATCCTTCTGTCATAAAGTTAATATTACACAATTATGCAGTTACAACAATCGGGTCGCCTTCTGTAATAACCACCGTGTGTTCAAAATGTGCGCAATTCCTGCCATCTTTTGTTTTGTATGTATAACCGTCTTTCGCAAGTATAATAGCTCCACTGCCGCTTGTAAGCATGGGCTCTATGGCTATTACCATTCCTGTCTTCAGTATGTCTCCCATTCCTTTTTCTCCATAATTTGGAACGTATGGATCCTCGTGGACATGGTAACCTACTCCATGACCCGCAAGACCTTCAGTAATATTTAGCCCCGCACTTCGCGCAACCGATTCGATTGCAAAACCGATATCACCAGTTGTATTACCAGCTTTGGCCTCTTCGATCCCAAACCACAGAGCTTTTTCTGTCATCTTAATAAGATTTTGATCCTCTTTTGATATTTTACCCACTCCACAAGTGAAAGCTCCGTCGGTAATTAGTCCTTGGTGTACAAGACCTAAGTCTATACTTACAATGTCGCCTTCTTTCAAGATTTTTTCTTTCTCATTTGGAATACCGTGCACAATCTCATCGTTTAGTGATACACAGAGTGCTGCAGGATATGGGCGCTTGGCACCATCTGGAGTGTAACCGAGAAATGCAGGTGTATCTCCATACTTATTTATTTCACTCAAAGCAAAATCATTTAGAACTCTTGCGGAAAGGGTGGGAACAATCATTTCTCGAAGCTTTCTTAGAATTGCACTGTGCCTCTTACCACCTTCGATTAAAATTTGTATTTCTTTAGCACTTTTGTACGTAATCATTACCGTAAATAAAATATGATGTTATAAAACGGGTTTAAGTTTCTCAATAATTTCATTTTGGACCTCAGCTATAGTTTGCTCGCCATTTACTTCTACAAAGTGATACTTGCTGTTACTTTTAAAATAATTTATAGCTGGAATCACATTGGCATCAAACCAATCAAGCCTCTTATCTATGCGTGAGATATTAGCATCATCTGACCTTCCGCGACTCAAGAGATGACGCTCCGACCAAGCACGTGAAACTTCGAGATGAATCACCACAGTACTTGCAATTGAATAAAAGTCTAGTGCACCAGCTAAAATCTGAGCTTCCTCAAGAGACCGCGGAGTCCCGTCAAAAATCAGGTGCTCCTTACCCGTATACTTTGCTACCATTTCGAAACTCCACATATAAGCTGCGAGAAAGGCGGGCTGGACATGGTCACTTTCGTAAACTTGCTTTGAAAGAGTGTTTGTATAATTTGCACCTTTAATGAATTCTCTGAAATTAGCGCCAGTCTCAATGTAGAGAATTGGACTTTCATCCTTGGATTTAATATAGGCTTGTAGCAAATCGGCTTGAGTACCTTTACCACAACCAGAGCGACCTATGAAAATAAAGGAGAACATGAAGGAAGAATTATGAATAAGTAATGAGGAATGAGGAATGAGGAATGAGGAATGAGGAATGAGGAATGAAACCAGGCGACAAGACATTAGAAATACGGTGCAGTGTCTGATTATAATAACACAAATTGCTAGTTTTGTGATGCTATACCATGGGTTTACTTAGAAAAATTCAGTTTGACTAAAGCGCCACCTAAATGGTAATACATATGAGGAATATACCTCCCTTACCCACAAGGAGTACTCATGTACATGAATTGGCCGGCAGTTTGTGAAATGGGAAAAGAAAACCCGGCCCTAATGACGGCCGCACTTACTCTTGACCCTCAGAGTACTCTCGGCAAATTGTTTTTCCAAGCATTTTCCCGACTTCAATCAGAAAACGAGGTGCACGGACCTGTTCCACTATCTTTACTTCGACGAGAAGACAGAGAAATGTGTGCGGGGGAAGTATTTGAAAATGGCATTATGGATAATGATGTTTTTAAGAAATATTCTATTCCACAATTAACTTTTTGGTGGCGGGGGAAAAACCTTCCCCCCATTTGGGCAACAGACGTTGATATCGAGCTTCCTGAAGAAATTGCAGAACAGTGCCGACCATTCCAAACGATAGACTGGAATGGGAGAAAGTGGTTTGTGTCATACCACGAAATTAGTGAGAACAAAAACGATAGTACAATTTGCCTTGTTCCAGCTGAGCGGGTAGCTGCTGGTCTCTAGCAACAAACCACCATCCCTAAAGGATGGTTTTTTAATAGTTATTGGTAATCAGTAATAAGTAGACAGTAGATAAAAAACAATAACCAATAATTTTCTGCCTACCAATTACTCTTTACTAATTTTAATATTCCCTAACCGAAACCTGAGCCTCAATCTTTTTAATAAGATCAATAACCACAGAAACCACAATTAGAAGTGCTGTACCACCGATAGCTAGAGATTGGATTCCCGTAACACCTCTCATAATAAGAGGCAAGACTGCAATGAGACCGAGGAATATTGCGCCAACAAGAGTAAGACGTGTCAAAATCTTTGCAATATAGTCTGCAGTAGACTCCCCTGGTCTAACTCCTGGGATAAACGCTCCATTTTTCTGTAGATTGGTCGAAATCATATGAGGATCGAACGTAACAGCTGTGTAAAAATATGTGAAAATAAAAACTAGGAAAAAGTAGGCAACGGCATAGAACCATGGGTTGCCAACAAGGCCAAGAAGGAAAGTGGAAACCGTTTTAATAATGTTGTTATCTACATTTGCAAGGAAGCTAAATATTAGTTGAGGAAATAGGAGGATAGATAACGCAAATATTATAGGTATAACACCAGCCTGGTTAACTCTGATTGGAAGGTACGTAGAAAGCCCCCCATAAACTCTCGCGCCTCTCACACGCTTCGCATATGTTATTGGGATCGGACGCTCTGCCTCTGTAATAATAACAACAGCAAAAATAATAATAACGGCCGCTACAACAAATGATAAATATAGAGGAATCTGAGACGCATCAAATGTAAACACAAGCTGGCCAAGTATCTGAGGAAGCTGGCTTACTATACCGGCAAAGATGATAAGTGACGTACCATTACCGATTCCGAATTCTGTCATAAGCTCACCTAGCCACATTAGAAGCACTGAACCTGCTGTGATTACAACTATGTTTACAGCCATTTCAAAGCCGCTAAGAGGCGCCATGATGCCCTGCCTTGATAGAAGTGTCAGAAAGGCAAAACCTTGTATAACAGCGAGAGGAACAGAAAGCATACGACTGTACTGAGAAAACTTCTTTCTTCCAAGATCACCTTCTTCTTGATACATTGCTTTTAACTTTGGGAATATGATAGTCAAAAGCTGCATTATGATCGAGGCCGTAATGTAAGGACCAACACCAAGCATTATTATAGAAAGATTAGAAAATCCTCCTCCAGAAAAAAGGTTTATGAGGCCAAGGAGTTCACTTGAAGAAAAGAAACTTGCAAGTTTATCTGCGTCTACACCCGGGACAGGTATAGTAGAAAGAAATCGAAAAACAATAAGTGCGCCAAGCACAAAGAATATACGCTTGCGCAGTACTTTGTCGGTGAAAACAAGACGTGCCTTATCAAAAAATGAGTTCATCCCGTTAGATGTAAGGAGTCCTTAGACTCCTGTCTTGGTTAGGTTAGTAAATAAAACATTATTTCGATTATCTGACATATACAAATTTATCATTATCTTATATCCCGATCACACCTAACGGGACAAGTTCTTATATTCTATTACACTTTTATACTTCCACCCAAAGATTCAATCTTCGCCCTTGCCCCCGCTGACACCTGGCAAGAAACAAAATCCAATTTCTTATCGAGAGTTCCACCTGAAAGGATCTTCACATTTGGATATTTACCTGATACTTTCTTCACAATTCCCTTCTCAAGAAGAGTCTCTTTAGACACAGTGTCGCCTGAATTGAAAGACTTGTTAAGCACTGTAAGGTTAACTGCGATCGCATCTCTTTGAATACTTTTAAGTGAAGAAACACCACGCCCACGAAGCTTCGGTATACGCTTGATCATGTCTCTTATTTCTGGACGTTTCTTTCTTCCTGAGCGGGCATTCTGCCCTTTGGTTCCGCGCCCTGCAGTTTTACCACGTGTGCCACCACGCGCCACTTGACGTGATTTCTTGTTCTTTATTCTTCTTTTTATGGTATTCATTTGCATGGGCGGAAATGGTTTGGATGATGTAAATTATTTCTTCACTGCTGTTCTTACTTGTGTTCTTGCTAGTTTGCGAAGCGCTTCTACAGCAGCTTTTGCATTGTTTGCTCTGTTTTTACTCCCGGAAAGAAGCTTGGCATTTATTCCAGTAAGACCTGCAAGCTCCAGAACTGTTCTTATTGAGCTACCTGCGAGCATCCCGCGGCCAGGAGCTGGCATGATGAGCACTCTTGAACTTCCATATTTAGCTGCAACCTCGTGAGGTATCGACATGTCCTTCGTGGTGTGAATTTGGATCATGTTTTTCTTCGCATCTCTCATGGCCTTATCGATCGCAATAGGAGTGTCTGATGCTTTACCTTGACCCACTCCAACAGTCCCTTTGCGATTACCTGCAACAAGAGTCACAGAGAAGCTAAACCTGCGTCCTCCAGCTACCACACGAGTTACACGTCTAATTGAAACCATTTTATTGTCGAATTCTGGTTTAACTCTAGCCTCTCGTCTTGGTGCCTTGCGAGGATTTTTCTTCCTCTCACCATGGTCTCTCCTTACAAAACCTCTCTTACCATCAGCTTGAGGGTCGGGAGATGTGGCGACAGATGCAGCAATAGGAACATCTACATTTACATCTGCTGGTGTCGTTGGTTCAGTTGTTGAAATTTTTTCTTCTTCGTTCGGCATTGATTTGATTATTAATATTTGATTAGAATTCTAGACCTCCTTCGCGAGCTCCGTCTGCAAGAGCACGAACCTTACCAGTATACATATATCCACCCCGATCAAACACAACCTTCTTGATGTTGCCTGCGATAACAGACTTGGCAAGCGTCTTACCCAGTTCACGAGCTGATTCAAACCCGACACCTCCCTTCTTCATACCTTTAGATGAAATGGAGAAAAGTGTTTTACCACTCTCATCATCTATGACTTGAGCATAGAGATACATATTGGAGCGAAATACAGAAAGACGTGGGCGGCTAGAAGTACCAGAAACTTTCGTCCTGATTTTTGTATGTCTACGATTTCTTTTTGAGCTTTTATGATTAGTTGTCTTCATGTGGTTGATTTTCTTAACGAGCGATAGTGAGTTAATGTTTTGTTACTAAATTTTATTTCACTTCGTTCATAAAATTTAGACAAAGCCATTATACTGACTTTTTACCCTGCTTAATCTTGATCACTTCGCCAAAATATTTGAATCCTTTGCCTTTGTAAGGTTCCGGCTTCTTCAAGTCACGCAGACGTGCTGTGAAACTCCCGACATCGTCCTTGCTAATGCCAGATATCGTTACGGCATTTTTCTCAACTTTTACATTCAAGCCTTTTGGTATTAAAACTTCTACAGGATGAGAAAAGCCTAGTGCAAGATGAATCTTATCTCCCTTTACCTCTACCTTATATCCAATGCCTTCTAAAACTAATTTCTTTTCAAAAGGTTTGTTCACTCCATCTATCATATTGGACAAGTGAGAAGACGTCGTGCCCCAGAGAGCATTTGCTTCAAGAGTATTAACTTTGGGAACAAATGTTACGCTTCCGGAAGCAATCTCAATACCTATATCTGAGTGAACTTTGTGAGACAATTCACCTAATGGCCCCTTTACCACGACAGTGTCTGCAAGAAGAATAACTTCAGTTTTCTCTGGGATATCTATTTTTCCTTTTCCGATTCTGCTCATGTGGTTGATTTTCTTAACGAACGATAGTGAGTTAATGTTTTGTTACTAAATTTTATTTCACTTCGTTCGTAAAATTTAGACAAAGCCATTACCATATTTCAAATAATGCCTCACCACCGACTTTAGACTTACGGGCATGCTCTCCTACCATTATTCCCTTCGGAGTAGACATGATGAGAGATCCATACCCTCTCTTAACCGGCCGTAGATCACTTGAGGCCTTGTATAGACGACGAGAAGGCTTCGAAAGTCTCTTCACACCTTGGATCTTTGGGAACTTGCCGTTGTAAATAAGTCCGACTTCTATTGATTTGGCAATCTTCCCTTTTATAACAAGAGATTTTATGTATCCACTATCTAGAAGAGTTTTGCAGATGCTTGCTTTCAAATTTGAATATGGAAAAGCCACTGTATCCTTGCGGGATTCTCCTGCATTCTTGATTCTTATTATCATGTCAGCGATGGGATCCATGTAATGTTTGAGATGTTATATTTGTTTCAAAATGTTTTAGTTGTTGTATTTGTCAGACATTTATAACATGTATATCAATTACAACATCTAGAACAATCTTTTATTACCAACTTGATTTCTTAACGCCCGGGATTTTGCCTTCATTTGCAAATTCGCGAAAACATATTCTACATAGATCAAAATCTTGCATATAGCCACGCTTTCGACCACAACGGAAACAACGCCTCACGATGCGAGTCGAGAATTTAGGCTTTTTAACTGATCTTGCTATAACTGATTTCTTGGCCACAAATATTGTTTATCCTCTAGCGACCTCGCATGAGCGAAAGCCCTCAAAAGGAAGAATATTGACGAATGAAGCGATTAAGTAAAGAAAAAAGCTTCCAAAAGCTTTGCAACAGCTTAGCAATTGAGCCGTATAAAGTCAATAAAATAAGGGTTAAGCGGATAATTTCAAGAACTTGCCAACAAATTTCCCTCTACTTTAAAGTGATATTCAAATAAGCCTTAGTTTTAGCCATATTTCATGTGTCACAGAAAAGATAATGAGAAACTCCTTGACAAATAACGTGTACATGCTATAATATACATAAGCTCACAAGCTCCCCCATGCGGGCTCGGATACAGTGATGTGCCCTAAACCGGTGCATTCGCTTACGTCCTAACGGGGATCGCCTCCGATGCGGTACTCGGCATCAGAGGTTAAATATCGAGGAAGTCCCTGGGGTCGTGACGGCGCTTCGGCCCGCTCGCCGCCCCAGGGTACGAAATCATCTCTCGAAAGAGAGTGCAAGATATAAGTTCATTACAAAGTGTGAAACCGGGTAGTCTGCGTTCGGGTCATTCGCTCACTAGGCGTCTCATTCGGGACCACGTGCAGAGACAGCCCAGTCGAAGTCCTCAGCTTAGTTGGCGTTAGCCTGCCGTAACTCATGGTGAGTTACGAGGTTTACAGCCAAGAGGATGTCATAGGCGCCCAATCGCCATTGACTAGACAAAGGGAGGAAGTACCCGGTTTCATGCAGTTTCCAAACCATTGGAAGTTTTCTTCCCACTATCGCCCGCCCTCACCAAGGAGCGGGTTTGTTTTTATACAAAAGTACTGTGCTATTAGAGCCCAGCACAAATATTAGAGTGAAGCGACAAGTTTCTCTTTGTTTTCCTTGTGAGTTTTTGCAAACAATTCGCTTAAGTATTTGTGAACCACATCTCGAGTAATATGAAGGCTTACTTCTTCGAATCTTTCAGTCGTAAATGTAGACTTGAGGATATTTGCAACTTCAAGTGTTTCACCAGCACTTAAAAGTTTTTCAACTTCAGTTTGAACATTCTCTGGGGCCTCATCAAGAAGTGCTATGACAACCTTTGTCATAATTAGGCGATTGAGATCATATGCAACTTTTTCTTTGTTTTCTTGCGAAAATTCTAGCTCACCCAGAATACGCGTTACTAAAGATAAAAATTTGTTCATACGAAAGTGAGAACTTGAATTATTTATTTTCGATTTTTAGATCCCTTATCATCGCATCATACACTTCTTCCAAACCTGATACCTCCCCATCTGGTATGTCTAAACTTACATCGAGTAACTCCCTATTCACTTGGTCAAGCTCTCTTGCAATAAAATCTGAATGATCGCCCATGGAAAACGCGCTCTTCTCCTTTGTCTCGTTTAAGTTTAGTGATTCTTCTGTCATATCTATTATAGAAACAAATTTATATGAAGTTTACAAGCATTTAAAGATTCTGAACACAGTATGTTCCGTGGAAGCTCGGCTTCCACGCTTCGCTTCCACGGATTTACTTCTTCTCTTCTGTTTTTTTGAAAGGGAAACTTAGATAATCTAGAAATTCTTTGGTCTCCTCCTTCGTTCTTGCGGTCGTAACTATTGTTATTGCTAGCCCAAAAACGTCTTTAAGTTCCTCGTCTGCTGTCTCTGGGAAAATAGTGTGCTCCTTAATACCTAGAGTGTAATTGCCCATCTTATCAATAGCTTTAGAAGATACTCCTCTGAAGTCCTTGGTACGAGGTAGGGCCACATGGATTAACTTATCTAGAAAATCGTACATTCTCTTGCCACGAAGTGTGACTGCAAGTCCTACCGGGTCTCCCTGTCGGACTTTAAATGCGGCAATTGACTGCTTTGCACCGCGTACTGATGGGCGCTGGCCGGTAATCTTCGTAAGACGATCCAGGGCAAGTTCCTTTTTCTTCGCATCCTTAAATGAGCCCGTTCCTACACTCACAACAACTTTGACAATACGTGGAGATTGCATGGGATTTTTATAACCACGAGTGGCCTTAAGTGATGAAAACGTTTTTTGAGTTTTTTCTTTTATGCTTTGCATTTTGTATGTTGAAATTGTTCTAAATGTTGTAGATGTTATAAATGTCTGACACTACAACAATTACAACATTTATAACTTTACAGCGTGGTGCCGCTACTTTTTGCTACTCTGACTTTCTTGTCTCCTTCCATCTTGCGTAGAACTCTTGTTCTCTTCCCAGATTTTGGATCCACAATCATAACATTTGATACATGTATGGGTGCAGCTTGCTCAACGACTTGTCCCTTCTGCCCGGATTTTGTGGGACGCTTATGAAGTTTTTTCAAGTTTACGCCCGAGATGACAACTTTCGATTCACGAGGAAAAGCACGCAAAACTTTACCAGTTTTGCCTCTGTCCTTGCCTCCTATCACTATTACGTTGTCATCCCTTTTTATTTTCATTGATTTTTTTGAGCGGAGCGATTGGAAAATCATGACCCCGCCTAAATTTTGCTTTTACATTACCACAAGAAGTGCGAGTGACGAATAGTCACAAACCTTTCGAGGCGCAGCGCTTCGCCCATGACCGCTTGGCCTACTCGGCCGCGCACTGCGCTTCTGTCTTCGATGCAAAATTTAGGTGGGGTTAAGTAAATCATAGTCGTTTCACTCCTTGATTTTCTAAACTACCTCTTGTGCTAATGATATTACCTGCTGGAATCCCATCTCGCCAAGCTCTCTTGGGATCGGTCCGAAAACACGTCCTGCGATAGGCTCGTGCTTTGCTTTATCAACAATTATCACTGCATTCTCATCGAAACGAATGTAGGAACCATCTTGTCTGCGAAATGGTGTTCTCTGACGTGCTACCACCGCGTACAAAATGTCTTTCTTTTTCACTGACTTTCTAGGTTGTGCTACCTGAACCGACAATACCACCACATCACCAATACGTGCGTATCTCTTCTTAGACCCACCAAGCACCTTGAAAACTCTACCGATTTTGGCGCCTGAGTTGTCTGCTATTTTTACTATTGAGCGGGGTTGGATCATGGTTGATTTTCTTAACGAGCGATAGTGAGTTTTTGAAAATCACCATCCCTCATCATTTTTAAAATATGTTTCATCGGATACTATAATAGAAATGTTTTTCAATATCTTTTTTTAATGTTTCAGGTTTCATTGTTAAAAATGATGGGGGGTCAGGTTATTTATAGTCGCCAAGCTCCTTAAATAACTCTGAATCTCTTATCTTTTGAAATTGGGCGACAAGCAATGAATACTACTTTTTCTCCAATCTTTTTCGTATTTCCTACATCGTGAACCTTGAACTTACGACGGCTTCGGATGTACTTGCCGTAACGAGGGTGCTTCGTAAACCTCTCCACACTAACAACAATCGTGTCTTTCATTTTGTCTGACACTACTGTACCTGTAAATTCTTTATTTTTTGTGGATATTGCACTCATCTCTCTATAAGTTAGTGTGTTTATACTACATATTTTCAGACTCTTGTCTATTTAGCCTTCTTGCGAGCACTCATCTCAGTTTGGATCCTTGCAATGTCTTTGCGAATTGCCCGTCCCTCTTTCACATTGCGATTCTTCGAACCTGCGATACCAAATCGAAAAGAGCGTAAATTCTCTTGATTATCCGCAAGCATTTTACTTAATTCCTTTTCGTTTTTTTCTTTGAGTTCCTTAGACATACTATATTTTGTTGTAAATGTTTTTAAATGTTGTAGATGTTGTATTTGTCAGACACTTAGAACATATACATCATTTACAACAAGCGCTATTTACCTAGCCACTATCCTTGTTTTCACTGGTAGCTTTGTTCCTGCTTTACGGAGCGACTCTCTTGCCACAGCCTCCGTTACTCCATCTACTTCAAAAAGTACTCTGCCTGCGTGAACTGGAGCGACGTAACCTTGGAGATCACCTTTTCCTTTACCGAGCTTAACTTCGGCAGGTTTCGCTGTGTATGGCATGTCTGGGAAAATCCTGATCCAAATCTTGCCAGTCTTTCCGAGTGAGCGAGACATAACCTTTCTTGCTGACTCAATCTGGTTCGACTTAATACGGCCATACTCAAGAGCTTTCAGACCATAGGATCCGAAGTTAACTTCTATACCACGAGTAGCAGAACCCACCTTCTTGGGGTTCTTGCGCATAGTGTGCCATTTTCGATATTTTACTTTTTTTGGGAAAAGCATTGGTTGTAAGTGTTATATATGTTCTAGTTGTTATAGGTGTTAGATAGGTTACAAGCTAGAGTAGGAAGATCTTACCTCATAGATTTTGCTAGCGCAATAAGTTTAAAATACTCTTCCGCAAGTAGCTCTTCCAAAGATTTAACCTCATCAGGTTCTACAAGTTTTTCCTGAACAGCAATTTTTGTACAAGCCACACATTCAAGTGTTGAGGACTTGGCACGTTCAATATAAAGAGAGAATAACTTTTTTGTTGGCTGTCCTGAGCCTTCTGCCAAGTTTAAAACTATCGAAGTGGCTGCTCTTTTTAACTGGTCAGACAGGGCGTAGGTCTCGTCTTTAGGAAACCTTTTCGTAATTGAATATACCTTACTTACTATACGCATTCCCACCTGCCAAACTTCCAATTTTTCAAACCTATATCCTTGAAATCTCTCTGACATATAGAACAACTATAACAAGTAGAACAATTATGACTTTTCTCCACCAACCTTGGTGGAGAAAATGTCACCTTTGTAAATCCAAACTTTTATACCCAGATTGCCATATGGGAGACGAGCTTCGTGCCGTGCGAACTCTACATCAGCACGAAATGTCTGAAGAGGAATTCTACCAAGCTTTCTTGTCTCTGATCGTGCAATACTTGCGCCCCCGAGTCTTCCTGCAACAGTTACCTTTACCCCTTTCACATCACGATTGGCCATAACCTTTTCTACCATTTGCTTCACAACTCTTCTGTATGGAAGTCTTTTCTCAAGTCCCTCTCCTATCATCTGAGAAACAATGTGAGCATTTGATTCTGGAGATCTAACCTCCTTAATATCGAGACGAACCTCTTCGTTAGCACGACCCACCTTCTCTCGGCGAAGCATGGCTACGATCTGGTCTTTGAGCCGGACTGCTCCATCGCCACTACGACCAATGATCATACCGGGTCGAGAAGTCTCAACTATAATGCGCAGAACTTTTTCATTACGCTCGATTTCAATAGTACTTACGTACATACCACGAAGCTTTCCTTCTAGAAATGCTCGTATCAAAAGATCACCGCGAAGAAATTCTTTGTAATTCTTCTTTGTACCAAACCATCGAGATCTCCAATCTCTTATGATACCTAGTCTGTGTGAAAATGGGTGAACTGTATGACTCATGAATATAAATTAAAATTTAAAAATCAAAATTTAAAATTATTTTTTAGCGCTTACGTCTGAATTACTTTTACTTTTTGCATTTTGCTTTTTCAACTTCTTCTTGGTGTCTTCCGATAAGACAACGAGAATGTGGCTTGTCCTCTTTCGTATAGCTGGTGCTCGGCCGCGGGATGCGCTGCGTCTTCGATATAATATTTTTCCTCCGTCTACACGTAGTTCCTTTAGAATAAGATTCTCGGTTTCAATGTTCTGAGATCGAGCGTTTGCAACCGCTGATCTTATAAGCTTTGAGATTGGATCTGCTGCACGCTTAGGCAAAAATTCAAGTGACACCAAAGCATCTTTGACCGACTTGCCTCTTACAAGACCTGCAACAACTCGCACCTTACGAGGTGCCTGTCTGTAATCATTTAGTTGTGCAGTTATTTCGCTCATAAATTCGCGGTTTTAATTGTTATAGATGTTCTAGTTGTTTTATTTGTTTGAATTGTTGAAGTTGTATGACATGTATAACACATACAACACTTAGAACATTTAAGCTACTTCGCCGGTACTGTATTTGCTCCTGCACTTACAGAGGCTTTGGCCGCTTGAGCAGATGCTATTTCTGATTCTTTCTTCTTCTGCTCAAGTTCTTTCTGCATCTTACCGCCATGTTTAACGAACTTACGTGTAGGTGAGAATTCGCCGAGTCTATGACCCACCATGTCTTCAGTTACAAAAACTTCAATATGATCCTTACCATTATGTACTCCAAATGTGTAGCCAACCATCTCGGGAGCGATCTGGCTGTCCCTTGCCCATGTCTTAATAACCCCAGCTTGCTCGGGCTTTTTGCCTTCAATTTTCTTCAGAAGGCGCTCATATACATAGGGGCCTTTTTTTGATGATCGTGTCACAAAAATCTTTAGATTTTTACCCTGAGCTCGTCGAAGGGTTACTCCTGCCCAGCTACTAAAACTAAAATTAGAATACAAAAAGCTCGGATGAGCTTCTCAAGATATTATAGAAATAGACACTTGTTGTCAATTAAATAGAAAAGAGCCAGACATTTCTGTCTGGCTCGTTGACCCCCCTGTTATCGCAAGGAGGATTAGCGTGTTATCTGCAGCGATTCGAGGAGGCCGATGATGGACTCAGACGCCTTCCGCAGCTCGTCCGTGTTGAGAAGGGAAACTACCGAGACTCGACCTTCGACCACGCGAACCGCTTCGAATCCCCCTTCTGGAGCATGATCGGGGCGTCCGGCATTGATCGAAATGTGCTCCCATGGAATGTTCCTGGTAGCAGCCGTCCGATGAGCCATCACATCCCATATCCGCTCGGTAGTGAGGGGAATGAGAGACTGCACCTGATCGAGTGTCAGCGGTGCGCCAAAGCGCTTGCATGTGATACGAACCCGCCGCGCGCCACCATCCCGATTCAGATAAAACACTTCAGAGGGGAGGAAACCAGCGCCGGCAAGATCCCCGAGCACCCCATCCATCCTCGCTTGTGCAACTTGGAACAACTTATCGGATCGTGGGGCCATCTGGCGCTCGGACTTTGGAGTATTCGAGAAGTCCGCCTCTTTTACCCACCCGGGTATAAGATACTTCAGATTGCCGGGCACCGTGAGGTACACGAGCGCCGCTTCCACTTCTCCGACAAATGCGGGGTCGACGACTTCCTTGCTTTTTACCATGCAAACTCCTTGTGAAAGGGTCGGTGTGTGAAACTGCTGTTCTTGTATAATAATAGCATAATGGTCTATAAAAGTCAAGGATTTTTATAGACCATTACGTGGCTAATATAAAGGGTATTTGGCTTATCGTGATGGAGACCAGAGTTTCTCAGAGAGCCCTATTTCCATTATTTTTTCAAATTCGAAAGATGCTATTCCCGTTGGGTCGGTCTCACTTGGATTAGGACCACCATTTAGTAAAGAGTTAGTAGCTGTATCGTAGTACCAATTAAGTACTTCATCGATTTTACCCGGTACTGCTAAATCTTCCGGCACTCCATCTAGCTTCACACCTCGCGCCTCGGCTTCTTGTAAGCGAATAAGCACTGCGAGTGAACGCAAATCAACTGTATTTTTGAGACTCGTAAGAATATTTGTGTGTCCAGACGATAGCCTTATTGCAATCACATCGTGCTCCCCTCCAATCTTAGATCGAAGAAAACCCGGTAGACTTATGTTATCGCTTTCTATGAAAATGCATTTAAGTTTTCTGCCTCTCTGCTCTGTATTAAATACTCTAGCTTTACCATTTGCTATTTTCTCCTTAAGTTCAAGAGGCATTCCTATTGCCCTCTTCTCTTCTTCTTCGTAGTACGCATCAACAACTGGAAGAATTATATCCAGCACTTTCGCTGGGTTACTTGAATACTTTTTATTAAGACAAGCAATAAGCCCGGGCAAACCGAAAGCACGATCAAGGGGGTCAGAGGATATTATTCCTTTACCATAAAAATCATCTCTTTCTACAAACTTCTTGAGTTTTATTAAAGCAGGATTATTCCCTTGAGCAAGAAAGCTAGTCAAAAGATTTAGAACAGTGGTTTTCTCCTCTTTGTTGTGATGATCAAATCGTCCACCACCAATATCTATTGGGAGCCTTCCTTCCTCTGCCAAGCTCTCTTCGCTCGCACCAGCTGGTAAGTTGGACATGAACTCATAGCTAGCAGTCTTAATACCAGGGAAGAAACTTTCACCAAAGTGCTTTAATACGAATATAGAAATAACAGTATCCACCTGAGGCCTAGTAGGCAAAATAATAGTTTTGTATTCCATATATAAATTATACAGGAAAGATTATTATCTTAATAAAATTGGCCTCGTCCTATAATCGCAGTAAGCTATTCCCTCGCAAAGCCTCGGCGAGTAGCAGGACGAGGCATCAGGGCAAACTTTGTTGCAAGAGGAGTCGGCTCCGCCGACATATAGTATGTATTTGCGGATTCATCCCATGCAGCCTAGCTGTCATGGTATTCTCCGCAATTGCAATAAAAGAAAAACCCCACGATACCTTGGGGGTTTTTCGTGGGGTACTACTGCTCGCAGCACTTAGATGCTGTCGAGTTCCGCGAGAGAGTCGAGGATGTCGTCCCCGAGTGAGCCGATCGTTTCGATCTGCTCTCTCCTCGAAGCTTCAGTAGCAAGCGCCGTTGCTTCCTTTGAGAGCTCGCGAAGATGGGTGAAGGTCCTGTTGTAGATCTCGAGGACCTCTTGACGAGGCTTCTTTCCTTCAAGTGCCTCATCCAGTGCCTCCATGTTGTCCGCGATTGTGTCACTCTCGCGCTCGATCACGTCCGGGTCCTTGCGCCTTGCGTTCGACATCATGGTGTCAGCCCGCTTCCGCCAGTTCCCGATGTACCTGTCGAAGGTGCGTGCCAGATTGGAATTGGCACGCTCACATGCGGTGAGCGCAGCCTGGACCTTCCTGGCATCCAGATACACCTTTGATGGGTCTTCCGCGTCCGCCTTCTGGGATGCTTTGGTAGCAACGGCCCCGGCGAGCTGAATCATCTGCCGAAAGGCCATCTCATCCTTGCCGTCCATCTCGAGACCCACGATCTTCTTCACGATCTTGAAGTTCGACACGGCGGCCGGGAGTTCTTCCTTGATCTTCCCCAGGGTCTCAATGAACTGAGTCGGGGACCACTTCGGCTGGCTCGAAGAGAACTGCCTGCTCTCGGCGGGAGCCTCTTCCGCCATCGTGGCAACCGCGGCCTGCATGCTGGGAACCGGGCTCGTTGCTACCTGCTGCTTCTTCTTGCTAGCCATGGTAATACCTCCATAAGGTGTGCTGAGTGGACTACCTTGAACGGGGAACTGCAACTGAAATGTACTACTTACTACTACCTATAGTATAACATATACAATTTATTTGTCAAGAACTTTTTGATTTAAATTACATAAATCCCCAAAAAGGGCTATCTTAGGCCATATTTTGGGAGTAAATAAGCACTTATATTGTGAGAAAATAACTAATACCCATAAACTCATAGACTTATTGCAAATCTAGCAAATCTTGACTATTTTCTAAAAATATGTACTCTGTATTTTGTACTGCCCTTTGTTATAGAAGCATTTCACTCCCATTTTGAGGTGTTGTCTGTGCAAATTGTGACCCACGACGGACCCATCCATGCAGACGAGGTGTACGCGATCGCGGCCTTACAATTGCTTCCGGAATACATGGAAGCTCTTGTGGTGCGTAGCCGCGATCCAAGAGTAATAGCTGAAAGCAATGTACGTATTGATGTAGGAGGAGTGTACAACCCAGAAACTCTAGACTTCGATCACCATATGCAAGGAGGTGCTGGTAGACGAGCAAATGGTGTTCCATACGCTGCCTTCGGTCTTGTATGGAAACATTTCGGACTGCGAATTGCTCAAGACACTCGGATAGCTGAAGAAATTGAGAGGCACATGGTTATACCCATAGATGCGGCAGACAACAGGTATACTCTGGTAAGATACAAAGCTGGTGAAATCCGGCCATACAGCATTTCAAGTGCAGTAGCTACATTTAAGCCAAGTGACTGGGATATTGCTCTTGCGTTTGCACGAGCAAACATAAGTGGTGCAATCTTCCGCGCAAAAGAAGAGATTCGAGGAGAAGAGGTGGTCAAGAGAGCTGTAGAGAAGCACTTAAGCCCACAGGTTTTACTCCTTGATGACTCATGCCGTTGGGATCACTACGTAAGTAGAAACTTCCCAGAAATAGTCCTCGTCGTGTACCCCAAAAGGGTCGGCTGGCTCGTACAGACAGTGAAACGCTGGCACAGAGCTACTGATACAACTTCGCCTCGCTTGTTACCAAGAGAGTGGGCAGGTATGAGAGGTCTTGAACTTCAGGAAATCACCGGGGTAGGAGATGCCGTGTTTTGCCACCAAAACCGATACCTAATCGTAGCCGAGAGTAGAGAGGGTGCTTTGCGACTTGCTGAACTTGCACTTCTGCCTGGAGAAGTACCAGTTGACTCTGCTCAACTTGAGGAAAATGAGAGTAGAGACGCGGCTGAAGCCAATGCACTGGCCGCAGAGATACAAGCTGTGCTTGATACAGTATAACCGTAGCCCCATAAACATGCGGGGCTTTTTTATTTACACTGCTATGCAAGAAATACAGACATTTTTGGAAGCTCGGCTTCCACTCAGTAGTGTTGTCGGTCGTAGGTTACTCTTTATCATCCTACTTCTTTCCTACTTTTCTGCGACGAACAATAAATTTGTTTGAATATTTCTTTGGAGTACGAGACTTCTGCCCCTTGCCTGTTGGTTTGCCAAATGCACTCACTGCTCGACGTCGTCCGCGTCCTGAACGACCCTCTCCTCCACCGTGTGGATGATCTACTGGGTTCATAGCAGAACCACGAACAGTAGGCCTTATACCAAGCCAGCGACTTCTTCCAGCTTTTCCGATATTTACTAGTCTGTTCTCATCGTTTGATACTTCACCGATTGTCGCCCAGCAAGTCTCTAAAACTTTTCTTACTTCTGTAGATGGCATTTTAAGATCCACGTAGCCTGCATCCTTTGCAACAACTTCTATGTAGTTACCTGCGCTTCTTGCAAGCCTTGCACCTCCACGAGGTTTAACTTCTACGTTGTACACGAAAGTACCCACTGTGATTTTGCCAAGTGGCAGGCGGTTGCCCACTGTCTCTGGAGCCTTAGCTGAAACTATATAGGTATCACCAACACGCGCTCCTTTGTGGAGTAAGACATATCTCTTTTCTCCATCCTTGTAGACTACAATGCCAATGAAACCAGTTCTGTTTGGATCGTATTCTACTGTTAAAACTTTGAATGGAATATCAAATTTGTTGTATGTAAAATCAATGTCTCTGAAAAGACGCTTGTGCCCACCTCCCTTGTGACGTGTTGTAACACGACCATGGTGGTTGCGGCCTACATCACGCTTAGTTCCATGAGTAAGACTTTTCAAAGGATCTTTCGCGGTCAAAACTTTCCCGTAGTCTATACCGGTCATCTGTCTTCGCGATTTGGTTGTTGGTTTGTAATGTTTCATAGATTTTCTTGAGCAGAGCGATTAGAAAATCATGACCCCCTCAAATTTTATCGTTGAGAAATTGCCCAAGGATAATAACTCGTGGTTATTAAATACACAAGAATAATTGGGTAATTGTGTATCTATAAAATTTGTTGGGGTTAAGTAATTCATACTCACTTCGTTCGTTGAATTTCTAAATTACCTCTATCTTCTCTCCCTTCTTCAGGTACACATAGGCTTTCTTGCCACCTGATCGCACACCTTGCTTACCACGAACCACAATACTTTTACTTGGGATTCGTGCGACAGAAACTTTTTCTGGAGACACTTTATAAATTTCTTTCACTGCCTGCCTTATGTCACTTTTTGACGCACGAGGGCTTACTTCAAAGACATAAACATTATTGCTCTCTGCCTTGAGAGATGCTTTCTCCGTAATACGTGGCTGCAAGAGAATATGGGCAAAAGATGTACCACCCATCGTTTCGATTGATGCGACAGGTCCTTCTGGTGAAACACTCTTTGGAGAGTCTTTCTTAACTTTTTCTTTGGGTTTTTTTGAAAATAGGGCCATAAATGAGTTGTTATAAAGACTTTGGCTTTGCAGCTACTACTTTTTTCTTTGTTGTAGCTCCTTTCTTTTTAGCTGTAAACTTTTTCTTTATCACTCCTTCTGCATCACCTGTAGCTTTCTGCTTAAGCCTTGATTCAAGTAATCGAAGAGACGCTTCTGGATTTAAAATGATGAGAGCTTTGTAATTTAAAAGTGTAACTGGGTTTATATTACGAATTTCATCGACACTCACGTTCCCTATGTTTTTAAAACTTCTTGTTATAGAATCGTCTTTCTCGCCAAGAGTAATGAGAGCACTGTTTTTCTTTTTATTAAAGATCTTATCGAAACCCTCAATTTTTCTCAAATTTGAAATAATATTGATTGCATTCTTTGTCTTCGCTTCTCCCATTGTAATCGCATCTATAAAAATTATTTCTCCATCACTTAGCTTTCTAGAAAGTATAGCAAACAGAGCCTTGGTCTTCATTTTGCGATTCACCTTGCGATCATAATTCTTATCGTTTCTTGGACCGTGTGCCACACCTCCTCCTACCCATATTGGTGAACGAGTCGAGCCGTGACGAGCCTGTCCTGTACCCTTCTGCTTCCAAGGCTTCTTGCCTCCTCCCCGTACTTCCCCACGAGTCTTTGTATGAGCCGTGTTTCTGCGCGCACTAGATGTCATGGACGTCACAACTTGGTGAACCATGTCAGAATTCCACTTCACGCCGAAAACTGATTCAGGAATCTTAATCTTCCCTACTGAATCACCTTTTTGGTTATAAACTGTTGTGTCCATGGTTCTAATTGTTGTAATTGTTCTAGTTGTTGTAATTGTCAGACATATATAACATTTAGAACATCTACAACTTATTTACCTCTGATTTCGACAATCGTTCCTCTTCTCCCCGGCACCGCGCCAGAAACTAAAATAATATTCTCTGTAGGATTAACCTCGACAACTTTAAGATTCCTTACGGTTATACGATCGCCACCCATTCGCCCTGCCATGCGCATACCTTTCGGAACATGTGTACGCAATCCTCCGCCGATAGATCCTGGCTCACGCTCTGAGTGTTTCTGCCCATGACTTCGTGGACCACCGGCAAATCCGTGGCGCTTCACGACACCTTGGAAACCTTTACCCTTAGAAATGGCTGAGACTTCAACCACATCTCCTGCAGTAAAGACAGAAACATCTATCTTGTCACCGCGGACAAATGTATCATCCTTGAGGCGAAATTCTTTTAGCTTTAGAAAATTGCCAAGCTCCTTGGTATGCCCTTTTACCGCCTTGTTTATTCTCTTTTCTCTGCGTGTACCAAATCCTACTTGTACAGCTTTGTACCCGTCGGTCGACTCATCTTTCATCTGAGTTACCACCATAGGAGTAGCAGAAAGAATAGTAACAGGAATTACCAAACCACTCTCAGTAAAGACTTCTGACATTCTATTCTTTTTTGCGAGGATAAATTTCACGTTTTTTCTTATGAGCGAAGCGAGTTAGAAACAATCGTGATCCCTCCCCACTTTCACTAACGACATTAATAAATAACTTTAGCTAAAATCGGCCATTCAGTGTTAAGTAATTCTTTTAATATCAACAGTGAAAGTGGGGAGGGATGATGAGAAATATACTCACTTCGTTCGTTATTTCTCTATCACATCAATTTCACATCTATGTTCACTCCTGATGGAAGGGACAAGTTGGTAAGTGACTCAATCAACTTCGGAGTAGGGTTTACTATATCTATCAATCGCTTATGAATCCTCATTTCAAACTGCTCTCGCGCATTTTTGTACACAAATGAGGAACGATTGACAGTATATTTCTTGATTTCTGTTGGAAGCGGTATAGGACCAAGCACTTGGGCGTCAAACCTTAGTGCTGTGTCTATGATCTGCTTTACAGATACATCAAGAATTTTGTACTCATAGGCTCGGACTCGAATACGTAGCTTTGAGACAGTCTCTTCTTTAGCCTTACTCACCTTGGAGTCACTTTTCTTTTTCTTAGGAGCTTCTTTTTTTATTTTTGCTTTGGGCATGTAATGAACTAGTTATTAAGTTACATAAGTTCCGCATCTGCCTGACTTGGCTAGTGCTTATAAGTTTAATAAGTTTTGAATTCAAACTTATTAAATTTATACAACTTATTAAACTTCTCAACTTGTTAAGCCGTTATCTTCGTAACCACCCCTGCTCCAACAGTCTTACCACCCTCTCGGATAGCAAATCTCTGTTGAGCTTCAAGCGCAACTGGAGCTACAAGTTTGACCTTGAATGTAACTGTGTCTCCTGGCATAACCATTTCTACTTTCTCAGGCAAAGTTACTTCACCTGTAACGTCTGTAGTTCTAACATAGAATTGTGGTTTGTAACCAGTAAAGAATGGCGTGTGGCGTCCGCCTTCTTCCTTCTTCAAGATGTAGACCTCTGATTCAAACTCCGTATGAGGTGTAACTGAACCTGGCTTTGCAAGAACCTGACCACGTGTAATGTCCTCCTTTTTCAATCCTCGGAGAAGAATACCAGCATTGTCTCCAGCCATACCTGAATCGAGCTGCTTATTGAACATTTCGATACCTGTGACTACAGTCTTTGCAGTGTCCTTGAGACCGATAACCTCAATCTCTTCGTTCACCTTCACTTGACCTCTCTCAATTCTTCCTGTTACCACCGTGCCTCGACCTTCAATAGAGAAGATGTCTTCAACTGGCATAAGGAATGCTTTGTCGATTTCTCGAACTGGCATTGGAATGAAAGTATCGAGCGTGTTTACAAGTTCCATTACTTTCATTGCCCACTCGTCATCCGCTGCTTTAGCTTCAAGTGCCTTGAGACCTGAACCACGGATAATCGGAGTATTAGCACCATCAAAACCTTGCTTTGTGAGAAGTTCACGAACCTCTTCTTCCACGAGATCTATAAGCTCTTTATCAGGAACCATGTCGCACTTGTTAAGAAACACTATGATCTTGGGCACTCCAACCTGGCGAGCAAGTAGAACGTGCTCACGAGTCTGAGGCATAACACCGTCAGTTGCGGCAACCACGAGTACTGCGCCGTCCATCTGGGCAGCACCTGTAATCATGTTCTTTATATAGTCGGCGTGACCTGGAGCATCAATGTGCGCGTAGTGACGATTTGGGGTCCAGTACTCTGAGTGGTGAAGAGCGATAGTAATACCGCGGGCCTTCTCTTCTGGGGCACTATCAATCTTGTCTATAGCTTCTACACGAGCTCCATATCCCTTATCCTTGTTCATATCAAGGATGTGAAGAATACTTGCTGTGAGAGTCGTCTTGCCGTGGTCGACATGACCAATTGTTCCCACGTTTACGTGAGGCTTGGAACGATCAAACGCTTGTGAATCTGCCATAATAATGTGGTAATAACTACTTTGGTTCGCTGCGCGAGAACGAGCGGACCGAAGCAACTAATACAAATGAGCTACTAATAATAATTTCTTTTAATAATGCTTTTTATAAACAAAAAATTCCCTGTCAAAGCAAGGACAGTATCGCCTCAACTGATTGCAAATTTTGGCCAAGTTTCGTCCCGCAACTAGCGTGGAAAGCCAAAAACTACTATCGAGAAAAGCGTGAGAAACATCATAACAGAGAGCGTAGAATAGTCAAACTTAAGGTTAAAAAATCGTGAATATCCTGGGGATGAAAACGGGATAACGAAAATTATCCAAAGATCCTTGGAGAATTGCAGTTGTTCAATCAAAAACAGGTAAGAAAAAAGCTGCTCCTAAATTATGGGGCAGCGGTTCTAGGCTCGACGGAAACTGGGTGAGAGTAATCGAATTCAGTAAGTCTCGATGGACGTACATGGCCGGTCCATGGACGCTCAGTAAGCTTACGAACTACAACTATCGCACCAGGGTTACCCCACCCGCGGGCTGTACTACCAATCTTTTGTACAATGCATGGTACGCCATCACAAAGACACTTTAATCCTGGAACTATTCTGTTCCTTTCTACAAGTTCCCAAGCCTCGTCTCTAAGCCGATTAGCAATAACTGGTTTTGCATTTTCAATTGTGCAATTGCTTATATCAATCCCTATTGACTCTGCTAGCTCACGCTGTGGCACGGATGTTACGCGACGCACAACTGTTGTAGCCTCGCCCAATACTTGCTTACGAAGTTTCTTTGACATATCTGCCTCCATTTTGGGATGAAAGCCTCTCGCTCCAGAATACTCTATGTTGAGGAAAAGATCACTACGAAAACAAAAAACCAAGACAATATATGGTCATCTTGGAGTTACTCGAGCAAAGACCCAATCATACACTGGGGCAAAATTCCATGGAGCAGAAGTGTAATCCCCCGTCCAGATTCTCACTTGCTTACTTCCCTTCAGATTTTTTAGTGAAATTATACCTGGACGAGCCTCACCTGTATGGACTAGCTCTGAAGGATCGAACTGCCAAATTCTTGCATCTTCCACAACTACTCCCAATTCTTCACCTTCTGGCTGATCGCTGTAGTCCATGCGTAGTGCAAGTGCAATTTCTGGGTTTGCAGGTTCTAGACCAAAGATCGGGAGATGTCTCGCCAACCAATCCTCATCAATGCCTGGCGTGATGCAGCGAGTGATATTCCACTTCTCCATACGAACGAGCTCAACTGTTCGTGGTTCTGAAGTAACACTATGTAAGATGTGCACAGTTTCTTCTCCCACTTCAAAACCTTTTTCTCGTACTTCTGCTATCAAAGCATTTGGAGATGCGTGCATTCCAATTTTTACACTTTTCCAGACTTTATCATCCCATCTCTTCGGGTCAGTCAACTCTGGGTACTTCCTTTGCCAGAACCGACGATCTCCCTCCGAAATATAAGTCATGAAGAACCTTGGTGGCAGATTGTAAGTGAGCTTCTTTTTTTGAGATTACAGGTAAATCAAGAAAAGTCTAGGTATAAAAAACACGGCCATCATATAAAATACCGTGCAGTTACTTGACCCTAAAAAATTTAACTCGCCTGTCGTCACGATTGAGGTACTGCAAACGAACCATCATTCCTTCGTCACGAATTAGAGCGTTCAATCTATCTCGAAAAGACCAAAACCCAAGACTAGCGGGCCAATTCGTCCATATATTCCCAATCAGAACAGGTTTATTTCCGTTTCTGGCAAGCATAGCTACAAGGTCACACATAGGATTTATTCCCTTCTCTTTCCAGAGTTGAGTAGACAACTTGTGGCTAAGTTTCAATAAACGTTTCCACTCACTATTGGCTAACTGTCCTTCCGTACGGCGAGTAGATTTCATTCTGCCGTCCCTTACTTGAATTCGAGAACTAACACGTTTCGATATATGGACATTTACAACTAGTCCTTCGCCACGCTCAAGAAGGTGGTGTATTGAACCTGCCAAGCTTCTTGCTTTGGCTTCTATCTGGCTTGCCCTCGTTCCTTTCACTCTTCCTCCAAGGATTCATTCTATGAGAAAGAGTAAAATAAAGTTCTATACTTGTCAACTTTTTATTGATTTTTTTAAACTTGAGTGATAGGCTCGATCAAGAAGTACCTACATCCAAAGGAGAGGCGAATGCCGAATACAATGCCAGCATGGCAAAGACGCGAAATGCAGAGGCAGCATCTGCTCGAAAAAGCAAGTAGAGAAATGCTTTTGATTGGAACTGAACATAGCGAGCTTAAGTGGAGTGACTATCTTTTTGCACTTACTGGTATTATCCTAAACCATCTTAAACTCAATGGTAAAACACACGAAGGTCATGAGAAAGGTGGCAAGGCACATGAGACAATAGTGTCTAGTGAATATTTCGAAGCAACTCTTTTCTTCGAAGAAGATTTGTGGGGGCCAATATATTCATTCGGCAAATCGCCAGAGGAGAAACTTGCTCTCCTTGCAAAGTTTCTTCAAAAATATCTTTTGCCCACATTGTTGTATCAGTACGAGATAAATCTTTCAAGACAGGAAAATGCAGACCCCGTACGAATCTTCGGAGCGAGTAGCACTGATGAAGTTCCTATCAAAGATTAACCTCAATCCGCATCTCCCATTCTCTACTCGAGAAGCGGGAGATTTTTATTTAGTAATTTTTTATATGAAAAAACCACGATATCATCGTGGAGTGTACTTGAAGTTACTGCTGCAAATTTTCTACGTCCCTGCAATTTGTATAATTATGTATGTAAGCAGGTAAGGAACAAGACCCATGATGAGCCCAACAAATGGAGCAGCTAGGAGGAACGGAGCCATCTTGCGCGGATAGACACTCCAAGAAGCTGAAAAAGAAAGTAGGCCCCAGAATAATGCAAAACCAAAAACAAGCACCAAACCATAAAAATCATTATGAATATCACTCCCCCGGTGAATAAAAGCGAAGAAGGAATAAACCCAGCCGAGAAAGACAAACATTCCTAAGAAAATTCTTATATCTGTTTCTTCCCAAGTTCGCTCCCACCAATAAAACATGTTGCCTCCCATTAGAGGTTCTAAATCTTTGTAAATTATACAGACTAATACTCCATAAGTCAATAACTACCACAGATAAGCGGCGGATTTCGTACGGGGCGAGAAGTGGTAATACTACGAGTAGTAACTTATTTTATTTCCTAGATTCAATAATAGATAACGCCACGTTAGCCGGTACCACCTCGTAGTGATCGAATTCCATGGTAGAAGATCCACGACCTTCGGTCATTGATCGGAGACTTGTTACATAGCCAAACATTTCTGCCAGAGGAACCTTGGCACGAATGACTTTTAGCTCTCCACGCTCTTCCATACCTTCCACTTGGCCACGACGTGACGATAGGTTTCCTGTGATGTCACCCATGAACTTGTCTGGTACCACCACTTCTACTTTCATAATTGGTTCAAGAATAACTGGCTTTGCTTTTCTTGCAGCTTCCTGGAAAGCTTGTGATGCTGCTATCTTGTAAGCGATTTCTGAGGAGTCAACATCGTGATAACTTCCAAACGTTAGCTCACATGAAATATCTGTCATTTTGTATCCAGCAGTAACCCCACGCTCCATCGCTTCCTTAACTCCCTTCTCAACAGCTGGGATGAACTCTTGTGGGATAACACCTCCTTTAATCGAGTCTATAAACTCAAAGCCTTCAGAAATTTTGACATTCTTAGGAACTTTCGCTTCTGGATCTCTTTTCTCAAGAGGCTTGATAGTTATTCTAACGTGACCATACTGACCCTTACCTCCTGACTGCTTGATGTACTTGTTCTCAACCTCTGCCTCACCCATGATTGTTTCCTTGTAGGCCACTTGTGGCTTACCAACATTTGCTTCAACGCTGAACTCCCGCTTCATTCGGTCAACAATGATCTCAAGATGTAGCTCTCCCATTCCCATGATCACTGTTTCACCAGTCTCTTGGTCTGACTTGATTCTAAATGTTGGGTCCTCGTCTGAAAGACGTTTGAGCGCAAGTCCCATCTTCTCCTGATCAGCTTTGGTCTTAGGTTCAATACGCAGTGAGATAACGGGTTCTGGAAATGTAATCTGATCGAGGATTATAGGATGGTCTTCATCGCAAAAAGTGTGAGATGTTTTAGCATTTTTGAGTCCTACTGCGGCTGCAATCTCTCCAGCGTAAACTTTCTTCACCTCTTCACGATCATTTGCCTGGAGACGCACTATGCGGCCAAGGCGCTCCTTCTCACCTGTGGTTGAATTATATAAATATGTTCCAGCCTCGATTGTTCCCGAGTATACTCGGAAAAATGTGAGTTGACCGACAAATGGATCTGCTTGAAGTTTGAAAGCAAGGGCCGCGAAGGGATCCGTGTCTGATGCATGGCGTATTACTTCTTCACCATTGCGAGGATCCACTCCTTTGATTGGTGGGATATCGAGTGGAGATGGAAGATAGTCTACAACTGAGTCAAGCACTAGTTGTACACCTTTGTTCTTGAGAGCAGAGCCTGTAAAAACAGGAAAAATTTTGTTTTCGATAACAGCTTTACGCAATGTCTTCTTTAAATCTTCGAGTGCTACTTCACGACCTTCTAGATACGCGCTCATTAGGCCGTCATCGTTTTCTACGATTCTCTCTACAAGCTCATGACGATACTTATCCGCATCAGCCTTGAGTTCAGCTGGGATATCGTGTTCAACTACATCACGGCCAAGCTCACCTTCAAACTTGTACATCTTCATCTTGAGAAGATCGATCACACCTTCGTGTGCGTCTTCTTCACCAAGTGGGATCTGCATTCGCACTGCTTTCTTCGAAAGTCTATCGAGAATCGATTTGTATGAACGCTCAAAACTTGCACCAGTTCTGTCTAACTTGTTTATAAAGCAAATTCTAGGAACTTGAGCTTCTTCTGCATAACGCCAGTTGGTCTCTGACTGAGGCTCTACACCTGCAACTCCGTCAAACACTACAACCGCACCATCGAGAACTCGAAGCGAACGCTTGACCTCTACTGTGAAGTCGATGTGACCGGGTGTGTCTATGACATTGAAACGATATTTGTTTTCTGTCTTTTTGCGTTCATCGGCAGAAAGATATGTGGGTGCCCAAAAGCATGTAATAGCGGCTGCGGTGATGGTGATCCCTCTTTCACGCTCTTGTTCCATCCAGTCTGTAGTAGTGTCTCCTTCGTGCACTTCTCCAATCTTGTGCTGAGAACCTGTGTAATACAAAACCCGCTCAGATGTGGTGGTCTTACCAGCATCAATGTGGGCTATGATTCCGAAGTTTCTGACACGTTCTAGTGGATAGTCGCGTTCCATGTTAGTTGTTTAGTCTCGCTTGCCCCGTAACGAGCTTTGCTCTGCTACTCGGGTTCCATAAAAAATTAAAAATAAAAGCCCGAAGGCCAGAATGGCAATACTATATATGAACATGTGGAAATGAGCAACAGAATTAGGGGTAATTTTAGAAAATTGACTTTATTCCTTCATATGACATAGTACGAGCGGCAACATTTGTACACTTTCTTACATCAAGGCAGCTATGCCATGGGCCCGTGCTCAAAAATAGTAAGGAGCTAATATGTGGGGACAGAGCGTACAGCCACCTACTGATTCTGCTCGGCAATATCAAGATTCTTTCATCGCAAGGCGCATAGAGAGTGGAGAAATGCTTACTAGAGAGGAAATCCTGATCTTTCGGCAGTTAAATCCATTTTCATTGAATGTTGATGACCTGGAAAACATGAGTGGTGACCTCTTCCGAGTATGCGGTGACAGCTACTCGATCATATGCAAGATGAATACAGTTGGTAGACAGCAACCGGCATCCAAATAATTGGGTCGTTGTCGTAGGCTCCGAACCGTACCGCGGTCGGAGTTTTTTATAACCACTCCGTCTATATACGCTATGGCTGATATTAGGAAACTAAGAATTAAAGGGTTTAGAAAGTTTGAATGTTTTCAAATTATTACCAATATTTATTTCTTTAAGATAGATGAGAAACTCTTTAGGTAACGGTGACGGACCAACCCAAACACTTTTTTGAATCATTACATACTCAAATTTCACCAGGTGCCGTCGAAGCCAATCTCTTTCCTTTTTAAACTCATGTGGAATGTCGTACATAACAATGAGGTTCTTTGGATGCTTTTTGTCAAAAGGAGAGGAAAATGAATAGTTATATAAACTTTTATTTTTATTTTTTGGAAACCTTGCGACTGGCTTCTTTTGTAGATTAAATATTGGAATACCAATGGCATTTACCGGCACTCCTTTATAATTTCTTCTCTTTTTCATATATTTCACATTTTACCCCAACCCCCCAATCTACGCCATGGCATAGATTGGGTGAACGAGGTTTTAATATAAATTTCCTAGAATAAACACCAATCAAAAAACTCCAGACTACCTGGAGTTTTTGATTTTATTATAGAAATGGTTTCCAGACTTTTGTTCTGAAAACAAAAGTCTGGACGCTCCATTTTGCAGCTGGAATTCGGTCGCCTACGACACCGAATTACCAGGCAAAATGGGCGAAGGCCTTGTTTGCTTCTGCCATTTTGTGAGTGTTCTCTCTTTTCTTTACTGCGCCTCCTTCGTTCTTCGAAGCAAGGATTATCTCGTCAGCAAGTCTTTCTCTCATTGCTTGACCTTTCTTTGCGCGTGCTGCTTCTATAATCCACTTCATACCAAGTGCTAAGCGGCGCTCTGGGCGAACTTCGCGAGGGATTTGGTAGTTCGCACCTCCCACTCGCCTTGATCTAACTTCCATAGTTGGGCTTGCATTCTTAAGTGCGGTATCTAGAACTTCTATTGGATCTTCTACTTTCTCCTTCTCTTTAATAATAGTGAGGGCCTCGTAAACAACTTTGCGAGCAGTATTTTTCTTACCACTTTCCATTACATAGTTAATAAACTTACCAACTTTTGGTGAACTGTATGTTAGGTCTGGACCGACAATATTTCTGTTTTTGACTTTACGACGCATGTGTTATACGAATATACGAATTATACAAATCTTCGAATAAATACGAATAATTAAATATTTTATGATTTCTTAGGTTTCTTCGTTCCGTATTGGCTACGACCCTTTCGGCGAGTCTCCACTCCTGTAGCGTCAAGTCGTCCTCGAACAATAGAGTATCTGAGTCCAACGTCTTTTACACGACCCCCTTTTATAGTAACTACTGAGTGCTCTTGAAGATTGTGACCCATACCTGGGACATAAGCCGTCACTTCAAGACCGTTGGTGAGCCGAACGCGGGCGATCTTACGAATAGCTGAGTTTGGTTTCTTAGGAGTCTTTGTAGTCACTTTGGTGCATACTCCCCGCTTAAATGGAGCAAAGTAAAATACTGGGCGGTTCTTTAGAGTATTGAACCCGCGCGTCAAAGCAATCGACTTGGATTTTCGACTTATCTTTTTCCTTTTTCTTTTAACCAGTTGGTTTATTGTGCTCATATGTAAGTGTGGGCTATGTTAGCATACGACATTGTATTGTGCAATTTAGCATTCATATACGAACATACGGATGAATGTGCATTTCTTCCTTCCGGTAGGTAGGTATGAATGTTACGAATAACACTCTATTCGCAACATTTGCAGGGCACGTATAATTTGCTGGTTCTTATGCTTTTTATGATAACCCGGTAATAAGAGTGAAAAGCTGTACAACAATTGGGCTTATCACATCCCACAAAAAGAAAATGAATATAAAAACAAAGATCAGTCCGTAACTTTCTAGAAATACCCGAGCTTTCGACTGGAACGGTAAGAAGGAGAAAAGTATTTTAGACCCATCAAGTGGTGGTATAGGGATGAGGTTAAAAACAGCAAGAACAATATTAATAAGAACTATAGAAATAGAGATACTAATAAACGAGTCTGGTAGAAAACCCACAGGAGAAAATCTTACTAGGAATCCAAAAAACACTGCAAGAAGCAGATTCGATATTGGTCCAGCTGCCGCAACAATGGCCTCACCTGCCTGCGCAGGCAGGCCCCATGGTTTTTTGGTCAGGTTGTATGGATTAAACGGCACAGGTTTTGCCCAGCCAATTATAAATCCACCGAGAGTGTATGAAATAAGTGGAACGACAACCGAGCCTACAGGATCGAGGTGTTTCAGCGGATTGAGGGTTAATCTGCCTTCGTATTCTGCGGTCTTGTCCCCTAGCCAGTTGGCAGCATACCCATGGGCAACCTCGTGGATAACCACTGACATTATTAGAATTATTATTGAGAAAGCGAGTTCCATACTCACATATTAACACAGTGATGCTAGTCATATGTGAAAAGTATCATGTTAAACACTCGGTGTTTAACATTTTGACTTTGTTACATACCGATGCTAATATCTTCCCACTATGGCTAAAGTATGTGTTATCTCAGGCAAGGGTTCCATAATGAGTGGCGGGTACTCCAACAGAACTCGTGCTACCCAATTCAACCCTACTGGCAAAACTCGAAAATATCCTAACCTTCAGAAAAAAAGGATCTACGTTCCTGAACTCAAAAAATCAATTCTCATTACAGTTTCTGCAAGAGGTCTCAAAACTATTCAGAAACAAGGAGCGTTTGTCACTCTCAAAAAAGCTAAGATTATATAAACCCTCTCGTGCACAATCTGTTTTCCCACCACTTTTACTCTCGACTTTAGTACAAAACAGAGTATATTCAATTATAGAAAGCAAAATTCACAAACCGAGAGGTCGCAATGCGCCTACAAGAAAGGATGCTCTCGATTGAGAGGAAGTTGTGGTCTTTGGGACACAAAATCCGTGTAGGATGGAGAAAAATATTTTCATTAAAAAGCCATTGTCCTTATTGTAGTTCCTCGCTCATTGTTGAAGAAAAAAACGATGGCTACAAACTCTGGGATATAGGTTTTTGTAAAGAATGTAACTTAGATATATGGCGTGCATCTGAAACCTTTGTCATGAGGAAAAGGAAGAAAATCCCTCCCGTGCGCCGCTATAGAGTGCGTAGTTATAGAGTGCGAGTGATCAAATGACACCCGCACTTTTTGTTATTTATTACTTCTTCCAAATCTTTTTCCCATCAGAAACTAGATGAATTGTGCCGTGCTCAATCGTACTAAGAATTTCTACATCTGCTTGCTTGAGACGCTCGAGAACTTCTGCGTGTGGGTGACCATATGTATTATCTTGTCCGGCAGATACTATAGCGATGTTTGGGTCCAACGCTTTCAATAAAGTATCACCAGTTGATGTGCGCGAGCCATGATGTCCAGCTTTTAAAACATCGCACTTAAGACTTTCTCCGTACAAATTTACCAAGTACTCTTCTATCTTTATTGGTGAGTCTCCGGTAAGGAAAAAGCATGTATCACCGAAAAAATACTGCGCAACTATTGAAGCATCATTTGTTTCAAGTAGAGAAACATCCCGATCTGGGAAAAGTATGCGTAAGAATGATCCATCGCCCAAATTGATAATCTGGCCACTACGCGCAAGAGTACTCTCTACCCCTTTTATATTTATTCTCCTTTCGAGCTCATCATCTATAGAATTCTCAGATTCAACTCCTGGCTCTAGGAAGTTTGCCACACTGTATCTCTTCACAACTTCTGGCATGCCACCAATATGATCTGCATCAGGATGGGTCTCAATCAAAACGTCAATAGATCGATCAAAAAACGGCATAACCTTGCCAAGCTCACGTAGAACTTTCTTATCGCGGCCAGCATCTATGAGAATTTGGTTGCGATTTGATGCTGTAATAAGAATCGCGTCCCCTTGCCCAACATCAAGGAAAGATACTTGTGCATACTTCCCTGGTTTTGACTCAAATACAGCTAACCAAATGAAAACATTGGTGAGTATAAGAACCAATAAGAGAACTTTTGTAATGTTTTTCCTAATATAGTCCACGCTTTTATTATATAAACATATAGAGTATTCTGAAGCTAGAACCCAACCAGGAGAAAGAATGTTCACGCGAGAGCACCTGAAAAGAGCGGCCCACTATTATAGATACAGGGGTGGAAGTGGAGCTGGTGATGCACATTTAGTCCGTAGACGTAAGCGAGTTGACCTCAGAGGAAAGAAGGGTCCAAACTCCACGACAGTAATTCTTAAAGAACCTACTAAAAAGAGAGCAGGAAGAATCTACATTAGGCATGACAAAAAGACTGGGAAAATTATTGTCAAATTCTTAGACCAGCCTAAAGCCAGAAAAAATAGGAAGAAAAAGCACCCCGCTGCGATGCGCGCAGCCAACAGAACGTAGATCAAGTGGTAAACGCCATCACACTTTAGAGTGTTGTGATGGCGATTTTGTTATAATAGTAAATTATTACTTATCTTATAGTCATGACTAAATTTGAAGAACAAAAATTTGAGATTCCCGAATTAAAAGGGATATCAGCAAAAAATATTGAGGAGCACTTGAAACTCTATTCTGGGTATGTAAAAAATTCAAATTTGATACTTGAAAAAATTGCTGAATATAAAGAGGATTCTCTGAAACATGCATATGCCCTTGGCGAACTGCAAAGAAGATTTGCTTTTGAATTCGATGGCATGCGCAACCACGAACATTACTTTCGTTTCCTTGAAGGAGGGCCGAAAGAAATTTCTGATGGCAAGCTGAAAAAAGAAATTGAGAAACAATACGGATCATTAGATTCTTTCACTAATATGTTTAAAGCAATCGCTCTCACTCGCGGCATAGGTTGGGCAATACTATACTTTGACCCTATATCGAACCAGCTTCTAACGCAGTGGGTTGACGAACAGCATCTCGGACATCTGAATGGACTGAAATGGGTATTGGGTATTGATATGTGGGAACATTCGTTCGTGTATGATTACCAACCTTCGGGAAAGAAGCAGTACGTGGAAGACTTTTTCGCAAATCTGAATTGGTCTGTGGTGGAAAAGAATTTTGATGAAGCCACGAAATAGAAATGAGGAACCCTGAAAACCAACCTGATATAGAGAGAATTTCTGTAAACCTGCGAGTTGAAAAACCATACCCTGATAAGAATTTTATGATCTTGTTTGATGGAAACACCAAGAAAGAATGTTTTGCATATAACAATGCTATCGAAAAAATATTAAAGGAAGCTAAACTTAATCCATTTCATCAGATAGGCGTAACACGCAAAGGCAATAACGAACCAGGCCAGCATGCTTGGGAAATATGGGCACAGAGTAATGAGCAAACTTTAAATTCTCTCCTTCCACTTATTGAAACTGCTGCCAAGATGCTTTTGGGAACTAGCTAGATTACTCTAGTTTTTATATAAATGTTTAACTACGGCTGCTTTTTTGTTTCTTATTTTTTACAATTTTCAATATTAGAAATCCATATACAAAATATACAATCCACATTAGATATGCGGGGAAGTAGCTGATACTTACTGCTGCATATGGGACTTCTGCCAGTATTTCTATAATTTTTATAATGTAGGAAAGAAGAATTTGTGAGATAATCGCAAATGGAAATGCAAGAATTGAGGAAAACATTCCCAAAAGTCCTGTGAAGAAACCGAAAAACATTGAAACAGGTATTACAGGCAATACTAATATATTTGAAAAAAGTGAAACAACAGATAAAAGTCCCATTTTGTGCAGAAGGAGTGGTAAAACAAAAACTTGTGTAGATAAAGTATCTGCAATAATTGCTCTTAGTCCCAACTTCTCCGTAATCCAGCCAAGTTTTGCTTTCACAAATGGTGCTATCCAAATAATTGCAATAGTAGCTAGAAATGAAAGCTCAAATCCTGTATCAAACACAAGAGTTTTTGGATTCCAAATAACCATAGCAACTGCAGTAATAAGTAGTGCCCTTGCAACCATGTAAGTTCTGCCAGTAGTTCTCGCAAGTAAAACAAGAGTTGCCATAAGAGCAGCTCTCACTACAGACGGGGATCCTCCAACCATTAGAACAAAGAGTAAAATACCGAGAACTTCAGCAATAAAAATAGTCCTCTGTGATAGAGCGCGAATCCTAGACAAGACCCAGTAAATAGCATCTACAACAAGAGTAATGTTGTACCCAGAGAGTACAATAATATGGATTACCCCTGTGGTGCGAAAAGCATCTTCAAGATCTTTGCCCATTGAATCCTCAATGCCAAGTAGTATGCCGCCAAGTAGTGACGAGGCGGGCTCACGAATGTTTTCTTCTATAGCAGTTATAAAAGCTCCTTTGAGAGCAACCAACTTTTCTTTAATAAAATTACCTTCCCCACTTGTCACAAACTCTCCGCTTGCAAATGACATAACAAAATATATATCATCCATTGCAAGATAAGCCGGATAATCAAACACTTCACCTCGAGCATTCTCAAAGGGTTCTGGCTTCTCGAGCTTCCCTTCAAATATTATTTTGTCACCGTACTTGTATTCTGGATAAACACTTCCTCGTACAAGAATCTTATCATCATCAGCTGTTTTGATTACATACTGTCTATAAGAATTTTTATATATCGGTTCTTCAACTATTACCCCTTGCAATGAAGTAGGGCCTCCGACCGAAGACAACAAAATACCGTCTTTGTGATTGTCTTTAAGTTCAAATCTCGTAAGACCGAGCGAGAGCACAATAAAACTAACTGATACTAAAATAAATACTTTTCTTGAATCAACTGGTATAAAAAATATTGAGTAAAGAAATATTACTACCCCAAGCAATGCAACAAACAAAATGACTGGATAATTGAAGTCCGCAAAAGAGGATATAAAAACTGCCGCAAGAAATGAAACACTCCAAAGCACAAACGGATCCCTAAAAATAAACCCTACCCCAAGCTTTAAGCTTGATAATTTTAGGAAATTTGGGCGCTTATCTATACCCCAGTCCATCCAGCGATTATAGCCATTTCTTCCTCGCGGGAAAGGGCTTTCTTGAATTTGGCATTACTTACACCTTTGACACGAGCTTCGCACTCACTCCATGTCTTATGAGTTTTGGCCATTCCATTTACGAAACTTACATAGGAATACGCCGGCTTTGTAGAGCGTGGAGATTTTGACTTCGAGCTTTTGGCTTGAGAACCAAGAGATACCGAAAGGTCTATTTTATAGTTTGTAAGTGCGCCCGAATAAAGGTCAAGTCTTTTCCCATCCGCGAAAGTGGTGGCTATTTCGTCACAACGCTCATTTGCAGAAATTCCAGAGTGCCCAGGAAGAAGCTGCCAGTCGATACTTAGACCACTTGCAACTTGCAGGTATCTCTGCCACAGATCTTTGTTTAAAACATCCTGCTTTGCTTTAGTCTTCCAACCAGTATTTTGCCAACCATGAATCCAAATACTTGCGCCTTTTAAAACATAACTTGAATCAGTGTAAATTGTTAACTTTTTATTTCTAGTTTTTTGTACTTTGTAAACAAAGTTTAGAGACTCTATGACTGCCAGAAGTTCCATTCTATTGTTTGTAGTATGATCTTCCCTGCCCCCAAGTTCTGTAACAGTACCACTTACAACAATCGCCCCCCAGCCGCCCGAGCCGGGGTTGCCACGAGCGGCACCATCTGTATAGATTTTTATTTGCATCAGCGAATTATAACAAAAAGACCCGCGAAATTAATCGGGGCCAGTCAACTAAAAACCAAAGAACTAACTGGGTGTCCAAGTTTCCAAGGACTACTCGATGTCGCAGAAGCAGAAGAAAGTGTCGTACTCGTCCCAAACAGACTCGAAGAAGCTAAGGTCGAACTTGAAGTCACCGCCCGAGCGGCAGTACACGCGCGGCACCCTGTGGCAGCCGTCGGCATCGGTCCAGAGACGATCAGGCTGATCGAAGGAAGAATACCATTTGCCCTTTGGCAGTTGGTTACGCTTAGTCTCGAAGACAAGGCTTGCACCCTGGGCGCCGGTGTGCACCGCGTTCTGAGTAGTGAGAAACTTCATTCGCTCCTCGGACGTAGTGGTTCCGGGAACAACCTGCTTGAACGCACGAACACGGAGCTTTTGCCCTGGCTTCAACACTCGGCTCGGGTTCGGGAAGTTCTCGTCGGTGATGTTATCGTTGACGCCGTAGAACTTTTTGCGGTTCTTCTTGATGAACTTGGCGAGCTGAGTCGCATGGTCGTAACCATCGGGCACCGTGATAGTGCCGAGGTCTACGAGGAGGGCGAACTTTTTGGTCGGTTCAGCTGAAGCTTTGGGCTCCGGGTTCAACGAGCCGCCGAAACGTGCTTCCCGATCCTCCGGAGAGAGGTTGTTGAAACGCTCCCAGTGATCGAGGGTGAGTTGCCCTGCCCGATACTTCGAGAGGGTGTCGATTTGCAAGCCAGCCAATTTGGCCGATCCTGCGTCGATGATAGTTTTCATCGTTTGTCCTTTCTTTACAATGTACTTCCGGAACTGCCGGATCAGTCGCAAGAGTGTCTTGCTATCCCAGGTAATAATTATACTAGATAACTAAATAATGTCAACAATACGCAGTCGTAACTCAGTTTTATTCCTAAAAGTGCTTTTCTCAATTGTGGCTAGGAGATTCACTTTTTTATCTATTTCTGGCACATTTGTGAAACTTTCTGGTTTCACAAAAAAGCTTATTGCTCTCACCTCCTTTCCTTCTTTATCCAAAAAAGTAAGCTCCAAATGATTTTTCTCCTTACCAAACTGCTTCACGGAGCTTGGGGTTACTCCTTCGAGCATAAAAAGTGGCTTTTCGTTGCCGACACCAAAGGGTGCGAGGCGCAACACTTGCTGGTGTGTACTCTCAAGGTCATCAAGTAAAAGAAGAGCATCGAACCAATTTATTTCATCCTCATCTTTAATAACATCTGAAAACTTATTTAAATCACTCTCAAGTGTATGCACTTTTTCGTTTGTTATGGCAAATCCTCCAGCCATTTTGTGCCCACCAAATTGTATAAAAGAATCCTTACTACTTTCCATGAGCTTAACTAGATTAACACCTTGAGCCGAACGACAAGACCCTTTAAGAGTATTGTCTCCATTTCTGCCCCAGAGAAATACTGGACGATTAAATTCTTCTACAACTGAGTTTGCCGCAAGACCGAGAAGTGACGGCTTCCACTCTGGATTACCTATTACAATTATGGGTTGCAGTGTGCCATTATCTCTTCTCTCTCGAAGATGCTTCTTAATATCTTTTACCATACTTGCGACCACTCCTTTGCGTTCGTCGTTAATACGATTCAAGTGATCAGCTGCCTCATCTGCTTCTGTGCGATCGAGTGTTGCAAGAAGCTTGAAGGCATCCATGGGTTCACCCATACGAGATGCGGCATTGATACGAGGAGCGAGAGTAAAACCAATATCATCTTCTGAAATGAATTGCTGGCTAACTCCCAGTTTCCACCAAAGCCGAGAAAGTCCTGGGCGTCTAGATTTCTGTAAAACCATAAGTCCGTAATATGCGAACACTCTGTTCTCACCAACAAGCGGAACCATGTCTGACAATGTCGCAATTCCAACAAGATCAAGGAACCACTTTTCGTGCCCCACCTTCAACCCGAATCTATCTTTTCCAAGTATTCCTTGGATAAGCTTGAAAGCAACTGCAGTGCCACAGAGATTTTTGTCAGGGTAGTTACAATTTGCTTGCTTGGGATCAAGTATGGCAAATGCTTCCGGAAGAATCGCTCCTGGTTCATGGTGATCTGTGATAATAACGCTAATTCGAAGCTTGTTTGCAAGCTTGACCGCCTCCACATCAGCTATGCCGCAATCAAGCGTTATAACCAAGGTTACTCCATCATTTTTAAACTCGTTTATTGCATCCACATTTAAGCCAAAACCTTCATCGTGTCTGTGGGGAATATAGTTTGTGGCACTCTTGTACCCAATTTTATCGAAAAACTCTTTCATCATTACACCCCCGGGAATGCCGTCGGCGTCATAGTCACTGTATACAACTATCTTTTCGTCATTACTTATTGCTTTAAATATACGTTCCACAGCTTTGTCCATGTCTTTCATAAGATATGGATCATGAAGATGCCCGTACTCAGGCTTCAAAAAGGATTCTGCCAAATCTTCCCTACTTATGCCCCGATGGAATAATAATTTCTGCAAAATTGCAGGGTAAGGGCCAAATGCTTCTACCTCTTTTCGTAATTGGTAATCCTTTTTAACCATGACGGATATATTAACATCGAATACCTGAAACTACGGCTTCCACATCCTTGCCTAATATTGTCTGAACTAATAGAATCTCAATATGGAAAATCCCAATTGCATATTCTGTAAAATTGTTAGAAAAGAAATTCCCGCAGAGGTTGTCTCCGAGGACGAATCCTCTATATCCTTCCTCGATATTAACCCAGTGAATGTTGGACATTTACTTGTAATACCAAAAGAGCACCACGAAAACATGATCGCGACTCCTGACGATCTTGTCCAAAAGTTATTTCTAAAATCAAAGATCTTAATGCAAGCTGTGAAGGAAGGAACTGGCGCAGATTATGTAATAGTCTCTGTGGTAGGGATTGATGTACCCCATTTCCATATTCACCTCATACCCCGATTTAATAATGACAACTTAAAGGGATGGGCAACAAAAAAATACGAAAATGACGAGAAGATGCACGAGGTAGGAGAGAAGATCAAAAAGGAAATAAATAAATAATACAAAACAATCAATTTGCTATAATAGAGAAAGAACGTATTGTGTACAAAGATTTTTTATCACAAACATTCACAAGGAGTACCTATGCATGACGTAGTAGGCTCAATTGGTGAAGTACCCGAACAGATGTACCTGGGTGGAAGCATCCTCACTTCAATTGCAGGAATCATTTTTATGTTTTGGACACGGGTAGTCGCGCTTTCGAAATCAGTGAAGAATAAAGTTCTATCTAGGTAGCGAACACAGGTTCGCTTTTTTATTTGCCATTTAAAGCTTCTATACCCGGAAGAGTTTCATTCGCAAGGAAATCAAGCATTGCGCCTCCTCCGGTTGAAACAAATGTAAATTTTTCATTTAGTTTAAGCTCTGAAATAGACGCGACAGTGTCCCCTCCACCTACAATAGTTGTTGCGGGGGACTCTGCAATACACTTAGCAAGATCATCTGTTCCTTGCTTAAAACCAAGTTCGTAGTTACCAAGTGGTCCATTCCAAAGAACAAATTTGGAATCATTAACCTCTTTTTGTAAGTTGCTTATTGATTTGGGGCCAACATCGACTATGACGTCACCGTCTCTCACTTGGTCTATTTCTTTAACACTTGTTACATCACCATTTTTGGCGACCACATCAACCGGTAGTATGAGTTTGCCACTTAAAAATTCGCGAATATCTATGTTTGTTGTAGAAACTAAAGAATGACCGACATCTACACCCTTGGCTTTTAATAAATCATTTGCGAGTGCACCTCCTACAAACACTTTGTCTGCCAGATTTAGAAATTTTTTAAGAAGAGGAATTTTTGTTTCAAATTTTGCACCCCCAAGAATAAAAAGAAATGGTTTAGGTGGGTTAAATGCTTGCGACAAATTAGTCATTTCCTTTTCAAGTGATAAACCGCTAAACGCGGGAATATACTTTGGAACCCCAATTATTGAAGCGTGCTCCCTATGAGTTACAGCGAAGGCTTCGTTTACATAGTAATCAGCAAATGATGCCAAATGCTTTGCAAAATTGTCATCATTCTCTTTTTCTTCTTTATGTTTTCTTAGATTTTCAAGAAAAACAACCTGTGTCTTTGCAAAAAGATCTTTGAAATCAGGAGTGTTTGGGTAGTAGTCCTCAACGAATGTTACAGAAAAAAAGGTTTCGAGTATTTCACACAAAGGGCGGGCGGAAGAATCTTCTGGATCTGGGTGGCTTGAGAGAATCAAATTAGCTCCTCTTTCTCTAAGTAAGTTTATTGTCTCTAATGGTCTCTTTATTCTAAAATCGTCAGCCAAATTGTCGCCAGTAATCGGAACGTTAAAATCTACACGAACAAATATCACTTTTCCTCTAACATCACCTATATCTCTAACTGATTTAATCATACTTAAAACTGACTACGACTTATCGACAATTTTTAAAATCTCAGAAAAACCTTTTACATCAAGGCTTGCATGTCCTACGAGAAACCCCATAACATTACCGTTCTTCATAAGCTCTGCGACATTTCCGGGTTCAGCTGAGCCGCCGTAGATTATTGAAACTGCTTTTGCTATGTCTCTGCCATACATTTCCGAAAGAACTTTTCTTATATACAAAACTGTTTCATGTAGTTTGTGAGAATCCATAGCGTCACTTGCTGTTTTACCAATTGCCCAAATTGGCTCGTAAGCAATTATTATATTTTTTATATTTCTTTTCTGAATACCCGCAAGAGACTTCTTGATTTGAGTCGAAAGAAATGAGAGATAATGCCCATGATTGTCTCTCTCGCTTTCTCCTACACAAAGAATTGGAATTATTTCTTCACGAATGAGAGTCTTCAACTTTTTGGAAACTATTTCATCGGTTTCACCAATTGCTCTTCTCTCCGAGTGGCCAACGATTACATACTGAACCCCCATTTCACTAAGCATTGAAGGACTTATCTCTCCAGTAAAAGCCCCTCTAGTTTCCCAAAACACGTTTTGCGCTCCTAGATATAAACGAGATTTTGTTCCTGCAAGCGACGAAATAAAGATGAAGGGTGGCGCTACTACAACTTTCGTCTTTTTGAGTCTTGAGGCAGTATTTTTAGTGGTTGAAAAAAGTTTACGTGCCTCTAAAAGAGTTTGCGGATTCATTTTCCAGTTCGCGATTACCAGTTTTTTATTCATACCTTCTATTATATAAGAAAAAGCCCCTGGGCCAAAAAATGGTTATGGGGCTTCTTTTTCCTTATATATCAAATTTTACAAAACACTCTCTAGAGTGTGAGTTTCTATCTCACCTCCTCCCAAGAAATGATCTGATATTGGTCACCAGTCAGAGGGAATGTGGGAGGTGGGCCGTACAAGAGATTAGCGTCATAATTGATATTTCTTATCTGGTAACCATTTCCGTTCGTATAGGCAAACCCATATCGAATGTTTGTAGCTATCATGCCGTAAAGAGTAATGGAATTACGCACGTGATACGGACCACAATTATTACCTCCACCTGGTGGTGGATAATAGAACCTGCCGACTCTGCCATTTTGAGCAACCAATGCCGCATCAATACGCAGATCAGTATCTGAAACGAGTCCAACATGTACATGACCCTGAGATATTAGACCTATAACATCTTGCCCATCGTAATTCGTATAAAGAAGATCATTGTTCACAATTATATTTGGCCGGTTCGATGGATTATCGGGGAATCTGCCAGCGGCAATGGTTACCCGCGCAGAATTAATCGTACCCTGTACCCAAGCATTGTCCTCGACAAAGACAAGTCCGTTTGCTGGAATTGCATAGTTAGCAACAAAAACTCTATTGTTTATACTCCACGTTCCCCAACCAGATTGACTTTGTGAATTGGTGCACCCTGACTGATTAATCTGTGAAGTCACTCTGTACACATCGAAAGTGTCGTTCGTTTTAAGTATTATCTGATAACCTTGGCTACCAGATGAAGCTAAGTACCGCCCAGAAGCTTGCGCATCCGCTTTAATCTGAGCAAGGTTTGAAGTCAAGCCAACAAAATCCTCTGCTGGAACAGGGAACTGTCTTCCTATTTCAAATACATCAGGTCTAGATTGAACTGGATTGGTGGGTGGCGCTTCAAGTGGTCTAAATGGATCTGTGGTCCCCGATCCTGGCGGTGGGTTAACATGCGTGTGAACACCAAATTCTACTGCGCCCACATGATCTGGATCATTGTAAGTTGCAAGTGAGCTTGTCATTATATTGTGAGTAAGACCATCGAAGCGTATACCACCATTTGAATGCACTGGACCAAAAATTTCCGTACCAAGCCCAAAGCGCATATTGTCATTTGCAACCACTGCATACTTAGCAAGCGACGGAATAGCGAATTCTACAGTAATTTTACGCCCAATTTGAGGATTATTTATTGGTATTCCAGTTGACTCTATTCTCACCTTAGTCGAACCAACAATTGGAGGAGTGACAACAAGTGAAAACTGTCCTGCAACATCGCCATCCTTATCTAAAACATCATGTACATATGGCCCAGGAACGCCAGTGCCATCTTGGTAATCCGTTTGTGCATGAGCAAGATGCCATCGATAGTAATCAATCCCCGCTTCTGCTAACTGGATGGAGCGCTCACGCTCAAGAGAGAGTCTCGAGGCTTTAATATTTGTTCCTGCCCAACCGACAAGACCACCAATGATAATAATTGCTATTGTGCTGAAAACAATAACTTGAACGAGCAATTGCCCTCTACTAAGTAAATTTTCTCTTTTATAGTTAAACTTTGAATTCATTTTGTGTGAATTTGTTACAAATTGTCCTTGAGATTACGAAGTGTTCCTTGTGAAGTAACAGTTATTGCCGATGGAGGGCGATTTGGGTCTTCATCTATTGTAAACGTAACACGTATTAAACGCACAAGGAGTGGGTCTACCGGCGGTGTGAGAGGGCTCGATGTACCAGTATAATTTTGAGTAAAATAGTCAAAAATCGGAGTAGTAGTACTAATTAGATCATGAATTAGAGTTTCAACTTGCTCATTCACAGGATTATATACAAGCGGAGACCCAGTTGGCTCGAGAACTCCTCTTTTTAATTCACTGCCCTGCTGAAAATATCTAAGTCTTTCCTTGTTCTGATCACTATCGATATTGCTGTAAAAAATAAGTGTGTTCGTCGCAGATGTTGTTATTGGGTACGCACCCAAGCTTGATGGTGACACACTCCTCAGTTCAGCAATTATTGTTCGGAGAACCCTCCTAGCGTCAAGCTGGGCCTTGAGACTACTATCTACAACTGAGTTCAAAAAAAATATATCAGCGTTAAAGTTGCCAATAGCAAGTACAATAAGCACAATAATTCCAACACTTACAAGTAATTCTGCAAGTGCAAACCCCCGCCTACATGTCCAAACTTTTTTAGTGGATTTCGAATTAATCATGGTAAAAGAATAACTTCATACTGTTGCCAACCGTTACTAACTGTTATTGGGCTTTGATGTGACGTGTACCCAGATTTGTTTACTGTAATAGTGTAGGAGTCGTTTGCAAGGTTTGAGAAAAGGACTTGCCCAGCCGGCACGCATTCAGAAGTAAAAGTAACTGAGATATCAGAGACGTTCGGTGTAAATGTTGTACTTGCAGTATCAAGGAGGAGTTTGTACTTAAAATATCTGTTGCCGTTGTGAGCCGTGTGTATGTTCGTGTTTGAAACATCGTAGAAAGTACTTGCCGTTCCATCAGGTCCTAAAAAATTCCATGTTGTACTTGCAGTGTTCGTGCTAGCACTTGCAAATGATAGCCGAACTGACGGTGCTCCTGTCGCTGGAGGCTGACTTGTTGGGTTCCAGAGAATTTCGCTAAAATTGCTAGTGGTGCCAGAATCAAAAGTAGATGAAACAAGCTCTCCGAAAGGAACATATGAGCCAAAAATATTATTCAACTGAGCCTCACCGACAGGATTAAGTGTGTCGATGTTGCCATCAGATGATAAATACATTTTTGCATCAATGAAGTCACTCTGTCCTGCTCCACCAGACCAGTCTGTTTGGCTTAAGTATCCTCTTCCTGTATATGCTGTTTGTGAAAAACCGCTTTTAGAAAGTACAACTTCAGCGCCAGATACCGGCAGGAGTGTCACACTATCTTTTACAGTAACAAGTAAACTTGATGGATCTTTTGGAGCAAGAATTAGATTTATATTTTGTGTTGCACCTGGAAGAACTGATACTGGCAAAAGAGGATTAACTCCTTGCAGATAGTATGCTCCATCATCATCTATAGCTATAGAATACGTGTCCCATTCAATTCCAGTTATACTGCGTTCCCCATTGGAGTTGGTTAAAAAATTTTGATCATATTTATAAATATCCGGACTAATACCAACAAGTTTGCTTCCTCTAATTGAAAACGGCGTGCTTGCAACTGGCACGCAAGTTTCCGTAAGTGTTGCAACGTTAATTGTACTCAATAGATCAATGACGAAGCTTATTTGAGTAACTTGTTGTATGAGAACTGTAGCGTGTGGCTTCGTGGGATTAGGATTGCCAGTTGAGGTGGCGTACGTTCTATCTGTGGTGTAACCACTTTTTGTTACCGTAATCTCATAGGCATTTGCTCCAGGTGGGGCATCAACAACAGCAAGTACTCCGTCATTTGCAGTAACATCGTCAATCGTTATTTGTGGACTAATTTGCCTATTCTCTATATGGACAAGAGCCCCTGGTACTGGCTGGCCATTCGCATCATACACTCGTACAAAAAGCGCACCATTCGTTGAAGCTGTTTCAAGATTCTTCGGCGCCACTCGGCTAGAAACACTCATTGTTGGAAAGTTGTTACACAAAGCACAAGTGATATCGATGTCTACTGACTTGTAGTCAGCTGGTGACAAGTCGTTTGGCGTTCCACCTATTGTTCCGTCAAAAGGATCATCAATATTTCTTATCGTTAAAGTTCGCGTAAACTGGATATCATCACGAGTAACTACTTCTACGTGTTGAAGTACTCCATTTGGAATACTACCGGCCACTCCCACATCAGAGTATGGCAAATTTCTAATGAGTTCCATTTGTTCGTTTACAAGACTAGTTGCTGTTATCTTTACTTTTGCCGCTTGTGTAAGTGAAAGCAATGTCCCATATGCTTGGTAGACAGAAACACTTATTAGTGCGAAAAGTGCGGCAGCGACAAGAACTTCGACAAGTGTAAATCCTTGGCTTTTTCTGTAAACCTTACCCACCAAAATTTTTAATAGGAGATATTTTTTCATAACTTATTTACAAAAAACTTTCCATTAACTATACCAACATTTATTGTACAAAAAAATTAGGCGGGCTATATTGCGTTTACCAACGAGTACGTTGGTGCAAGCATGGAAATTGCAAATATTCCAACTCCAGCACCAATAACAATCATAAGGATAGGTTCAATGATTGTGGACATGTCCTTGGTCTTTTGATCCACTTCGTCTTCGTAAAAAGTTGCGACGCCAAGGAGCATGTCTGACATTTTTCCAGTTTCTTCACCTACACTCATCATTTCACCAACAAAAACAGGATACAAACTTTCATTTTCAATAAAAACAGCCGATATTGAATCACCTTTCTGAATATTTCCCTGAGCCTTGTCCAGAACTTCCTTGTAATACGTATTCTGTATAACATCCTTAGTTACTCCAAGTGCTATAACAACATCAACACCAGATGAGAGGAGAGACGAAAGAGTGCGTGCTGTTCTTGCCGCGTTCACCTCCTTCACAATGAACCCGATCATGGGAATTCGAATTGTTATGAAATCAAAAATTCTTTTACCTCTATCACTTTTCCAAAAGAGAAAACTCAAAACACTTGCTATAAAAATGATAATGAAGAGCAGAACATAATGAAGACGCATAAAGTCACTAATCCCAATAATAACTCGAGTCGAAAGTGGCAACTCTACGCCTAGTCCTTGGAACGTGGCAGTGAGAGTTGGCACCATGAAAACCATCATAAGCACACCTATAACAGCCATAAGTGAAATGATTACTGCTGGGTAAATAAGTGCCCCGCGAATCTTTCTTGAGAGTGCGTAGGATTTATCCATTTGAAGAGCAATTATTTTAAGTGCTCCAGCAAGATTACCGCTCTCCTCTCCTGCTTTTACCATGTATATAAATAAGGGAGAAAAAATTGTTGACTTGCTCTTCATTGACTCAGACAAACTGTGCCCCTTGCTTATATCTTCGTTTAGTTGAATAAGAACATCCTTAAGTTTTTTATTCTTTGTTTGTTTCTCCATTACCGCAAGCGCCCGAGTTACAGATAACCCTGCTTCGATCATTGAACCCAGGTTACGCGCGAATATTATTTTTTCATGCACTTTTATTTTTCCAAGCAAATCTGTGAATCTAGATAGTACTTTTCCCTTCTTTGAAACTTCGTTCACGTGTATTACAGTTGCATTATCTGCTTTTATCTTCCTGTAAACAGCAAATCTATCTGGGACATCGAGTGTTCCTTCATAAGTTTCTCCTCCGGATTTAACTGCTTTGTACTCAAAAAGTGCCATATGTTTATTCGGATACAACCCTTAGTACTTCTTCCACCGTTGTAATACCTTGAACCACCTTGAAAACTCCATCTTCGATCATCGTTACCATTCCTTCTTTTTTCGCCTGCTCTTCCACCTCTCCAGTTGTAGCTCCTTTCATTATTAAATCCTTGATTGCAGTGCTCACTCGAAGAACCTCGTGAATTCCAATTCTACTTTTGTAACCATCTTCAGAGTCAGCAGACGACTTCGGCCTATAGATTGGAATCTTTTCCCACGAAACACCTTTATCTACTATTTTTTCATCTCGGAGCGCCGCCATAACACGGTCAAGGTCAACTATCTTTGACAACGACTCGAGCTCCTCCTTAGAAAAAAAGTATTTCTCTTTTGTGTCAGCCAGTTTTCTTATAAGTCTTTGCGCAACAATTACGTTCAATGTTGATGTAAGAAGGAACGGTTCAATTTTCATATCAACAAGACGTGCAATGGTACCTGCGGCAGAGTTTGTGTGTAGAGACGAAAGAACCAAGTGGCCTGTCAAAGCCGCGTTCACTGCGAGTGCGGCAGTTTCAGTGTCTCTTATCTCTCCCACCATAATCACGTCAGGATCTTGTCGCACAAGAGTTCGAAGCCCTGTGGCAAACGTGAACCCAATATCTGGCTTCACCTGGGTCTGGTTGATACGCTTCATTTGATACTCGATTGGGTCCTCGATTGTAGAGATATTTACATCAGCTGTGTTTAGAATGTCTAGAAGTGTATAGAGAGTTGTAGTTTTTCCTGATCCAGTTGGTCCGGTTGTAAGGATCATACCCGTTGCAAGCTTGGTTGCTTTGTAGAGTTTCTCGAGACCCTCTCCGTGAAAACCAAGTGCTTCGAGCGTGAAACCAGAAACTGTTTCACGTAGCAATCTCATTACTGTCTTTTCTCCATAATATGTTGGTAGTGTAGACACGCGAAAAGAAACTTTCTCACTATTCATATCAATCTTGAATCTTCCGTCTTGTGGAACTCTTTTTTCATCCAACTTAAGACTTGAAAGCACTTTGATACGAGCTGTGATTCCACCAGCCACGTTCTTGGGCAATACCATTGCATCGTGAAGTATTCCGTCTATGCGATAACGCACTAATACCTGTGTTTCCATAGGTTCTATGTGAATGTCTGAGGCGTCTTGGATGATTGCGTGTTTTAGTAAGGTATCAACAATACGCACAACAGGAATATCCTCCGCAAGTTTCTTTAGATCCCCTTCTGTTTCATCTTCATTACCTGATTTTTCTGCTACAGTTTTTATTGCACTAGCTTCCTTTTGTATAATATCTCCAAACTCCGCCTTCAAACTTTTTTGATACAAAAGAAGAGCACTTTTAACCGATTCACTATCAGTAAGACGTGGAAGGATTTTGAAACCAGTTTTTTTTCTTACAAAGTCTATAGCCGCAAGATCATCAGTGTCTAACATCGCAACCTCAAGAGTGTCTTTGCCTTTGCGGAAAGCTACGATATTGTGATTCCGCGCAATTGGCTCAGGAATAAGTGAGAGCACTTCTATATCTAGGTGCTGACCTTTCAAGTCAACAAATGGAATACCTAAGATGTAGGCCTGCATTCGACGAAGATCGTCGTCATTTATACTGCCTTTATTAACAAGAATTTTACCGAGTTTAACTCCAGTTTTTTTAGACTCTTTTTCCGCTTCATCTATAACCGCACGGGAAACAAGTCCTGAGTCAATTATAAATTCTTTTAGTTGTCCTTCCTCAATGTGCATAATTCAAGTAGTAAAATTATATCACTAAAAATCCTTCTAAGGCATAACCCCAGAAGGATTTTTAGTTAATTTTGTTTAACGTTTTATGTTCTCCGTTTAAGACTAGAACTCTTTATATTCAGGATCAACGTTTATCTGTATTGTACCGTTTGCATTAACTGTTCCTTCATTACATATCACCACTATTGTTGCAGTTTTTAATCCCGTAGTTTGATAGGTGAATGTATAATCTTCTGTTGTAGGACTTCCTGGGAAATCAGTACCAGTCCAAGAATATGTACAACTAGTTCCACCAGAAACATTTGCATCCCATGTCACAGGTTGCCCCACTACCGCAGTCGGTGGAACATTTATGGAAACACTAAGTCCAGCTGGTGGGCTAATGACGAGGTTGAAGTTGGTACTCTTTGTAACACTACCACCAGTTGCTTGCACAGTGATCGGATGAGTGGCGACACTTGCACTCGATTGCACAGTGAAGTTTAAAGTTGTAGTACATGAAAGATTTGGTGAACAAGGATTGTTTGCAAGTGAGACTGATACTCCCGAAGGCATTGGAGACGGTGATGTGATTGAAAAAGTCACAGGTTGAGTAGCACCAGATGTAAGTGTTGCTGTAACTGTTCCACTCTGGCTTACCGGCCCAGAACCTTTTGTAACTAATACACTTCCTCCGTTTGAAAGTGAGAAATCGAAAGGTCCAACAGCTGCAGTAACAGTAATTTGTTCCCAATTACTACAGTTATTTAAATCATTGGATTCAGTAATTGTGCCTACAAATGAAGCATCATTATCAGCACAGGTCCTAACATACCATGGCCCACTTGTTGGGAATGCGTAAGGAGCACTTGTCACAATAGCTGAGGCACTTTGCGCGATTGGCCCACCACTTATTGTTTGGGTTGCAATTACAATGAGATGATTTGTGTCATCATCAAATTGAAATAGGTTCAGAAAACTTCCACCTGTAGAACCACTTCCAATATTTGAAATAGTTGATGAATAGGCTCGGGCAATACCAGAAACAACAGGGGTTACAGGTGATGGACTAGATGCAGTAAGATCGGAAGCGGCAACAGCTGTGACAGATATGTTTACCTCATCATAACCTGTTAACCCTAGGTTATCTGTTGCAGTCAGTCGGAAAGTATATGTGCCTACTGTTGTAAGCCCAGTTATGTTTGTTGTAAGAGCATTTTTATTGGCAATCACTGACGCGGGAGCGCCGACCGGACGAGATCTTTCAGTCCACTCTGTGCTACTTATTGTCCCATCTGGGTCAGTGGCTGTACCAGTCAAAGAAGAAGAAGTTACGGGTAAAATTATCGATTTGTCGGAGCCTGCCGCTACATTTGGAGGAAGGTTGGCTGAACAAATATTTGGTGCGTCAGCACTCACTGATGCAGACCTTGGAGAAGACCCAGCAGAGTTACCGCTATTGTATGCTTCAATAGTATAGCTGTAGGTATTTCCCGGTATTAATAGAGAGTCAGTATATGTAAGTAGTGGACCGTTGTATACAATAATATTAGTACCAGCGTAACGAAGAATATAATCTGTTGCTCCCACTGAGCTATTCCAGTCAAGAACTATTTGTCCTGTATTACATAATCCTGGCGTAGCATTAAGCCCTGTAGGTGTTGGTGGAGCCACAACACACGGTCCCCCATTGTATGCGGTCACATTAACAGTATTTGATGGAGCAGAATCCCCCCCTGTCGGACTATTTGCAATTACATAATAAGAATAGTTTTGGCCCGGTGTAACTGTATTATCGTAATGAGAAGTTCCGCCAGTAGTCATAAGAAGACTGCCATTTCTATATAACTTAAATGTTGTGGCTCCAGTAGTTGCATTCCAACTAAGACTTACCCCCTGAGAAGAACACGTACCAGCTGCGCCAAGTGCTATAGTCGGTGCTGGAGGAGCTGGCCAAACTATGTTTACTGTTGCAGAGTCAGCGTATGTAACTCCATTACCACCTATGCAACTTATTGAATATAATACGGGAGTTGGGGCCGTGGCAAAAAAAGCAGGTTGCAATGGATACGTGGGATAATATGGCGACCAATAAGGACTAGCCCCGCTAGAACCGTATCCTGAGTTAATAGCTGTTCCTCCAATTGTACCAGAGCATCCGCCTATACCTATGTTTGTGCTCAAATATCTTACCCAGAAAAGTTGTGTCGTTGACGGAGTAAAGTTGAGATTATCCGTATAGTTAACATTGTCACCACTTACCTCAACAATTACCCCACCGTCTGTAACATTTACTTGAACAGTATCTACAATTCCACTACCACAGTCTACGTGGAAAGGAGCGTTTTCATAAATTTGAGTTGACTGAGCATTGCGTATGCTCCCTTGTGGCGCAGTCATAAAAACAGATACTGGCCATGAGGGAGGAGTAGCTTTATACACTGAACAGATTCCAGCCGCATCATCCCACTGAAGTTCTACGGAAGACCCGAACGGAACTGACAAGGTGTCTACGTATGACCCAACTCCTGTTTGTCTAGCTTTGAGGTCTGCCGACGCAGGGGGAGGAGCTGTACATGTAACTGTAAAGCCCTTAGAAACTCCCGGAGACAAAACTAAGTTTGCTCCACCACCATCTGTATTTGTAATATTTGGAATCGCACAAGTAGCAGGAGTAGTTATTGTTAAGGTATAAGAATCTCCTACAGAACTCGGCCGCAAAGTAGATGAGTTACTTCCGGAACCAGTAACGCTGTCAGCTCCTGATCCCACTGTCCATTGCACCAAACCAGTATTTCCAATCACCGTAACATTGACACTAGCATCACACGTCGCAACATCTGAATTATGGTTCCACGTATCAAGAATGTTTATAGAACCATCTGTGGCGGTAATTAAATATGTGTAAGAGCTCCCATACGACACTGTCGTGTCTGTAAAAGAAGGTATTGCACCGGCATAGACTGTGGTTACGCCTCTAACAGCGGTATAATCGAGAGCACCTGAAACATCTAACCAGTTTACAAAGATTTGAGGAGATGCTGGCGGAACACCCACACATGTAACGACAGAATTTGAACCATGTGACCCATTGGTTGCAGCATTTACCTCCTGTCCAAAGACTCCAATAAACAGAGTGAGTGCTAAAATATTTGCAAAAATCAATCCTTTGCCCAATGAAACTATTTTATAATTTACTTTTGACGACAACATAATAGAGTTTGATTATATAAATAAAATTTTATTGTCTATCAAGAAACACAACATCAACATTTGTCCTATTACCTTGGAATGACATTGTGACCGTAAGAACATCTCCATCCTTACTTCCGTATAAATTCTTAAATGTGTCAGTGTTCGTCTTGGCAACTTCTGCAAGTACATACCCTTCTTTAACCATAAAATTGTAATACTCCTTGTTCTTGTCTATTACTGATTTATGTGTTTTGTAACTTACAGAATGTTGTATTACTCCTCTATCAGTGTAATCAAGACTATTGCTTGTATATATTTCTAATGCTTCAATCGGGATATTAGATGGAAAACCTTCTGGGATCTTACTTTCAGCACTATTTATGTCTACATTTTTTACTACAATATTTTCTTGAGTTATCTCCCCCATTCCTCCACTTTTAAGTCCTGAATTTTTAACCAACAAATATATACCTATGGCAAGTACTATAAACACAACAACTAACGTAACTGTTGATTTGTTTGACGTTTGTTCTGGTGGCATAAGATTTCAAAAAAGAGCTAAAAATATGAATAGAATTAATGTCGAATATTTACAGATTCTCAATAATCATATCATACAAAGTTTCTGTGCAGAAATATGTTAATAAGATGTTAATAACATGCTGTCAAGGTATTGACAGTTACGGAACTTGGGGAAGATACTTAAATTAGACGTTTTTCACAGGTTCTTTGTCAATTTTACTTTCTTACACAGCCAGGAGAAACCATGTTTCGCTTGCCAAAGATCGCCAGTGCGATCGCGCTTGCGATCGCGGTTTCCGCCTGCGGTGGCGGAGACAAAGGTACTGGGCCAAACCCTGTACCTACTTACAGTGCAGCAATCACGAAAGCAGAGATTTCATTCGACAGGACCACGTTCCCCGAGTTTGTACTTTTGAAGGTAGAGGGTAGAGGCACCAAGGGCAATATACCAGTTACTACTGGTTTCTTGTGGAAGCTTGATGGAAACGAAGTGTCGACAAACGCAACATTTGAAAAGCCTCTCGTGCCAGGATTGTACCGGCTTTGCCTTGCTGTCAACGATTCTCATGACGTCTGCCAAGACATCAATGCGAGAATCATTCCAAGCAAGATTGCTGGTCGAGTTGTGAGGAACTACCCGGATCCCGATGACCCAAGCTTTGCACTTGCAATGAAAGTATGTGCGCGAGGAGTAGATAAATCGAGCACAAAAGAGTGTGTGAACGCAGATCCGCTTGGTAACTACAGCTTCAACAGCTGGTACCAAACGGAAGATTCACTTGTACTTTCAGCAGAATGCCAGGTAGAGAACTGTGAATACTGGCCTTCCGCTTGGAGGTTTAGTAAGGCTCAGCTCACTCAACCTCAAAATTTCGTGGTTGCACACAGAAATTGGACAGTATCTTCTGGCCAATGGACAGGACAAACTATTGATTTTGTTCCCTCTAAGGCCTACGTTCCAGGTCCAGCGAACCTTTCCCTGTTTTTGCGAATTACTGGGCCAAGTGAAGGTGAGTATCTTTACGTTCTAAGAACTTGGAAAAAGGAAAGGCTCCCCATTCCAGTTGCCTTGGATCCTGGTTGCTCAGTAAATGCAACAATACTGCAATCTGATTCAACGAACCTGGCACATGCCTTAAGTGAACTAAACAACGAGCTGGGAGACAACCACTTTCGGATAGCAAATATATCTGAAATGAGTGTATCGCGAGTTCCAGGTGCCATCCCACGCTATAATGGCGGCATCGGAATTTGTGTTGACCCCTCTGTCTGGCCCTATGGAACTACATATGTCACAACCGATGCAAAGTACAATGATGGTGGAACAGTAAGTGTCCGTTCCACGAACGACAAGCTAGATCTAAAACATGAACTTTTCCACGCTCTAGGTATGGGACATGTTCCTATCGCAAACGAGTTCTGGAAAAGTCTGATGGCCGCAAGACTCAGCCCAAGTGATCCTTTGTATGCCAAGGCTACCAAAGAGGACGTGGGGTATTATAGAATCTTTGAGCAAGTACGTGAACTTCAGCTCAAGTACGCGGCTCATGGTATGGCAGCCATCCACCAAGGGGAACTCTACCTTGCTGGTCTGCCAATGGAAAATGTCTATGGGAGTCATCCTCTAACCGGGATTGTACAGTAAGTAAGAAAGTGAAATTGTTTTGACCCAACGCCATGTGCGCTGGGTTTTTTCTTTATCGTCTATCCATATTATCAACTTGGACATCGAATGTCCAAGTGCTAAAATCAAACCATGAGAAAAATAGAATTTTCTAATAATGAAATTTACCATATATGTAACAGGGGCGTAGACAAGAGATTAATCTTTGGTGACACGTTGGATCTAGATCGCTTTATTGTAAGCATGCAAGACTTTAATTCTATTGAACCAATTGGTAGCTTATACGAATTTTCATTCATAAAAAAGTCTAAAAACAAATCTACAAAAAAGAACAATCTTCAACTTGGACATTCGATGTCCAAGTTGGTAGAAATTATAGCCTATTGTTTGAACCCCAATCATTATCATATTTTACTTAGGCAAAACGTAGAAGGTGGCGTGGAAAAATTTATGCAAAAATTAGGAAATGGATATACGAAATACTTTAATAATAAGTACAAGAGAAGTGGAGTTCTGTTTCAAGGACGATTTAGGGCAAATCACGTTAATTCAAATGAGTGCCTATTGCGTGCAAATGCCTATGTAAATCTAAATAACCGAATCGATGCCAGTTCACCTAATTTAAGTAGATCTAGTTGGAAAGAATATCTTGGTGAGAGTACAGATGTGCTATGTAGTAAAAACATAATTCTCGAACAGTTTGAAAGTATAAATGATTACAAGGAATTTTCTCTAGATACTTTGGAAGATATTAGGAAAAATAAGATCCTGCAAAAGAAGCTCGAGGATATATAATTTACTTGGACATTCGATGCCCAAGTAGTTGACAGGAAAAAGAAAAGGAGTATAATAGAGTAGTAGTTAAGTTCGCCCGAAAGGCGGACTCGTTTTATTAAAAATTTAAGGAGCGAAGAGACTATAAATTTCTTAATCCCATCCTAATTTTGCAAAACATATATTTTCCGCAGCGCGTGTCCGAGTAGGACAACCCTCTATTGGCGAAGCGCTGCGCCCCGAAAGGGATGTGGCTACTCGCCACTCGCACTTCGCAAGGTGGTGTAAAAGCAAAATTAGGACGGGATGCTCAATTTTAAATTCATTATCATTCATTAAAAATTGGCATGTTTGACCTCAAAGTAATACATTCCGTTCTAGACCAGCTCCAAGAAGAACGTGGGATACCAAAAGAAAAAGTCATAGAGGCAATCGAAATGGCACTCGCCACTGCGTACAAGAAAGAGTACGGCAAGCGAGGTCAGATCATTCGCGCTAAGTTTGATATAAATACTGGAAAAACTGATTTCTATCAGGTTAAAATTGTTGCGGACGACTCTCGTGTGATTGTGGCAGAAGAAGGAGAAGAGGTAGAGAGAGCAGAGGGTGACGAAAGAGTTTTTTTTAACCCCGAGCATCATATCCTTATTGACGATGCTAAAAAAATTAAGAAAGATACTGTTCTTGACGAGGAGATTGTATTTCCTCTTGAAAACAAAGGCGATTTCGGGCGCATTGCATCTCAAACTGCGAAGCAAGTAATCATGCAGAAGATCCGTGAAGCTGAGAAAGTTTCAGTGCTAGGAGAGTTCGGATCACACGAAGGAGAGATCGTAACAGGTCTAGTACAGAGAATTGAAAGAGGAAATATATTCGTAGACATGGGTCGCGCTACTGGGCTTGTGCCGTACGAGGAGCAGATCCCAGGTGAGAGATATTCTCAAGGAGAAAGAATCCGCGCATATCTATATAGAGTAGAAGAAACACCCAAGGGTATCTTCCTAAGACTATCGAGGTCTCACCCAAAGTTTCTTGAAGAACTTTTCAAACAGGAAACTCCAGAAATCGCAAGCGGTGTAGTGGAAATAAAAGCCATTGCACGCGAAGCAGGCTTTCGCTCTAAGATTGCGGCACACTCGACTGATGAGCATGTGGACCCAGTGG
>JAGVCW010000001.1 GCA_020059045.1 Minisyncoccota bacterium | reverse complement strand
TATAAAAAGATAAATTTTTTTCTTCAGTTTGGAGCTTAACATAGGTGTGGATTTTTGATCATCCATAGTTAAACCATACTGTTGTCGTTCCATTTTTCCAGGAGCATCTTTATATGTATGGCATGCTGATTCAGAAGGTGCAAATTTTAGGAAAGCTTTTATTGATTCAGGGTTCTACCTAGCACAATGCTTGGTTTGGGTTAAAAATTCAATGGTTATGGGCCGGCAGGATTACCATTGGCAACACGAGCCTTGCCTTTATGGTTGGAAGCCTGGTGCAAGTCACTCATGGTACAGCGACAGAAAGCAAACAACTGTTTTAAATTTTGATAGGCCAACCGTAAATGCAGAGCACCCAACTATGAAGCCAGTGCCTTTGATAGCTTATCAAATCCAAAACTCCTCAAAGCAAGGTGATATTGTGGTGGATGGCTTCGGAGGGTCCGGCACTACGATGGTACAGGTAGAATTGCATATATTATGGAGCTTGATCCGAAGTACTGCAGAGTCATAGTTGATAGGATGGCAAAACTAGATCCTGAAATAGAAATAAAAATAAATGGCCAACCATGGATGAACATATAAAATTATTAGAATCCATGCTACACCCCGACTATCTCCATCCGGTAAGTCAAATGCAGCCAGCCACCGGAAAAATATTAAAAGCATATAGAAGCCTAGAGCCAAAGGAAATAATTGATATTATAAAAGCCCTAAAGGATTTGAAAAGCGATCAACCAAAAGTAGTAATTGAAAAACGAAGGTGGCTTGGTGGCGGTCCAGGCTAGTTGTAATTAGCATAAACAAACGCAACGTTCATGAGAGGTATTCAATCCCATCTTTGCATCGATGGGAGTATTACAATCCATAAAAAATATTTTTATAACATCGGACGATCAAGTAAGATCTTCTGATACTAATCTATTGCAAGGGCCACCACCACCCGCACCTCTTCCACTTCCCAATAAAGCAACAGATCAGACTAGAGCTGCAAACTTGAGCAACCTCTCAATTAATGATCTTGCACAAGTGATACCTACTTCAATAAATGGAAACGGATCCCTTCAGGTCGCTGCTGTATATGCATCGATGAAAGTAATTACTGACACGGTTGCAAGCGTGGCCAGAAACTTGTATGAGTCAAAAGGTGAGAGTAGATACAAGTCCACCAACAATCCTACATTGCCACTCCTAGATAGGATCAATCCTTATCTATCATTTGCAGATTTCGTTTATGTTTTTCTTAAAGAGAAGTGGATAAAAGGTAATTCTTATTGGAGAATAGAGCGAGACTATTATGGTACCGCAACTGTTATTCACTACAGGATGCAAGGTGGCATCATACCTTATGTAGATAATAATGAGCTTTTTTATTATGATACAGTGACTAAAGAAGTGTTGGATCCGATGGATGTATTACATTTCAAAGACCTTACTTGCACTACAAATCCGTATGTGGGAAAAAGTAGAATTGACAATTTTGCAAAGAGCATTGGCAAGCTCCAAGCAACAGATGACTTACAAAATAAATTCTCCACTTCAGGTGCAAACTTGGGTGGCGTTGTCGTTTATCCTGCTGACACAAACATAGATGACGACGACATACTTAGACAAGAAAAAAACTTCCACAAAAATCACGGAGGTACGTCTAATGCTGGCAAATGGTCCTTCTTTTCTGGTGGTCCAGATGTGAAGCAATTCAATACCTCTATGACATTCTCTGATGCTCAGGTTATAGCTATGCAACACATGAGCATAGAAGATATCTGTAGGATGATGTCGGTACCACCAATGAAAATTGCACACCTTGTAAAGGCTACTTACAACAATATCGAACACTTGAATCTTGACTTCATGCAGGGTGCAATCCTTCCCGAAGTTACACAGCTGGAAAATGAGTGGGATTATAAAATCCTTGGCCAATACAAAAACACAAGACTCAAGCTTGAAATAGATTCTCTTCTTAGAGCTGATACGATGAGTACTATAAGAGCAATCAAAGAGGCTATAAGTACTGGTCTCATGTCTCCAAATGAAGGCAGGGCATTACTCAATAGAAATCCTGTTCCTGGCGGAGATGTACACTTTTTTCCAGCCAACAATATGGCTCCACTCACATCAATAAAAGCACAAAAAAATGAGTAAAAAGAAAATGACTAAAGTCGAATTTATCGGTGAGGTAATAAGACAAATGAAAGATATCGGATATGTAGATATTGGTCGAAGTGCCGGTGGTCTTTTTGTACCTCAGCTTACTGAAGACCAAAAAAGAGCTGGTGCAGAAAGTAATGACGAAAAAGCAGATTATCATTTTGTGATAAGTGATGAAACTCCAGACGACTGGGGAACAGCATTCTTAGAAAGAGGGGCAAAGTTAGATCCTTTCAAAAACAATGCATTTGTTACATACTCACATCCATGGTTGAGTTTTGCAAAAGCTGATGAGTTTATAGGAAGGTCTCCTTACATAAAATATAAAGACGGCAAACTTTGTGCAGGGTTCAACTATCAAAAACCACAAGACGTAGATGGCGTAATGGTGTCAAATATGAATGCGTTGCAAGTGAAAGCCCAGCTTGATCAAGGAATAGTGAAGTGTGCTTCTATCCATGCAAGAGCAACACAAGGAGGTTTTGGAGGATCGGATGGTCTGGAAGGGCTAGATCCTGATATTTTCTATTTCACAGATTGGACATTGCTTACATGGGGCATACTTCCATTTGGCTCAAATACAAATGCTGTACTTATTTCGAGAGCAATGGAAACAGAAAACAAAGAGGAAGTTATTGAAGAGGAGGAAGAGGAGAAAACGAATGAAGTCGATGATGAAAAAAATGATGAAGACGAAATGTCTAAGAGGTCATCTTCAGTAATTTCGAGATCATACAAACATAGAACAAAGCTCAATTCCCTGAGCTCATTTTAATCACATAAATAAAGTTAATTTAATGAAACAATTAATTATTGCAAAACAAGAACAGCTCAGGCAAATATCTGAAAAAGTAAAAAGCTTTGACCAGCTTCGAAACGGATTGGCAGCTACTTCTACAAAAGAAGCTGTACCAGGACGAGATCTTACGCCTGAAGAAAAAACGGCATGGAAGGCATCTCTTGATGAGTTCGATGTAGCTGAAGCAGAGTTGGAAGATTTGATGGATCAGCAAAGATCTGCCAACATTTCAAGAATGAAAAGACCTGCAAAATCAGAAGATATTAAGCTTTCTGAAAGATACGATTACCTTAGAGCTGTTAGAATGGCTTGCGAAAAACTTCTTCCAGGCGAAGATGCAGGCGTGGAAAAGGAAATGGATCAGGAAGCACAACGTATGGCCAAGGAGTCAAACATGCCTCTTGGAGGAGGTCCAAGGGCCGTGGCTGTTGGTGTTCCTGCGTTTATCAAAGATCAAAAGAGAGCCACATTTGCCAATGCAGCAAATGCTGGTAATCTAGGACAAAGATCTACAGATTTTAGTATGGTGGATTTCTTAATGCCAGAAACGGTATTAGAGTCTGCTGGAGCCAAAGTAATGACTGGTCTTGTAGGTACCATAGACTTGCCTTTTGGAAATGCCATAGGACAATATGGGTACAACACAGAAAACGGATCTGCCGCTGCACCAGGTACCACATTTCAAATGAAAACGATCGGACCGAAAAGAGGAGCAACAAAAGAACCGGTCTCAATGACATTGATGAATCAAACCTCTTTTGGCGTTGAGCAATTTTTTACTTCTCATTTTGCAGAACTTGAATCACTTGGATTGGAAAGAGTAGCTGCACAAGGAGGAGGGGTAAATGAGCCAATTGGATTGATTGCGACAGGGACTATCCCCTCGGTAGCTATAGGTGCAAATGGAGGAGCATTGACAGAGGATCATTATGATGCACTCATAAGATTACTGAAGATAAACAATGGAGTAAGAGGTCCTATCTCTGCTATCACTACTCCGGCGATAGCAGCGAGAATGGGTAAGATAAAGAGAGACACAGGATCAGGAATCTTCTTATTGAATGTTGACACAAACATAGCAAAGAATGGAGTGAGAGTTTTTGAAAGTAATCAACTACCAACCAACTTAGTGAAAGGGACATCTACCGATTGCCACCCGCTTATCGTTGGGGACTTCTCAAGACTTTATTTCATGAAGTGGGCCTTTTCATCATTCATAGTGGATCCTTATACTTCTGCTGGAGAAGGAAATGTAAATTTAATTTTCAACTCCTTCAACAATGTCTTCTGGACGCACGATAAGACGTTTGCTCAGATTTTGGATTCAAGAGACATATAATCAAAGTAGGGCATAACAATGTCCTACTTATTTTTTTTATCATATTAAATTAAAAAAATGGCAAATACACCAGCTGAGAAACCAGCAAATACACAAAAAAAAGCAGCAAAGGCTCTAGAATTAAAGAAAATAGAAATCACTAGATATAGCGGTGATTCTAGATTTAATGTAGTCAGTCCGGTTCGTTCGGTGATAGAGGTATCACCTGAGCTTGCAAAGAAAATGATTGATGCAGGTCATGCAGTCACTACTTCTAAGGCACTAGGAGAGTACAATGAAGAAGAAGAGGAAGGAGAGGAATAATAAATAAAGTATGCACTATATAGCTATCAACGACGGCAATCAAAGTCCAGTAGTGGACATTGAACGAGTTTATGAACACCTAAGGATCTCGTCTCCCTTGGGAGAAGTAGACACTTATGACGAAGACCAAGTCAAACTGTACTTAGATGCCGCCGTTGATTATATAGAAAACTACACGTCCATACCTCTATTGACTAAGGTGGTAAAAATGAGCTACGACAATACTGATAACCCATATGGATATCAGCTTAAATATTACACAAATAACGAAGGTGTAAATTCTATAAAATACAGAAATCAAGATGGAGAATTGATAACTGTTCCATTTTCAGATGCATTTATAAATAACGTCAAGACGCCAAATGAAGTAGTATTCAAAAATCCATTGCCAGATTATGCTACGAATGTAATTATAGAATATCAAGTTACACCAGTCATAACACCAATGGCTCCAGCTGGGATACAGGCAGCGATTCTTTTATTAACCGCTCACTTTTATGACAACAGATCATTAACTGGGAACGAAAAGTTTTTAAATGAAATTCACAACATACTTAATCCATATAAAATAAGATGGCATCATTAGACAAGTCAGAAAATGACAAGTCTCAATTAGTGAGACTATTCGTCCAAGCTTTCATTCAGGTGTACCTTGTTTGTCTCAATACTTATTTCATAAGCAGGGGCAACATCATAGGTATTGCGATTGCATCATATCTTATATCATATGTCTGGACTATGAATGTCAAAAAAATAAGCACTTCCAATACATTTGAAAGAAACGTTTATGCTCTTGGAGCTAGTACTGGTGGAGTACTTGGGTACCTAACTGGACAAATAATATTCTAATGCCAGTAAATTCAAAATATCAGCCAGGGGCATTTGATACTCTTATACAAATTAAGACCATAGATGGTTGGTCCGACGATATTACACCCATACCAGTGTATGGTGCATGCTGCACGGAATGGGCTAAAGTAGAAAAAGCAAGCAACGAGAAAGCGGATAAAAGCAACGAGAAAGCTGATAAAAGCAACGAGAAAGCTGATATTAAATCTTCTTACAAATTCACGACTAGAAGGTTTGTAAAAGGGGTTTTACCTCGTACATATGTATTAATACACGAAGGGATGACATATGAGATAACTGAAGTGGAACAAATAGGAAGGAGATTACATACAGTAATCACAGCATACAAGCACCACAATGGCTAAGATTGATTTAAAAAAACACATTGAAGTAATTACAAAAGCCGTGCTTGATTCTCTTGACACCTCTTCAAATATCCTAGTACAAGAGAGCAAAGAAAATGCACCATCTGATACTGGAGCTTTGAAAAACTCAATAAAAAAAATAAAAACCCAAAAAAAAATTGTGATTACAGCAACGGCCAGCCATGCAGTATTCGTGGAGTACGGTACCTTCAAAGACGCTCCAAAATCATTTATGAGAAAAGCATTTGACAGCAATAGCATTAAGATAGCCAAAGAAGCTGAACGGGCTGCGACAAATATTATATCTAAAATAAACAATCAAGTATAATGATGATAAATAAAACAGTTATTGCAGAGACAAAGGGAAAAGTTGTAAGAGGAAAAGTAATTGCAGAATCCAAAGAATATATTTCAGTAAAGGACAATGTTGGGAATGTCCATGTAATAGAAAAAATCACATCAATTATAAAAATAATTGAGATCGCCACTTCTCTTGTAGAAGTAATAGAAAATCTATGGAAAAAAATTAAATCTATTTTTTAAAGAGTTCAGTTTATGATTTTTGTTGGTTACAAGGGAGTGTGAGCTCCCTTGTTTATTTGCATAAACAAACGCAACGTTCATTTAACCACATATAAGCCATCTTTGCTTCACTACTGTACAATCATGGGGCTGCTTAGAAATAGGCAGCCACTTAATTTAGAAAATAAATGTTAGAAGATAGAATAAAAGAAGTATGGCCGTCGGCACTTGGACCTTGTAGGTTTGCTTTTAGCAATCCTCAAGAAACTCCGGTGTCAATACTTCATCTAATTTCAAGCAAAACCATCCACAAGGATGGGCAAGGAAGATTCAGATATCAAGCGGATATTTTCACCAATGCACTTGACACAACATTGGTAAGAAATCAAGTAAAATCTATTATTTCAAATTTTTTCACGATTCAATTTTTAGACTATAGATACGAGTATATTGAAGAGAGGAAAATGTACAGACACATTTGCGATTTATTTATAAACTTCAACTTCTAATGGCTAAAATAAAAAAAATAGACACGAGTACTTATCCTGACAATAAAGATGTAATTACAATTACATTAAAGGAATACAAGGGTTGGTCAAAGGATACTTTGCTGCACCAGGAATGGTGGAAGGCAAAGCAATTGATAGAAGACAATACTGTCAGATTATTAGATCCTTCTGTTGAATCGGATTTGATATTGATCCAAAAAAAAATGGAAGAAGATCTTGATTTGATAGACACATTGAAGAGAGATAGAAGTGATGAAAATGAAGATTAATTTAAAATTTTAAATAAAATACTATGGCAGAGAAATTAGGAAAACTGACTCGTATTTATTACGATGGAACAGCAATAGCAATGACGGTCACAGAGAGTGTATCTAGAAAAGGGAATACACAGAATGTGATACACAAGGACAATGCAGGACTTACAGCAACGCCTCTTTACGAAAAGGTTTTGCTCAAATCAAAAAATGTAACTTTTTCTGGAGATGCATACTATGCTGATGCAGGATCATTCAAAACGTTAAACATTGCTTGGGATGCTGGTGAGGTTAATCCTGTTGCATTGAAATCAGTGTTGGCCGGAGGTGATACAGAAAATTTCACAGAATCGTTAATCGTAAGTTTGGATGATGACCATCCAGTAGAGGAGTACTCAAAGTTTAAATTCCAAATCCAAGCCTTTGGAACAAGAACCCTTGGTACAACACCATAAAAATTATTCAATCAACAAAATTATAAATCATGTTAGTTAAGTTTTCAAATGGTGATGAAATTCCATTTTTATATGGATTGGGTGTACAAAGCTCAACCAGTAATGATGTTTTACTGCATTACCTCAAATGGAAAAAAGAAAATGCTGAAATAGGGGCGTCGGAAATTCCGTTTGAGCAATGGCGTGAGGTAAATTGCACACAAAACACAAATGGTAAGTGGATTTACAACGACGAAGATAGTACAATAGAAATGTACTATGCCTGCTATCGTTCAGGTTGTGAGCAGCATAAGCAGGATCCGAAAAGCAAATCAGATTTCGTGAAGCTTATCGACACTGATTTCCAACACAACTTCATGGCTCTCGTAAACGCATGGAGAGAAATGGCGTCAGGTGAATCTAAAGGCGATTCTGAGAAAAAAAATGGCTAGGCCTCGCTGCAAGAAAAGGCATACCTTTCAGCGAGGCAATGATGATGTCATATGATGAGCTAGGTCTATACATAAATAATTGGAAAAAAGATGAAATAGAGCACGACAAACAATTAACCAGATTAGTAATCTGGTACATAATGGCTAGCTCAGGCAATTACAAAGATTTACCTTCTCTGAAGTCTATTATTAAATGTGAAATAGACAAGTCTGGTGGACCAAAAAAGAAACTTGAAAATACTGACATTTTAAAAGAACAATTAAAAGCACAATACGCTAAATTATGGCAGTCGGAGTAATAGATATAATTTTGAAAGCGTCTCCTGAGGCGATGATTAATAATATGAATAAGGCTCAGAATGTCATTACTCAATTTCAAGATAGCGTAGAAAAATCAAATCAAAAATACGGCAACGTATTACAGCAAGCCAATGATGCGACGATACTATTTAAGTCGATAACATCAGAGGCTTTTTCTGTTGCTGCTAATTCAATATCTGCGACGTCTGCAACAACAGAAGTTGAGTCTGCAAAAATGCTTAGCAATATAGACGGCATAGCTTCAGGATTGGGAGCAGGAATTGAAAGTTTTGGACTTTTCCAAGGTGCGGCAACGACTGCTTTAAGTGCTATCATATCAATTGCTCCAGTAGCCACTGCTTCTATTGCAGGGTTGGCTGGTCCTATCGGTATTGCGATCGCTGCAATCGGAGCAATTGCAACAGGCGTGGCTGCGTGGAGTAGCACACAGGAAAAAAACAACGAACTTATTAAAAAAAATACTGATGCGGTCGCTCAGGAAACAACTGAGGTAACTGAACTCTTCAGACAATTGAAAAATACAAATGCAACAAGTGAAGCAAATCTTGATATCAGAAAAAGAATTGATAATCAGTATGGGACAACGCTTGCTAATATCAGAGATGAAAAAAAGTTAGCCAATGAGCTAAATAGGGCCTATAAAGACATTATAGAATCTATAAAAGCGAAGTATGCTTTGCAAGCGAATGACAAGGAAATACAAAACCTTGTGAAAAAAATAGCCGGCAATGAATCTTATATTTCGGGATTAAAAGGGAGTTTAGAATATTACAAACAGTTTGATGCAAGTGGCACAAGTGGGGCCTCTGTTCCAGGAGATACAAAAAATGCAATTGCAGAAGCTGAAAAAAACAATGCCAGCCTCAAAAAAGAATTTGATGACTTAATAAAGAAAAGTCTAGAACTAGGCAAGGCATTAGAAATAGGATCTTCTAACTCAGCATCAGCTTCAAAAGAAAAAGTCACTAAAAAACTAAAGGAGGCAAAGGACGAAATCACTGCCTATCGAGTAACTATTTTGGATCCTGTACAAAAAATATTTTCTGATGCACAGGATGAAATCACGAAAAGATCAAACGAACTAAGTTTTTTACCAAAGGACTTAAACACTGATATTGATGCAGCTGAAAACGAAATAAAATCTCTAACAGATGCACTTAGTCAACTAGGCGTAATTGGAGTAGAGCCCAACAATCAATATCTTTTAAAACTTCAAGAGCAACTTGCTGGAGCAAAAAAAGAACTCGAAGCTCTAAGACAAGAAGCAGAGGATACGAAAAATGCTGGATCATTAAACCTAGTAACTGGTCAAGATAGGCCAGGATTGACCTCTTCACAAAATGATAAACCAAGATCAGGAAAAACACCAGGGCAAAAAGCAGGACTCGAATTTGAAAATCCAGAACAGCTCGGCAACGCAATTGCAGGAATTGCAGGGGGGATAAATGTAGCAAGTACAGATCAAGTAAGAGAAGCTGTTGCTGCTCTTAATGCAGAGATAGCAAAAAATCAAGCTATCTTATCAGATAACAAAGCAACCAGAGCTGCAAAGGAAACAGCGTCAGCTCAAATCGCAGCTGCGAAAGCTCAAATCGCTGCTGAAAGAGAAAAAGGAAATGTTGCCATACAAGTTTCCAAACAAATCTATCAGGCAATAAGGGACAGAGTAAAGGTCTACTTAGCAGAGGCCATCGGAGGGTACTTATCCAAGACGCTATCGCTAGGACCTGCTGGGTTAATAGTTGGTGCAGCTGGTGCGGGAGCAATAATAGGATTATTTGACAAATTGGTCCCAAAACTAGACGTGGGAACTGATTTTGTATATAAGGAAGGATTAGCACACATACACAAGGGAGAGGCCATAGTAGATGCTGCTGAAGTAAAAAGCGGAGGATTTAGCGGACTTGGAGGAGGAAAAGATGCAAATGTAAAAGTTTCAGTAACGGGAGAGATATCAGGAAATAGCATAATTCTTGCGACAAAGAATGCTCAATATTTATCAGAAAGATTAAACGGATAATGGCAGTAAGATTTACAGGCATATATTTCTCGCTTACTAAACAAAACGAATTGAAGCTTGAGGTACACGATAATTCATTTTTCGGTACAGCGACTTCATTTGATTTAAAATACATCCAAGAGGAAAGCGGCGGAGACGAAAGCGAAATATACGAGCCTATAAAAACTTCACTTCTTAAAGTGGGAATTATTGCTAATTCACCTGAAATTTTTTCGTTTATAAATGATTTGACGAATTTCGAAGAAGAGCGATTTTATGTAACATTACAGAGAAGGAATAACTTACTATTTAGAGGGATGATAGTAGTCGATTCTATCGAATTAAGTGATGAGTTTATGCCAGATTTTGCATTTACTGCAATTGATGGAATTACATTTTTAAAAGAAAAAACATTTTCTTGGCCAGACGATACAATATATCCATACGTAGTTATGAATATAAAAGATTTAATAATCTATTGCCTTAATTACAATCCAGTCTTCGACAATATTTCAGCAACTGACAATATTTGTGTAATAGCTTCAAACCTGCAAATGCAGAATGATTATTTCGACGGACTTTCTTTTTATTTAAATTGCTATCTGTTTGATTATTTTTTCGAGTACGACAACTCTTATAATAAAACCAATAAACTAAAGGCATGGAATGTGCTAATAGAAATATTGAGTAGATTTGGTTTATATATTCGCTATTATAAAGGATTGTATGTAGTACTTAGCGTAGAATCCTGGAACGAGCAATGGCAGGTTGCGGCTGGGTTCAAAAAAAACGGAACAGCGGTTGGCATTCCGATCCCATCAGGATCGGTTGATGTAAGCAACGTAAGTGGGGATGTCACAGCTTTCAGTGCTTCATACAATTTTAGAAAAGGACTTAAGTCTGTAGAATATACCTCTGATGCAAAGTACCACAACTTATTTATTGGAGCTGGAGCATCTTGGACAAAAAAAAGGCAACCTAAAGTTACTGGAGTAGCACCTTTAGAAGAGGATAGCGTGGCTAAGTCGTTGGGAATATTGGAAAAAAACGAAAATTATTTTGGTGAAATAATACTTGATGTGAACGAAAATATTGGATCAACTTATGCTACTCCAGGAGTATTTTTGAAATTTTTGAAATTTAAAATTTCGATCATTGCTGTAAATCAAGACAACGGAACAAATCAAAAGTTAGTACTAAGTGACAAGCCAATTAGAGATCCTGCATCATCATATGAGTTATCTGAAATCGCTGGACAGGTAAGAACGGAATGGATTATTCCATTTTCGGAATATGGTCATAGGCTTTTAGTTACTATCCCCCCAGCTTCATTCGAGAGAGACTTGATAGTAAGAATTTGGATGGATGAAAGTGATGGATTGCTAAAACAAGATCTAACAAATCTCACTTTTAGCACTTTCACAAAGCTACACTACAACACCTCCGCCCGTGTGGACGTATCTACAGAACTAAAAACTACGGAAATTGTAGTAAAGTCAAGTATTGCTGAAAAGACTGGGAGGATTCACAAAATAACTTCATTGGCCGGACAAGAAGGTGCAAAAAACACTGTTAAAGCTTTTGGATATAATCATATAAATCCAGTTGCTGGACAATCTAGAACTATAACAGATTGGAGATATTCTAACTTAGAGCCGTGGGATAGTTTGGAAAGAAGTATGACAAAGAAAATACTTGAATATTCAAATGATACCCAAAAAAAATTATCCATAGTATTTGCGATGCCATTAGTAACTGCGGAAAACAATCAAGGGCGACAGAATGCATACATGTTAAATGTTTTACACAGAGGAGAATTGTACATTCCAACAAAATTTTCAATAAATCATCTCGCAGACGAGATGAGGATAGTTGGAATTAAGAAGCAAACTAAAACCACGAAGACAATAGAAATCTCTGATATTAAAAACGAAGTAGAACTAAAAACGGTCAACTTTACCAACAATAATTTAAAAGATCTCGGTGTCTTTGAATTTATTGTTAATGGGAATACACTTGACTTGTCTACGATAACAAGCATTCCACAAAACGCATCGATAGAGTCTATTAAAAACTCAATCTCTGTTTATGTCGATGGGATAAGGTACAGGCAAGTACAATCAACGCCCCCCACCATTAAAGCAACATACAGTATAGATATATTGACATCAATCATTACATTATCATTGTCTTTAGTAAACAGGGTAGTTGTCATTGATTTTAAAAATAATTTTCAAAATGCAACAATTTCAATATGAGAAGTATTCTTAGCCTAATTTTATTTTATATTTCTATATCTCTTTATTCGCAAGGGGTACCTCTTTACGAACTAGAAAACGCTCCCAACGGAGCTTTAAACGAAGAATGGATAATAGTAGGAAAATCAAACTCTAATTGGCGAGCTAGATTGGCCTATAATTTTATTGTAGATTCACTTGGCGTTGGCGGTGGTGGTGGTGGTGCAATTGGAGGCTCAGGACTAAATACATATATTCCTAAATTTACAAGTTCGTCTAATCTAACATATAGTAATATGTACGACGATGGCAGTACAATAGCAGCAACGTCAAGAAATGTTAAACTATGGGGAAATAATAACCAGGGTACTATATTAGATGTTAATGGATATGAAAGACTTGGAGTAATGAACTACAGCGGCTACTATCCAGTTATTTCGATGGCATCAGGGGCAGGATTGAGAATTGGAAGTACAAGTGGAGCAAGTGTAATAGGTTCAGGAGGATCTTTTGACCCGGTTGTAGAATTTAGAAGCACAGGTTTAGATTTATTTAAAAGGATAGGTTTCTATAATACAAATTTGGCAATAGGTGTAAATTCTGAAAATTATGGATTGAATCAAAACATAATAGGAACCTATAACATAAACTTGGGCTTTTTGGCAAATAATTCAAATGCAAGCGGCAATGACAATGTGATGATAGGAAATGAAGCAGGACAGTCAAATGTATCTGGTTCTGGAAATGTATATATTGGCAAATATGCAGGTTATTACAATACTAATTTGAGCAATAGACTGGTGATCGGTTGTGGAACTTGTGGAACTCAGTTAATTGAGGGCAATATGAATGCTGGTTCGATGGCCCTAGATGTAAATGGTAAACTAAAATATACAATAGAATCAGTTGCAAATGCAAGTGCTTTAACAGGTGTAGGATCAGATGGATATTTGAAGAAAATAACAATTGGTAGCGGTTTAAATTTAACTACTGCTGGCGTTCTTAATGGAACATCTGGAATAAATGGCAATGGCATTAATGGACGTGTATCATTATGGAACAGTGCAACAAATATAGGAACAGACGCTTTAGCATGGGATTATAGCTCAAATAAATTAGGGATTGGATATGTTGATACAACTACTCTAAATAACGACATTACAGGGGTTTCGGGTCTTGGAATAACTGGGACTAGCTCTGCATTATCAATGCGATCAAGTTCGACATGGAGTCAATTTATAGCAGACGACACTAGGTTTGGTCTTTGGACAAATGCAGGTGGTGGATCCGATAAATTCAAAATAATTTACAATACAGGCCAACCAAATTTTAAATTTCTGGAAGGCACAGGCACAAGAATAGTGGCCTCTAATGCAGCTGGTGATTTGACTAATATATTAAACGGTAGTGCAAATCAAATACTAGCGATGAACGCTGGGGCAAATGGTTACACATGGGTAAATCCACCAAGTGCAGGCACAACTTATACTGGAGCAAACGGAGTAAGTGTCGTGGGTAGTACTATTAGTGCGGTCGTAACTGGAAATGGTCTATCAGCAGGAGCAAACCCGACTGGATTATCTCTAACAAATGCTTTGCAAACAACATCAAGCTCGGGGGTTGGCATTCTTGTCAAAACAGGATCAGGGGCAACAGGAACCGTAGTGCCTAGAACTCTTGTACAAGGTACTGGAATATCAATTTCAAACGCTAACGGATCAAGCGGTGATATTACGATAAGTGCAACGGGTGGTGGCGGAACGTATACTGCTGGTAGAGGATTGTTCAACGCTTCAAATACTTTTAGCACATTCGATCACGAATTTGGGCAACTATATGTAAATGGGTCAATAAATCAATCCTTAACAACAACTTACAGTAATATAAATTTTAGTAATTTTTTGCACACTGGATCAACCGGACCAGCAGCCAATGGAACAGTAACTGCAAACTCGGCAACTGACGATATAACTTTAGGTACCTTGCCTTCTAATCAATTTTTCGAAGTAACAATGTCAGGTGCTGTAAACGTGGCAACTTCTGGGATTGCATCGGTAGCAATGTATATAGGTTCAAGTATTCAACAACAGACTGAAATTACAATAAATACTACAGCAGGGGAAACTATTAATTATTCCAGAACATTTAGAATAGTGCTATCACAAGGGCAAGTAATAAGCTGCAAAATAAAACATTCTACACCAGCTACATCAGTAATCTCAACACCATTTATTTTAATTAGAAAAGTTTACCAATAATGAAAGTAATAATATTTTTTCTATTAACACTAAGTGTTAATTGTTTTTCTCAAACAGTAATCAGCAATTTGGGATTACCTATATACGATCAAGCAGGAAATATAATAGGCAAAGATTCTATCAAAAGAACACAAATAAATTTCTTGGAAAACGGTGAAAATGTTTTCACACGAGTAGATTCTCTTATTAGTCGTACAGGCAGATCAATCCCAACATCAGATGAATTTAATTTGGTTTCTACGCCAACGAATGCAAGTGCAGCAACCAAATTAAGACTATTTGCATACGAAAAAACCCCCCTTGTAGGATCGGTGAGCAATGCAGGAAATAGCAATTACTTAGCCCCATTTGAAGGGAATATAAATATTTGCAGATGGTCTGCGAATGGGAATAGTACTGCATTGCTAGCACCAATAGGAATGCCAGCATATACGGTAGTGGGTACGGCAACCGCTAGAACAGTAGCAACCACCAATAATTTCACAATGCAAAAAAGATTAGCTTATGTTTCAGCAGCAACAGCAGGATCATTAGCGTCTATTAGAAGCGTTGCAGCTCAATATACATTGGGTAACACTTTAGCAGGTGTAAAAACAGGAGGTTTTCTAAACATAATTAGATTCGGGATATCCGATGCTGCTACAGTTGCGACCGCAAGAATGTTTGTTGGTATGTCCAACATAACAACGGTACCAACTAATGTAGAACCATCTACATTGAATAATTTAATAGGCATCGGCCATGGAGCAGCGGATGCAAATCTTAAAATATTTTATGGCGGTTCAGCTGCACAAACACCGATTGATTTAGGTGTTAATTTTCCAAAAACGGGTGGGAGCGGTTTTGAACTTTGGCTGTATAATCCAAATGGAAATGCCAATACAGTATATTATATTGTAAAGAATATAAACACAGGAGTGACCACTTTTGGTACCTTGACTGGAACAGCAGGGACAGTTCTACCCTTGAACACAACATTACTTACCCCTATGCGGTCATGGCGGACAAACAACACAACTGCATTGGCGGTTGGTATAGATTTGATTTCACAATACATAATAACAAATTACTAATCATATGTGTAATAATATTAAATTAGAAGTAGTACAGGGTTCTCTATTAGAGTATCAATTTATTCTGACTGATGAAAATGATGCTCCTTTGGATTTGTCGAATTATGACTTTGAAATGCAAATCAGAAAGAGAGATTCTACAGATCCACTTGTATGGAGCGTAAACAGTAAAACGCAACCATCGAATGGCTGGATCATCGGCAATTCTGTTTTTATAAAGAAAACAATTGATAGTTCAGTTACTAGTGGTCTCTATAATTTCGATATAGATTTTATCGAAAAAACGGACGATACTATGATCAGAACTTTTGTATCTGGACTGGTTAGAATAAAAAAACAAGTTACAATTAATTCTATTCCAACACCACCGCCAACACCAGCAGCAAAAAGGGTACACAAAAGAAGGTTTTTCAACAGTGGAGCTGACCAAAGTGGCAATGAAACTGATGTGAACTATTTACCATTAATTTGGCAACAAACAGACACCAATTGGTGGGAGACATCTAATGCTTTAGACAACTCACTTTACGATTATTTCGTAAGTGGTGGTGGTGGAACTTTTATTTTATCAAATCAAGATGTGATAGAAATCAACTTCGGATTGTCTCCGGACTCAACAATATTGATAATAGAAAAATAATAATACAATGAAAGAAATAAAAGTGAAAATAAATTCTGTCATAAACCAACAGGCAGCAGCTTTGGGAAAAAAGTATCACATTTTTCTAGTAGTCCATGATCCAGAAACTGATATACCTACATATACTGTTTTGAACTCGACACACCCAAATTTTCTACCCATCCCATTTTCCGTCTTGGAAAGTGGAGTTGTTTCTGGTGTAATTCCAGCAGGGAAAACAGAAAATGATTATGATTTTTTTGTAATAGAAAGATTGTATAGTAACACCAGTTTCGGAAGATTGCAAGATTTCAATTACAATTCAGATGGAACCTACATGATAATAGAAAAATAAAACTATTTTGCTTTATTAAAACTTATCAAATCCATTGCGGTCATTACGTCTGTGTACTTAACATAAGACAGAAATTGCTTTTCGGTTTTCCAACCACCTACAGACATTGTAAGGTGGTTGGGGATTCCATCTATTACATTATTTGTTGCATAAGACCTTCGTGCCGTATGCGTCCCTATTCTATTGTAATCTTTTAACCCAACGATAAATGCTGCTTCCTTTATATAATCCCTAAGATTTTGATCAGAGATCTTTCTAAATCTTTCTAATATTTCAAATATTCTATCATTAGTTGGGATTGAAACCATTACTTTTTTATTCCCACTTTTTTTTGTCTCCAACCTTATTAGGCTATCATTTCCTATATGGATAATCATTGATTTACTTATTCTGCTGAAGTCGGAATATCTTTGTCCCGTCTCACACCCTAAAACGAAAAGATCAACAGCATTTCGGTGCTTCTGTCTTGCGTAATCAAAATTATACAATTGGTCTATTTGTGCCCTGGTTAAAAATATATTATCAACGGACTCTGTCTTGCTATACCAAAGCTTAGAAGTATGTGCCGTTACATTGCAGATACCAAGCTCGACTGCCATTGTCAGCATGTCCCGCATATGCTCGTAGGTCTTGTTTACTGTGTTTTTCGTGTAATTCTGCAAAAAAACTATTTCGCTTTCTATTCTCCACTTTAACGTGATGTCATTCCAGGACAATTTCGGATAAAATTTCAAAGCCCTTCTAAGACCAGTCCTATATGCATCCTTAGTATCCTTTGCAACTGATTTGGAGTTTACGAAGTAATCAATAAAACTAGTATATGAATATTCTATTTCTTTGTCTGCAACCTTTCCGATAAATGTTTTTTGCAATAATTCTTTTAGCTCCGTAGAACTAATTGGCTCCCTTCCAATCTTAGAATTAATAATAGTGTTGGTCGTGAATGTCTTAACCTCTTCTATATATTTATTTAATTCTGCATATTGCTTATCCTTGGATAATACTGTCTGCTTTTTTGAGGACCAATGGTCTGTTGAAATTCGCAAATAAAACTTGCACACCTGTCTTGGTCTAGGATAGACTCTTAGATAAATTGCACCTCTCTCACTGTAAAATCTAGGTATCATTTAAAATAATTTGTAGTACAAAAATAGGACAATATTATTGCAATTTTCGCATTTTATTGCAATAATTATAAAACAAACATTGTCAAACTATTACTAAAGTCGCAATATGAGACGAAAATAATAATTGCAAGTATTCTTGGCGGGATCACTTCCCGAACGACAAATACCTTTGTAAGTATCTAATTTACAAAGGTATTTGTATTTATAAAATAAACTATATATCTTTGCATAGTACAAATGTAGGACAAATGCAAGATATTTTTAGTGATGTGTTGTTTATTATTATAGGAATGGTATTAGTTATTCCAATTTATCCAGTTGTATTTAAATTCCTTGATTTTATAGAATGGTTCCCATTTCGCCGCCAATTTATTTTTTACGAGGATTTTGAAAAGGATCATGATCTATGGCAAGAATATTGGGAGTGTGTAACCGTTAAAGAAATTTTGAAGTATTCAAAATTGCTTCCCGAAGAAGAGAATCTTTTGTTTGAAAAACTTAGCAAAAGTCAAAGAAGATATTGCATTTACATGAACATTCACCCTAGCAATTTCCTTAAAAACACAATCAATAAAATAGAGCCATGATACCAATACAATTTGAAGGAGTAAACAGCATCTTTAACAAACCTGAAGGCTGGTCAGATGGTGACTGCATGCCATTGCCTGTTATGAAGAGCCACGACGAAGATGGCATACCATATCTAATGTCAGTATGGGAGCTTACCGAAGAGGAGCTTCAGGTAGTGCTAGCATCCAAGAAGGTTGCTTTATACGTCTATGGTACCGTGACGCCACCTGTAAGCTTGGCACCATACATATGAACTATGCCAAGCCAACTTACCGACAAGACTATCAGTCCACAAGCAATAATTTCTATAATAACCGCAAGTGGAAGGGCTTTAGCATGGATTATAGAAAGAATAACCCACTATGTGAGAACTGTACAAGGGCCAATATAGTAGCATTGGCAAAGGTATGTGATCACATCGTAGCTATGAAGGTCGGTGGAGCGAAGTATGATAAGGCCAACATACAAGCCTTGTGCCGTCACTGCGATCAGCGTAAGCGACGAATGGAAAGAGATGGTAAAATAGTAATAGATTTTAAAACAAACGAAGCAGGCGAGCTAATACCGAGGGGGGAGGTCCAAGTATTCTAGCCCAAAGGCCCGTACAG
>JAGVCW010000026.1 GCA_020059045.1 Minisyncoccota bacterium | reverse complement strand
GGTCATCGCGCTCTGTATATAGCTAGTTTGGTAAGTTATTCGACACCATTTCATATATCTAATCATATTATATTATAGCTGCGACCGCGGCTTCTAACGGGATCGTCCCTTTCAGAGATAAGAAGTTCTTAGACTCCTATTTCATATAGATTATTAAGTAAGAACTTATTCGACCAAGTAAAATATTTAATTCTTTATTGTCGTGTCCCGAAACTATTTCTTGCGGGATTCATAACAAATTTAATCAAATCATACCATAAAAATACACTATTTAATAATAGCCGCTCCTCATTTCAAAAAAATTGCATGTAATTGTTTACTCTCATTGACAATAATATTCAAACAATTAGCATATTGTCAGACCCGTACGCGGAGAGTCCATGGGAGATTCAACTCCACCCCTTGTAAACAACATTGGGGAAAGAACAAGCGAATATTGGCGTGAACACGGAGAAATTCTTCCAGATGTGTTGTCTTTACCACAGGATGCGCTAAAAGAGCTCGTTGATTCAATTGATATAACAATGAACGATCTGAAACGTGAACTTCGGAAACACTTCCACTGAGACAGAATTCTTGGCCGCACTAAAATTTAGTGACGGCTTTTTTTCATTTTAGAAATTATTTTATTGAACTGCTCTCCCCTGTCATACTCATTCTTAAACATTCCAAATGATGCAAAACCTGGGCTAAAAAGTATGACATCGCCCTTTACTGCATCTTTGAGCGAACCCTTCACCGCAGATTCTAGATCCTGGTGCTTAATAGTTTTTATTTTAGAGACTGTTTTATCTTTCAATAACCGATCCGAGCCTGTTCCACTTAGTAAGTGAATTGCTTTACAATATTTCCTGATTGGCTCCTTAAGCTCCTTTAAGCTTATGCCCTTATCATATCCCCCTGCTATTAAAACAAGCTTCCTTCTGCCACCTAGGGCCTCTAGAGCGCAAGTGAGGGCTTGGGGCGTAGTGGAAGTAGTATCGTTATATATTGTGATCCCATTTACAAGCCCAAGCTTTTCTAGTCTTCCTGGGACACCTTTGAAACGATTTAAAGCATTTACAATGTGTGAATTGCTTACTCCCATTTTATGAGCCGCTGTATAAGCTAGTGCAGCATTGTATATATTATGAGTACCCGGAATTTTCAATTTAATACTTTTTGGTAACGCTCTTTCTGAAACAAACTTTGTATGAACCGGAAAGCGACTGGTAAAAGATGTGGGTAAAGAACAGACTTGTTCGCCCGCAATCGCGATATGTTCCCTCTTTTGAAATTTAAAAATGTTTAGCTTGTCTTTGAAATATAAATTCAAATCATTTTTATAATAATTCAGGTGATCAGGCATAAATGTTGTAAAGATTGCAACTGAAGGGCTGATCTTGAGATCTCCAAAACCTTCTAGTTGCCAAGAATCTAGCTCAAGCACCGCCATGTCTCCATATTTTATTTTAGGAAGTAAGGCAAGTGTAGAAACTCCTTGAACATTGCCACCTATATAAACCTTTCTTTTTTTGCCTTTGTTCGCCGCTTTCAGAATTTCAAAAAGCATATTAGTAACTGTTGTCTTTCCACGTGTACCTGTGATTCCAACTATTTTGGCCGGAGCAAGTAGAGCAAATAGTGCTGTGCTCATGATAATAGGAATGCCTTTCAAACGTGCGTGATTTATAAAAGGAGAATCGAGTGGCACACCAGCAGCTTTCAATATAAAGTCTCTATTTTCAAAGTCTCTAAGATCATGTTTACCTAAACGATATTTAATATTTTTATACTTCTTAAGTTTATTTAGTGATTCCTTAAGCTCATTTTTGTTTTTTAGATCTGTAACAAGAACTTCCGCTCCTTCGCGTGCAAAAAATTCTGCATCACCTACTCCACGTCCAAGTAACCCCAATCCCATAAGGGTAATCTTATTGCCCTTAAACATGTCTTTCTTGTAGTACATGTGGCTATCCTAGCATGAAAAAACCGCTCAAATTAGAGCGGCAAAGTCTTAACCTTAATCCTCAAGAGACGCCGGTGGAGAGAGTGTTAGCTCCCCACAAATCAAATCCCATGCCATACAAGCCGTAGGTATGTATCTGTTAGCGACATAACGAAACCTGTCAATAAATTCTTCAGCATGTACCTCACGAAGGAATTCCCTCCACAATATCTCCGATTCTTTCATACAATCTGCCACCTCACGAAACTGTCCTGGTCCCACCCCCATTCCCGTTTTATCAAGAAGAACAAGTTGGTTGTATATATCTTCGAGTGCGACTTCGAGTGTCTTTCTTATTCCCTCAGTGTTACCGCCATTTTCTAGAAACACGTTCATGTGGTTCTTCCACACGTTCATATGCTCTCCAAAGAAAGGTGGGTAAAAGTTTCTATTCTGAGCTAAGCATACTAACTTACCTTCTACTTAGTCAATAATGCTCCTTTTGTATACGTATTTGCAGCATCCTTCACCCGCCAAAATTTTGTACACAAAACTTTGGCGGGCAAAAAGCTACTGGTTCGTAAGTAATGCCCCACGAGTGTAAGTATTGCCAGCATCCCACAATAACCATGAATCAAGCCCCGAGTCATATGTAGCTTTCATTTGTGCACGGACCATCTCAGCTGAGTAGTGAACCGGGTAGTCATTATCTTGGAGCCAGGGGCGTAGCTCAACTGTTGTTGACGCGACTGTATTATTAAAAGTTTTAAGACGAGCCACTGCACTATCCATAGAAATCTTCACAATTTCGTACGGAACAGTATTAACATTTTTGTAACCATTAAATCCACTAGGATAGTGTGACGGATAAACCATTGGACTTATGTAGTCGAAATAGGGAAATGCCTTTTCCATCACTTGACCGATCCCAAGATCGTCACTATTAGTCGTAGTCATACCGAAGAGATCCGCTGAAATTTTCATACCAGTTCCATGTAGATTGTCATGCAAGTATGCAAAAAATTCTTTTATTACATCTGATTTTATTTTTGTCTCACTGAATGGATATGCAATATTCTTCATATCCCCGTCAGATGGAAATCTAATATAGTCAAACTGTATTTCATCAAACCCCGCGTTATAAGATTCTTTTGCAATGAGAACCAAGTACTGCCAATGATCGTGTGAACCCGGATCAATCCAAGAAAGTCCCTTCCTGTCTCGCCATACTGCTCCATCGGTTGCCCGTTTAACAGCAAACTCTGGATTGCGCTTGACCATATAAGGGTCTTGAAAGCTTGCCACTCGACCAATAACATAAATATTATCCTCATGAAGTGACTCAATAAATTCGCGAAGATCCTGAATGCGTTCTTCTTCAGAACCCACTTTAATAAGCTCTGGATCATTGACCTTAAATGAGACTCTGCCAGTATCATCCTTTATGTCAATTACAACTGTATTAAGTTCTGTTTCCTGTATTAACCTAACAATATTTGCTCTTAAACTTGGAGTACCTGCGACCCAACTTGTCATATAAATTCCTTTCACCTCATCAGGGGTTTCTATATGTGTTGCTTTGAAGACTTTCTCTTTTGGGATGTTATCGGCAACACTTGCCACACTCTTTAAACCTTTGGAGTTGTAAGTGGCACTCGAAAGTAGCGGTAAGCCAAAGTGCAACAACGAAAAAACAATAAAAAATATAATACAAGCTCCGAAAAAAGTGCTGCGAAAATTATGCTTTTTCATTTAGCTCTGGGGTTTCGTCTATAGTGGATTTAATATCAATTTTTGACACAGCTTCTTCTGAAAAACTGTTCCTATAGTGAGACACACTTCCATCTTTTAAACTACGACGCTTTATAGAATTAGAAACCGAAAGTACGATAAGGCCAAGGCCAAGTATTATGACAAAAAAGTTTTCGTAACGTGAGGGGAAACCCAAAAAAGGAAGGATAATAAGTAGTATTCCTATTGTAAGAACAATTCTATTTTTTGACATGAGGTATATTATACAGAACTCTTACTTCAGTGCTATAGTCTTTCCTTCAGTTCTCTTTCTAAAATGACAATCTGATCTTTACTTAGAGCGTGAGAACTTAAATTAGACCTAAGCCACTTGATATTGTTTTCTATTTCTTCCATCTGGATCCCCTTGTTAGAGTCACGCGTCCCATGCAAGTCACTGGCAAAAAGTCCTTCGACAAAATCAATCTCCTTTTCAGAAAAACCATACGAGGAAAGTGCGTTCTTGGCTTTCTGAAATTCTTCTTTACTCAATTTGGGCTTAGGATCATCAAAAAATATTCCCATACCTCTATTTTATCAGATTTACATGTAACGATCTTTGTGCGCGTACCAAGGATCGAACCTGGGACCACTCGAGTACTGTGCCCCGTACCAAATTTGCTAAATCTAATCTAAAGAATTTAACGCTCTGCGTGCGCGTTCCAGGGATCGAACCTGGGACCTTTCGAGTATCAGTCGAATGCTCTACCAACTGAGCTAAACGCGCACGCAGAGAACTAATATTTATGGAAATTGAATTTTAAAGATTTTAGCAAATTTTGGTTCTGGGGTCAGTCGAATTCCTTACAGAAAATGTCCACTCATTGGCTCTCGTACGCTCGAGCTCAATGAGTCTTGCGGCTGGTCCCTAATCCCAGCCTCACTCTACCAACTGCTTGCCCCGTACGAAATAGTCTCGCTTCAGCGGACATTATTTCGTTTGGGAGGCCCTGCCGGCAGGCAGGTATACGCGCGCAAAATTTTAAGAAAAGAAGTGACTATAAAATTTCAGCGTCCCGTCTTGCTTTAGCGAAGGCGGACGGTGGCCACCACAATATCAAAATTGCATACAAATGGAAAGCCCGGTCACTACTGGATGTAGTGCCGGGCTCGATCACTGGTGCATTCCGCTCGTCTCGCTCCACTTCGCTCCGCTGGTGTTTCTTCGCTCCTCTCTCCTGCACTTGTTGCGCAACCTGAGGGAGGTACTACTTCGGCGAGACTGCAGCCGCGATGACCAAAAGATAGCCACCGCACCCGAAGAGCATCGCCACCAAAGTGGCAACACCCATCCAGACTGACTCTTCTTTGACTTGGCCAGGTTTTCTCTGACCGCAGTCATAGGCCATACCCACCATAGGAACTCCTGTTGTTATCTACACTATATTATATCATAATCGTTATTAAAAGCAATAGACAATAATAACCTTATTTTACAACGTAAAACCACCCTAGGATAATCTCAGGGTGGTTTTACTTCTACATTAGTAGATTAGTATTTTTTGTCTTGTTCCGTTCTCGATTCTCTGTCCATCAAAGAAGAACAGAGATCTCTTACTAGTCTTTCCTGACTCGCAAAGCGAGCTGGACAAACAAATTGCAAGCAACTGTTTTAGTCCAAGTGTCCAATCAATTTTTAGGATTTATGATCATTATCCACTCCGCCGAGGCGGAGTATCGACGCACGTGTCCGAGCACCCCGCAAAGCGGGAATGCTTTAGGACCTCAGTTTTTCATCTGTGATGAAAAAACGTTTTTCAATTGAATTACTCCACGAGCAGCTTCCGCTACCCGTGCCTTGTTACGACTTACTCCCTGTCATTGAGCTTACCTTAGGCCCGGCTTTTTGTTCACGAGTTTATAAAAAGTAATTGTTGCAAGTATTCAGTAGTCGGAATTAAATTAACTACTGTTTACTAATTACTATTTACTCTCCTGTGCAAAAAGCCAGGACTTCGGGTACTCCCAACTCCCTTGAGTTGACGGGCGAATATCTTCGTTAAACTACGAATTGATGTTCCCACTGCACAGACGGGTTTCCCGTATGCAGCGAGCTCTAATGCATGGTTTGCTTCAACGCAAACATTTTTCTTAAACCAGATTCAGTTCGATGTTCTTCAGCGCTAATCATTTTCATTAATTTGCAGAATATATCAAAATCTGTTCTTTTAGAACGAAATTTGAGCTTATTATTCTGAAAGAATGGGATTATCACTTTCATAAGATCGTTTCTGTTGTAGACCTCATACCGATAACAATTTTGATCATTGGGACGTGTATCCTTTTGGAAATACACACTTCCACATTCAAAAAAATTCTTAAGAGCAAAGAGAATGTCTTTGTCTTTTTCGACAATCTTGATATAGAATTTTGGCTCTACGACTACACGTCGTTTTACCTTCATTACTTTATCAATATCTCTTATGTATACAGTGAAGCTTCCTTCACCATCGACAAGACCTACAATGTAATCTGGATTTAGATTCATTAGAGTGGATACCTTCACTTTACTTAAGTAAAATTACTATGATCCAGCTGACTTCTGACGCTGCGTAAGTTTATTATATACCACCCTACGGTGGATAACAGCCTCAGATCTCCACAGGTCACTATACTTTCTATTCCAAACATCCCAACAGAGTTTTTATTGCATTTTCCCTACCCTCACCGCCCACTGATAGGTCAATGCACTCTTTTTTTTACGTTAGGCTGCTCTTTGCATCCGGATCCTCCATCCCAAATTTCGCAATCGGGGACTATCCTTCTGCTATGCTGCTACTTTCGTAGAGAAGTGGATTTAAACCACTTAGAATGTATAGCTGCTGCGCGCTTTTATTGTGAGTACAAGACTTGAGAACGTATTCACCGCGGTATAGCTGACCCGCGATTACTAGCAAATCCAACTTCATGGGGTCGAGTTGCAGCCCCCAATCTGAACTGAGGCCGGCTTTCTTAGGATTGGCTCAGGATTACTCCGTCGCGACCCGTTGTACCGGCCATTGTATTATGTGTGTAGCCCAGGATATCAGAGGGACATGCTGACCTGGCGTCATCCTCGCCTTCCTCCCCAGATTTTATTCACTAGTGAATAAAATCGACCAACAACTGACAACAAACAACTAACAACGGATGCAAAATAAATCCTGCATTTTGTTGTAGGTGGTAAGTTGTGGGTTGTGGGTCAGATTTTGTCCTACTGAACAAAATCTGGGGCAGTCTCGCCTGACACTTGTAACAGGCAACGAGGGTTGCGTTCGTTACCCCACTTAAGGGAACAACTCAAATCACGAACTGACGACGGCCATGCATCACCTGCTTATCCGTCCTTGCGGACGTCCCGAGTTTCTCCGGGACTTCGAATAAGTTTCAAACCCTGGTAAGGTTTTTCGTTTACCATCGAATTGAACCACATAATCCTCTGCTTGTGCAAGTCCCCGTCTATTCCTTTGAGTTTTAGCCTTGCGGCCGTACTACCCAGGCGGACAACTTAACGCGTTAGCTTCGCCTCTCAGAGGGTCGATACTCCGAAAAGCTAGTTGTCATCGTTTAGGGCGTAGACTACTGGGGTATCTACAATTTGTTGCTCCGCACAAATCAAGTTATTAAGTTAAAAAGTTTAATAAGTTGTATAAGTTTGGAGGCACAGACATTTCTGCTGTGCTCTGCATGTCACCATGCAGTTCGGACTATATCTTCATCCCGCTTTTTGAAAGACGGGCGACAAAAGTCACCCATATCCATCAAAAAGCGGGCGCTCAACGTGTAGTCTCTACGGACTCTCCGCCTTAGCGGGTTGCCTCGGTATTTTCCACATCTCGAATCTGATATTCAAGTTCTGGACCTCGAAGAACTGACAAACTTTGAAGGACGACAACAATTTGTTCGTCATTCATTCCTTCGATCATAAGAAGTTTGTCGACAGGACCACCATTGATCCAGTCACCAACACCTCCTTTATCGCGGAAAAAAGCATGCTTTGCCATTCGATCCTCCATGTGGATGTTCACCGATATAGTTGAGTTATTTTCTCTCGTATTACTACGAGAAGGAACCAATCCGCTACCCCTAGCGGTACACATTTGTTTTTCAGTTGAAAGCTAAAAGCTTACAACTAAAAGCTGTGCAAAGATCCCATTCGCTACCTACGCTTTCGTGTTTCAGTGTCAGGAATGCGCCAGCCTGCTGCCTTCGCTTTTGGTGTTCCCCATGATATCAACGGATTTCACCCCTACTCCATGAGTTCCACAGGCCCCTCACATCCTCTAGTTGTACCGTTTCTCCCGCATGCCCCCGGTTAAGCCGAAGAATTTAACGAGAGACTAATACATCCACCTACACACCCTTTACGCCCAGTGATTCCGGATAACGCTTGGGGCACTCGTATTACCGCTGCTGCTGGCACGAGTTTAGCAACCCCTTATTCATCGGG
>JAGVCW010000013.1 GCA_020059045.1 Minisyncoccota bacterium | reverse complement strand
GGTCATCGCGCTCTGTATATAGCTAGTTTGGTAAGTTATTCGACACCATTTCATATATCTAATCATATTATATTATAGCTGCGACCGCGGCTTCTAACGAGATGAATCCCGTTAGAGGATGTTGTGTTTAGGAAAACAGTGCGGGAGCACCTTGGAACAACTTTCCTCGAATGGGGCATCCCTATGTTTCTAATTTTTTCAGACCTTCAACTAAATTCCTCATAGTATTATCGTGAACATAATTCTCAGCCTCAATTGTGTTATATGCATTATGTGGTGTCAGAATTACATTTGTCATTTGGCGAAGTGGGCTATCGGCGGGCAGTGGTTCCCCCTCGAAGACATCTAACCCTGCGCCAGCAATTTTCTTACTCTCGAGAGCCTCAATCAAAGCTTTTTCATCAATAACAGGGCCCCTTGAAACATTTAATACATACGCTGTCGGCTTCAATAGAGCAAATTCGCTCATACTAACTATATAAAAACTGGTCGGATTTAAGTCCGGAGCCAAAACTAGAAAATCTGCTTGCTTAAGCACATCTTCCTTGCTTGTCACGATGATTTCAGTAGGTAACCCAGGAAGATCATTAATATTTTTTATATCGTTCCCAACTACTTTCATTTCAAAAGCAAGAGCTCTTTTTGCAACAGCCTTACCAACATTACCTAACCCTATAATTCCAATGGTTTTTAAAGAGAGTGCAGATCCTGGCACGTGTTCCCACTTACCTTCTCGAATTGACCTGTCTTGATCTACAACATGCCGAGCAAAATGAAGTATGTAAGAAAAGACCATGTTTGCACAACTTTCAGAAAAAGCGCCAGGTGAATTATAAACCGCTACCCCTCTTCGTTTAGCTGATTCAAGATCAATACTATTCATACCCACTCCCCACTTAGAAATTACCTTGAGGTTCTTCGCTTTTTCAAGTACCTTATCAGTAATCTCATCATCACTACAGACAATAGCGTCATATGACTCGACTATTGGAAGCAAATCAGCCTCAGGCACGAACTGGGGACGAGTAATAGTATCAGCCATTATGTTGTTTTCTTCTAGGAGCTTTCTATAGCGGTCAAGTCTCGACTGCATATGAGAGCTCGATATAAGTACTTTCCTCTGCATATTTTGATAATAGCACAAAAAGAATCTTCTCTATCAATAACTATATTTCTTCAAATTCAAGATGCTTAACTTTCTCAAACTGTGTTTCTATACTTCCAATAGTTCTAATATTGTGTGGGTTCGGATAAAAGGCATTCTTTGCATCTAACTCAACGAATTTTTCTTTGGCCACATCTTTTCTAACGAAGAATGCATCATGACCATGAGTATCACATGCCACCAAAATATATCCCTTATCCTTAGACAATTTGGTTAGTGCTTCCAGTGATGCACCGAAATACAAAGGATTACTACCTTCATGGGGCCTGAAACGATGTTCTTGGTAATACTTTATTGCAACCGATCGATGACCAAATGCCGAGTTATATTCGAGCACCAATACACGTGGATTAATTACATCGATTGCTTTCCAAACCCAATAGTCATTACCGTCAATATCTATTGACAAAAGATCTACTTCTCCGACAATATTATTGTCTCTTAATAATTGATTAATATTTTCTACAGTAACAAAGCTACAAGCCACCTTAATATTACTACTTTGGTCCTGCAATTTTTCTTTATAAAAAAGTTCAGCAGATTTTGCCCACTCTGTATTTGCCTCAACAAGAAGCCCTTGCCATCCCAAATTTAATGACAAATTTGCAGTATTACATTCTCTACCATCTTCAACTCCTATTTCAACAAACTTTCTATTTGTAGGTGTGATTTTTGAATAAATGTACGCAAGTATTCCATCACAACCATGCTTTGAGTATATTTTAAACTCAGAATTCTTAAATATAGTCTTTTGATCTAGCTTTGGGTGAGCAATTTCTCGATACTGTGTTAAAAATAATGAATTAAGTCTTTCTTCTAAAATATTTATTTTTTCAGGATAAAGAAGGTCTCTTATTTGGTCGAAAACTTTTTGAGGCAAAACTTTTTTTATTAACTCTTTAAATCGCATACTTTTTTAGTTTTTTTGAGTATATCACTATAGCAAGATAGAATTTGGTCTACTTTACTGTCTAGATTAAAATCAGTTTTTATTCTGTTCTCTCCAGCTAAACCAAAATCTTCACTTTTTTCTGGATTTTGCAAAAGATCAAGTGTCTTTTTTGCAAATTCTTCTGTGTTGAAAGGATTCACGACATACCCAGTTACTCCGTCTTCTACTATCTCTGGAGTGCCTCCATAAAATGTTCCCACCACAGGTTTTCGAGCAGCCATTGCTTCAATATTAACCCTAGGAAATGGATCAAGATAAAGTGATGGCATAAGAACAATATCGGATGCAGCATATACAACTTTAATATCCTGTCGATTAATCCAGCCCGTAAAAACAAGATTTTTGTCCACATTTAGTTTTTTTGCTTCTGCTAACATTTCATTTGCATACGAGTCTACGCTTCCAGCCACCAATAAAACTACTTTAGGAATTTCTGTAGTAATGAGTCCAAGTGCTCGTATTGCCTGGTGACCGCCCTTGGAACCACTTAACCTTCCACTATACAAAAGCACTTGTTTTTCAGTTAGATTATGTTTGGTTTTAAAATCAATAATCTCTCCATCTGACACCTGCCAATCTGATATTCTTGCTCCGGTGTGAATTGCTTGAACATTTTTAAATCCATTTTGTTCTAAAGCTTTTTTTAAAGAGACACTCACTGAAAATATTTTATCAACATACTTAAAATATCTACGTATAATAAAATTTCTAAAAGGGTTCCACCGTTTTCTTGCTTGTTTAATATGATCAAGCCAAGTTGTTCTATAATCAAACTGATCTAAATATTTTCTTGTCTCAAGTTTGCCATACGTAAAAGTCATTGTGTCTCGTGCCGTAAAGACTAAAGCTCTTGCATACTTTTTTGCAACTTTAAGAGACTTGTATGAAATGTAGTAATGAATATTATTGGCATGTACTACGTCTGGACGAATTTTTTCTAAAATTGACTGCAACTTTCTAATAACTTTTGGATTGTTTAATCCCAAGTATGCACGCCACCTCTCTTGATAGTCACTAGCAATTCTAAAAACCTTAAGACCTTTGTAATCTATCTCACCCGCATCAGATTCTTTCCTGCATGTCGTAACGACAAAAACATCATGCCCCTTCTGTTTCATAGTATGAGCAAGGTCGAATGTGGAAATCCCCGCCCCACCAAAACTTAGCGGTGGAAAGTCATCGGACAGGAACAATACTTTAATTTTATCTTTCACGAATTTATTGATTGAAACGATAAATTACCATATCACCAAATTCTGCCATTTTTTCTAACTTGCTGAACCTATCTAGTTGCCATATTGGGTCCTTAACCTTATCCCAAACAAGATAATTGACCTCATACTTAGCCCAAATCTTGTATAGCCACTCTGCTGTCGGCGTAGAAAGAGTTTTCTCGTATAGCGCGACAATCTCCTTTAACTTTTCAGGAGGTATATCATATGATTCAAAATTATCTCTAAAGTAGACACCATACACATCTGCTGAGATACGCTTACTTTCTTTAGAAAAAATATCTTGTGCATCATCTCTCCCAACTTGTCGCAATCTAAAAAATGTAAATATTGCTTCTAATAAACGCTCTTCTGTAGCAGAGAGAAACAGTTGAACTGATTTGTGGTGAAAAACATTTAGCGGAGTGTACACAACCGTCACGTGAGAAGTTTCAATATTCGCAAATACGACTTCATTTTTATTCGCATTTTCATTGAGCCAATCCACAACTGGGCCATACTTCTGCCTTTCAATTGCAATCGCTCCACCGTCTCGCGTAGGATAATCAATATAATAAGACCATGCTTGTATATAGGTACCAGTGGCAAGGCTGACCAGAACGATCAAACTTGCAAGTATTTTCTTATACGAAACCAAACCCCGCCTCGAAAGCCAATAAAAAATTATTATAAGTACAAATATAACAGCAATGGGTCTATGGAAATACCAATGATAGTGACCTTCTTGTAGAACCTTTCCAGTGATTATTTGTTGGTTCAGAGTCAAAAAAGGAGTAAGTAGTAGTGCCAAGCTAAAATAATATTTCTCTTTGTCTTCCCTAGAAAACCAGATAAGAAAAATAACCAAAGCAGCTAGAACTGTTAAACCTACAAATATTGGTGTATGCGATGTAACGATACCGTGTCTAAGACCAACTTCTTCATATGTTGGGTACAAACTCGCCTTATAAAGATTAACAAAATATGGAACAGCTACTACCAGTGCCCCTAAGGCTACACTAGTGACAAGTTTAAGTTCTTGCCATCTCTTTTTAATAATGAAAATCAAAGCCAATACAGCCATAAAGGCATATATATAGGTCCATGTATAGAAATAATTATAAAAGTTGAGCCCAAGAAGTGCGGCGCTCGCCACTCCCCAACGCCAACCTGTATGTCCTACCTGCCACGCCTGCGCGGGCAGGGCATGCAGGTTTCTTTTTTGCAAAAATTGCCAAAAGCAAGCAAGAAAAGCAAAAAAGGGAATGAAAATCATTGCCGAGTACACAGGCCTTGAAAGTTCAAGAAAACTACTTGGGCTTATTCCTTGAAGAATTCTGGTAACCCCAGAAAGGCCTAAGATAGAATCCGCCAGCAAAATAACTGCAGCACTGCATAAAGCTGCCAGTTTATCCCTCGAAAGATAGTACACGAAAGCGTAAATCAAAAGAGTAGCAAAAAAAGGGAGAACAAAGCGTGATAGCAAAATTGTGTTATTAATATCTAAAGAAAAGGCTTTACCCATATAAGCCACAGTCATCGATCCAAATGGAAGATGTAGATACGGGTCCCCCTTGCCGTCCTTGTAGTAAATACTTCCAAAACCATTACCATCCTGAATTTCACGAACACGTGCCGCCCATGGAGAATCCGGTAATAACTCAATTCCTTGATAAACTGGGTCATTCCTGTGCTCAATACGAAAATAGGATTGTGGAAATGCCACAATAAGCGATACTAAAATGCCTAAAATGACGGCCCATCTGTGAATTGATAGTGTTTGTTTGAATCCATTCATACTAAATTTTTTGTGCCACACATATGATACTAAGACCAAAACCAAAATCAAAATTATTCTCTATGCGGCTAAACCACAAATGAAAGGCGTTTCTAGCAAATCTTGAAAATGCCCCATCTACATCACTTTTTCTTAATCGAGACTCCAAAGGTTTATTAAAAATTTTTTCAGATACAAAATATGGAAAAAACCCAAGGGCATTCCAGTGACGCATATATTTAATTCTAAAATTATTATGGATTAAAATATTTTTTAACATTTTTTTAGTGTATCTCCTATAATGGCCCATGTTTTTATCCCTTTGACCGTACAAAAGAGGATGTGCCGGTACAACAAAAACAAACTCACCTTTCTCATTTAAAACTGAATATATTCTTTTTACTTGCAGAGTATCATTTTCAACATGCTCAAGTACGTCAAGCATTGTTATAGTGTCCACCTGATTTTTCACAAGTTTGCCCACATCTTCTGCCATACCTGAAACAATATTAACTTTAGGATTAATCTCTGCTGCCAAATTACGCATTCCTTCACTTGGTTCAATACCTAAAACATTTTTTCCTTTCTCCTTAAGCTGGTTTGCAAAAGAACCGACACCACATCCAATATCAACCACCTCATTTCCTGTCACTAAACCAGCTACTAAATTAAAAAGATTTCTATTTCTAAAATCTGATTTTAGCTCATCAATTGCCAAATAGTGCTGAACCAAGTATTCATCTGGGTTAGTTTCTTGAGTCATCCCGTTAGATGTAGTTTCTACCCAAAGTTAAACTTGCTTCTAACTGTATATGTTGCCCTCCCACGAGGTTCGTGATAAATCCTGATCATGATTTCAGCTAAAATTCCCATTAAAACAAATTGAACGCCCATAATTATTAAAAATACTGTGAGAAGCGGCAGAGGCGTTCTAATAAAATGCACACCATTAAATCTCAAAATAATCGCTGTAAGTCCAGAAATAAAGCTCAGAAAAAATGAGATAAGTCCTGCCCTACCAAAGAAATGCATCGGCTTTGCAAGATACGTCATAAGAAACTTAACCGTAAGCAAGTCAAGAATAACTCTAAAAGTTCTAGATATACCGTATTTAGATTGGCCATGAATTCGTGGGCGATGATGAACAATCATTTCTTTTATTTTGGCCCCATGCCATGCCACATAAACTGGCATAAAGCGATGCATTTCCCCGTAAAAGCGAACGTCTTTTATTATCTCTCTGCGATATGCCTTCATCGTACAACCATAATCATGAAGCTTCACATCTGTGATTCTCGAGATAATCCTGTTAGCAATCATAGATGGTAAGCGTCGTATAAAGTCATCCTTTCTATCTTTTCGCCAACCAGCCACAACATCGTATCCTTCATCAATTAATTTGAGAAATTTTGGGATATCAGCAGGGTCATTCTGCAGATCGGCGTCCATAGGAATTAATATTTCTCCTTGTGCGGCATCAAGCCCAGCAGAAAGTGCCGCCGTTTGACCATAATTTTTACTTAAATTGATAGCACGGAAATCGGGATCCTTTTTTGCAATCTTTTCAAGTAATTCTTGTGTCCCATCCTTTGAACCGTCATTTACAGCAATAATTTCATATTTATAAGAAGCACTAGATAGCTCCTTTTTTATCTCGTTATACAAAATATCGAGACTTCCCACTTCGTTATATACTGGCAAGATTATTGATAGTTTCACATCCATGAGAGTACCACAAATTTAAAGTGCTTCAAACCGTCGGAAAAGAACGTACCGAATAACAAACGTTGCCCCAATAACTATGGTACTTGAAGCTACAGTTGGGATGCCCCAGATATCTATAAAAAGCCAAAGGAGAAATATATTGAGAAGTGAGACAAAGATTCCAATCCAAGTGTAGTGCAAAAACTTTTTGTCCAAAAAGAGCTTTCCCAGGTGATTATTCTCTATTCTATCTATTATTTTTTTTATAAACGTCATAATTTAAGATGTCCCCATAAACACAACAAAAACATACATACTTTATTCTAGCTGCATTAATTTTATTATGTTACGCTTTTATTCTTGAAAGACAACTAGTCTACATTTAATGAGCGCTAGCAATCTTACCCACCAAAAAGACAAGTGGCAAAGCATATGGATGCGTCGCGGAGTACTCACCTCGATAATTAATACTGGAAGGAAAATATATAACTGGTTTTTCCGAAGATACTTAAGAAAATTTATTTCTAGGGAAACTCGCCTACTTGAAGTAGGCTGTGGTACGGCAACACTTACACTATCTTTAGCAGACGAAATAAAAGAGCTTGTTGGTGTAGACATTTCAGAGGCAGCAATAGAACTTTCAGACAAAAATGCTAAAAAATTAGAGGTTGTGAATGCTAAATTCGAACTTGGTGACTGTCTGAATCTAAATTACGAAAATGAGTTTGATGTAGTGTGGAGTCAGGGTCTTATGGAACACTTTGATGAACCAGGAAAAGTTGCATTTGAGCACTACAAAGCCACAAGCCCAGGTGGAGTGACACTTATAAGTGTTCCGTACAAATACTCATACCATGCTCTGTGGTATGGAGTAACACGTCCAAAGCTCTTAAGACCTTTGTGGCCATGGACTGAACAAGTATTTTTAAGTAAAAAAGAGTTACTTGCTATTGGTCGTACCCTTACAGACAAAGCCCATGTCCATTTTCTACAACCTTTTCCATTAGGGATTATTATCCTAGAATTGCCAAAGTGACAGACTTTGTAATCACACCCACATTTAACGAGCGTAACAATATTCGTACTCTTGTAGAGAGAATTTTTTCACTATACCCTAAAATTCATCTCTTAGTAGTAGACGATAATTCTCCAGACGGTACAGCTGACGTTGTAAGGAGTCTACAGCAAAAGTATCCGAACCTTTATCTTAAAGAAAGACCCAGTAAATTAGGACTTGCAAGTGCTTATCTTGATTCTATTAAATATATTTTGAAAGAATTTCCTTCAGTTCGTACTGTGATAACGATGGACGCTGATCTATCTCATGACCCTATGGTTATCGGCATTATGCTAAAAGAAATTGAGACCTATGACTTAATACTTGGCTCTCGCTATGTAAGGGGTGGTGGGGTAAAAAATTGGGAACTCTGGCGAAGAATACTCTCACGAGGAGGTAACCTATACGCACGGATTGTAACCATGAGTTCTGTGCACGACTTAACTACAGGTTTTCACTGTTATAGTGCGAATCTCCTAAGACGTTTTGACTTAGATAATATACAAGCAACTGGTTTCGCCTTTCTTATTGAAATGAAAATTACTGCCGAACATATTGGCGCTAAAATAAAAGAGGTTCCAATAATATTTCCCGGCAGAAGGGATGGGCAATCCAAACTTTCAAACAGGATTATTCATGAGGGACTAATAGTACCGTGGCGGTTCTCCCCCATTTTTTCAATCTTTAAGTCAAAGAGGTAAAGGAAAGATAACGAATCTTCCATCATCGTATAAAGCTTTCTCTAGAGACAAAGTTCGAAGATCATCACTCTCGCGGTCAAAAAGAAGATACTTAACATTGAATTGCTCGAGTAGGGCTGTCTGATTTTTCTTTACTGATTCAAATTGTTTTGCCAATACTTCAAAATATTCTTCGCCACGAAGTGCAACTGCATCGGTATTAGGCGGGCAATTACTTTTGGCGTGGATAAATACAAGTTTTTCACAAAACCAAACTTTTTGATTTTCAACTCGAGGCAACTCTTTACTTGAGCCAGCACCAGAGTACAACTTGAAATCATGCTTCAGATCATCAATTGTCAAAGCATTTAGACTCTGCGATAGAAGATACCTTTCTTCAAGCTCTTTCGAGGAAATACTGTGAATTGCCGCACTGTGAGCAAATAGTGGGTAGTGCTTTGTGACTACTACAAGATACTCAGAAATAGCTTCATTTGCCCACACAACTGACTCTTCACTCTCATGTTCACGAAGCCACCCTAGCGGACCAGCAAGAGCTTGGAGATCTGAAATACTATGACTGCTACGATTATTAAATTGAAAAAAATCAAGACCCCTCGGAATATTCCTTACCACTCCAGCCACAAGAAGAAGCAGGAAAACTCCTACAACTATGTACTTGATTTTGTTAGTGCTAAACGCTCGAGAAGAGTACCATTCGTAGATTAAAACTCCTCCTGCCATTACCATCCACAAAATTACAAACCTTCCAATATGAATACCGAGTGTCATTTCCACACCTGTAAACACATTTAGAAATAATCCTAGAAGTAAACTTACTCCGGTAGAAAGCCAGAAAATTTTTAACCTTGAATCGCTTTCTTCATTTTTAGGAAAGAAATACCAGAAAAGAATAAATGCGATAAGAGCTATAATTACCCACCTGCAGTAAAAAAGAGCTTCCATTGAAGGTATATGAGTTTGCACAAGGCCAATACGATTAAGTGTCTCGAAGTAATACACATCCTTCATTTGTAAGAGTGTGTTAATCCCAAACGGAATAAGCAGGACTAGAGCAAATAATCCAGATATAACAAGTTTTGTAAGTTCTTTGAAACGGCGAGTGGCCAAGTACCAAAAAAATGCAAAAGCAAGAGAAAAGACGACAATGTATCCAATATAAGTATAAATATAAAATGACGTAGCCGAAGCAACCGCTAGCCATACACCACGCCTCCTACTAAGTGGATCTCCCAAAAATTTGATAAGCACAATAAGAAACGCAAAGAACATTGGATAAACTATTTGCATCACAGTTGGTCGAAGCATAAACGAGTATGCGGTAACATAGAGAAGCAGCGATAAAACAAATGCATACCATCGTGGCATTCGTAAAAGCTCTAGGGCCTTAAACGCAAGTATTAAAAAGAGGAAACTCCAAACAAAGACGTTTACAATAATCCCAAAGTTAAATGGAATACCTATAAGCATTGGTATTGCGGAAATAATATCTGGCAAGAAAAAGGCAGGGGCTAGAGCCGATCTGTGCTCATATGCATATGGATTCCCGATCAAAGGATGACCGTCCAATACTTCGTGCATACGAGCATAGTAATACAAACTATCTGTAGTCCCCTTGGAGGGTATACCTTCCCAGTTATCTAATCCCCCAACTTCACTTAAAACAAAAAAAGTTGGGATAAAGGTTGCAAGAATAGCTACAATAACAAAAGCTTTTTTTATTCCTATTTTATCCACCATAAAGTTTAATTTATATTTCCATGATAAATAACTCCTTGTGCAAATACTAAGTGCTTGTATATAAAAAAGTTAGAAACTGCCATAACACTTGCAATCATAAACTGTGAAATGAGGTACGGTACGTGCAACAAGTCAACTCCTATATACATAAACAAAGTATTAAGACCAAGATTAATAAGTTGAATAATAAAGTAGAAAACTGTTTGCCTCTTTATCTTATCTCGCGTGTAGTCGTTGAATGTAAAAAACTTTTGAAGCAAGAAGCTGATGAATACTGCGGTTGTAAACGATATGACTGCAGCCAACAAGTACCATGTATGAAACCATTCCACCAGTACAAACAGAAGAACCAAATTTGTAGCTGTAGCCATTCCTCCAGAAAAAAGATATCGCAAAATTCGCCAGTTCAAAAGTCTCTTAGTAAGATTTCCTATTGTTTCCACTTATTTATTTTCTATGAGACTAATGATATTATCAGCCTAATGATAAAAGAATATCTAGAAAAATCCATAGCAGTGAAAAGTGCGGCTCTCACCGATCCAACCTTTCTTCTAAATGCGGAGAAAGCAGGCAAGCAAGTTCATGACTCCCTTATGGCAGGTAAACGGGTTTATATAGCAGGAAATGGCGGTAGTGCGGCAGATTCCCAGCATTTCTCTGCTGAGCTTCTAGGTAAGTACAAAACAATGCGAAAGGCCTTCCCGGGTATTGCCCTAACTACAGACTCCTCAATGCTTACTGCTTGGTCAAACGATACTACTTTCGACTTTATCTTTTCCCGTCAATTAGAGGGCTTGGGTCAAAAAGGTGACATCTTCGTGGCAATTTCTGCAGGAGGCAACTCCCCAAACATTCTGGAGGCACTTAAGGTGGCAAACTCTATTGGTATGATTTCTATTTGTCTTCTCGGCAAGGGTGGCGGTAAAGCTAAAGACATATGCACTATCCCAGTTGTTGTACCATCAGACGTAACTTCTCACATACAAGAAACTCATATAACTCTCATTCACTTCTTCTGCGAGTTCCTAGAAAACTAAAAATTATATCTAGCTATTTTCCTTTCCATAAATTTTAAGAATGTTTTCAATAATTTTAGTTGTAGATTTACCATCCACATATGGAATGATAATCACTTCTCGAGCATTATCTCGAACCCAACCTACCTCAAGAATCTTTTCATGATCATAATCCCCGCCCTTCGTATACACATCTGGTTTTATTAATTCCATTAAGTGGATTGGATCAGGTTCTTCAAAAATAGTTACATAGTCAACACATGCAAATGCTGCAACTAATTCTGCGCGCTCACTTTCAGGTAAAATTGGTCGAAGATCGGTTTTATATTTTCTAATGGAAGAATCTGAATTAATTCCAACTATTAGGATATCCCCTAGTGTTTTGCTTTCTTCTAAAGCTATTTTGTGCCCAACATGCAAAATATCAAACGCCCCATTTGTTGTTACAATTTTCTTTCCTTCTTTCCTTACTTTCAAAATAATTGTCTCAAGCTCCTTAGTAGTAACTACTTTCCCTTTTGTATTCATAGTCTCAAGTATACATTCTGATTTATAAAAATCACCACATAAATTAGCTTGTGGTGATATGGTACCCGGCAGCCCTGGCGTCACTTTCAAACATTTTGACTGTATCGAGAGAATACTCCAGCAGATTCTTACCGACAGTAGAAAGCTTCTTCAGAATGTCGTTCGTGGCAGTAATGATATGACACCCGATTTCATCGGCCTGAAAAACATTCAATAGTTCTCGAGGAGAGGCCCAAAGGAGTTCAACATTGGGTTTGTCCTGGAGCGCAGCGAGACACTCAAGCATCAGCGGCACTGGGTTTCTACCTGTATCAGCAATTCTCCCTGCAAAAACAGATACGATTGCCGGCGTATTGGGGCTTATCCGTGCTGAAACTTGAGAAACCTGGTCAGGAGTCATAAGCGCTGTGACATTTAACTTCACATCACTGTACGATAGGTCGAAAATGAGATCATCTGCAAACTCACCCTTGGTGTTTGTCACAGGTACTTTGACATACACATTTTTTCCCCAGGATGCAATCTCAAGAGCCTGTCTTTCCATGGTGGGAAAATCGTCTGCAAAGACTTCAAAAGAAATGGGTAATCCCTTAACACGCTCGAGTGCGTCAAGTGCAAATGCCTTATAATCCCTCACCCCGGCCTTGCGCATGAGTGTAGGATTTGTTGTAAACCCTTGAATGAGAGGATTTTCCATTGCTTTAGCAATCTCGCTAAGCTCTGCGCCATCAGCAAATAGCTTGATTTTCAAGTTCCGAAGAGATCCCTTCTTGATCTCAATCATCTTGTCCTCAGCAGGTGAATGTGGAAAGTGCTTTGTTCTAGCTTATCTATAGCAAAGTAGACCAAATAAATCAATTTATCGCCTTATTTAAATCTTTTATTTTTGGAGGAATAGTACCGTGTATTGTGGTCGAAAGTGTAGCCCAGACATTTGCAATTTTAAGAGATTTTTCTGGCTGATTAATGTGAGCTAGACAAAATGCTGACATAAAAGCATCTCCTGCTCCACAAACATCTACCGCATTTACTTTCAATGTAGGTGTTCGAATGTATTTACTTTTTATCAAAGCAGCTGACCCCTTTGGTCCAAGTTTAACAATAATGTTTTTGGCTTTTAAAATGCGAGCGATTGCACTTAAGGAGTTTTCTAGTTTAGTAGTACTAAACTTTGGATAAACTGCTTTTGCCTCTTTCTGGTTTAATATAAAAGTGTCTGATCCTTTATATACAAAATGGTTACTTGGACGATGAGAAACTTGAGAATCTACATACAAAGGCTTACTGTACTTCCTACTTAAATCAACAACTTTTTTAATTAAACTTTTAGTTAATACTCCGTGTTGTGGGTCCATTACCACCATTGCATCGACACTTTTAATAACATTTTCAATAAGTTTAATTACTTTTTTCTCAATTGTAGGACTTATGTCATGGTTATCTACTTCGTTTGCTTGAAGCAGAGCTTTGTTATTCACAAACCATCTTTTTTTGATTGTTGTTTTACGGGTACTATCTTTTACAAAAAGTTTTTTAAGCATAGGGTGTTTCCAGGTTTCATAGTATTTTGCTTTATCATCGTCCCCAATAACTGAGACAAGATACACCATTCCCCCCAACTCGAGAACATTTGACGCAATAAGACCATTCCCTCCGAAGGATACTTTTGTTTTCTTTTCTTCCACCTCTGGTATTCGAGCATACAACGCATCACCAATACTTTCAGAATATATATAGGCATCTAAAATAACGTCACCAATGATGAGAACTTTTTTACCTTTAAATGAGTTGATTATTTTTTTCATACTACTAAAGTGGCGTAAGACTAACAAATTCAGAGCAATTATCAAGCGAGATAAATTATGGTCAAAGTTAGTAAACGTGGTTATAATGATTTATCTTATGAAATTTAGATCACTTCTACTCGATGTAGACGGCACAATAGTGCCAGTGGGTCCGAACACTAAACCATCTTTAAAGGTTATTGATTTTTTAAAGAGAACACAAGAAACTGCTAGTGTTTCTCTTGTTTCTGGGCGCTGTGTTGATTGGCTCGTAGACCTTTTTGAGACATTGGATTTAACACACCCTTGCATAATAAATGGTGGTTCACAAATCATAGACCCGAAAACTCGACAAATCATCTGGGAGCGTCCAATTGAGAAAGACGGAATGGAAGCTGTTTTTAGAACTATAGATGAGGAAAAAATTCCTTTCATAATAAGTGATGGTGGTATTGAATTTGAGAATCCTACAAAACGAAATTTTGCAAAACCTCTCGCAATCAAGCTTACCTACTTTAATTCTAAAGAAGAGTCTGACCGCTGTTTGCAAACATTGTTTAAAATACCAAATATTTCTGCTCACAAAGTTTATTCATGGGATACCAGTAGAAACTACAAACTAGAAATATACGTTACCCACAAGGAAGCGACCAAGGAGCAGGCCGCTAGAGAGCTTGCAAGAATTCTTGGCGTTGACACACGCGAAATGATAGGTGTAGGAGACGCACGAAACGATATACCTCTCTTATATGTATGCGGTCTTAAGGTGGCTATGGGCAACGCTGACAGCAAGCTCAAGCGAGTAGCAGATTATATTGCCCCCTCAGTGGACGATGATGGTGTATGTGATGTAATAGAGAAGTTTATATTCAACGAAGGAGATCCCCAACTCTTAAGAAATAACCGAAGTTCTGTTTCTAATTTTTTCAATAAGTTCGTCGGCTTTTTTAGTAACCATTGATACAGTTATACTTTCAATCTGCTCTTTTGCCTTTTCAAAGTTAATAATTCTTGCATTCATAGTAAAGATCTCTGGTTCTCCTTCTGATACCACCACTATGTGGTACTTTCCATCATTGGGTGACATTTCAGAAGGGTGTATTGATCCAGCAATATCAAGAGTAGGGACACCACAAGCCTCAGCTATGAAAACTGGTCCCGTATCTACACTCACTGTCATAGTAAGCTTTGAGACCAAAGCTTTTAATTCATCAATGGACATTGAACTACATTCTGAAACACAATCTTTATTTCTAATAGAGACAAGTGTTTCATCAATTTCCTTTCTGTTTGATTCACTACCAATTATCAATACGTAAGCTTTGTATTTTTCTATTAGATAATCCGCAACTTCAGAGAAGCGCTCAGCTGGCCATTGTTTGATTTTATTTCCTGCGCCAGGCATAACACCGATTAACATAGATTGGTTGCTTTCAAGCTTTGAAATAAAATCTGTAATTTTCAATTCTGCTTCCTTACTCCAGTAAATATACTTAGTAGTATCATCTGTAAAAATATTTAAAGGCTCAAGTAATCTTAAGAACTGTCTTGGTACATACTCCCGCATTCTGTGCTCAGTTTTTATTACAAAGTTTCGTATTATCTTGTACGATCTAGTTTCATAAGGGCTCCAACCATTTGTAATAAGCGGTGCAGAAATACTTTTGATCCCACTTAGATAAAGTACGCAAAGAGAATGAAAATTAGGTGCTGTCATACAGCCAAAATCATATTGGCCCTCATTAAGCTTTGTGATCATCTTGCTCACATCATCCTCCCAAACAATGTACTTGTAAATATCAGGATTCCCCTCTAAAACTTGTTTGTTAATGGCACTTCCAACAACCGTCACTTTGCAACTAGGATAGACCTTTTTAACTGCACGAAACATTGAAGTTGTTACGATCATGTCACCAAGTTTGGCTCGTTGGATAATCACAACCGATTTAGGCGAAAAAACTTTTTTATCTGCTTTACCATGTAAAACAAAAGAAATCAGACAACGAAATATGAGAAGAATATTTTTAATAATTGTTGAAAGAGAATTCATTGAGTAATTATAAATTATATCGGCATTATAAAAAACGGAGAGCCTTAGCTCTCCAGTTGGTTCTAATCATGAGTTCTACCGCTTTCCCAGCGATTACCAATTTCAATTTGGAGACGCTTTTCCCGGTACTCCTCTGAGTTCACATTAAACTCTGCCCACTGTTGTAATTCTTCAATTCGTTCAGGAGAAACGGTTGTATTTTTCATTACAGCCTTTCTCCAGTTGAAGATGTCTGGATCGAAGTCGGGACTAAGATGCCCGTCACGTAAGGCTATATCGTGAAGCTGACTACCCGGAAGTGGTACAGGGATCTTGAAGGAACAGTAGTCGACTCCTGCATCTACAAGTCGTCGACCAAGTTCGATCGATTTCTTGATCTCAGATTCAGTTTCATCTGGGAATCCAATCATCATATTGACCGGACAAGTGATACCGATTCTGCGTGCTATTCTTACGAGCTCTACAACATCAAGATTGTCATGATTCAACTTCTTGGTCGCGTATTTGTCGAGAATCCTCTGTGATTCAGACTCAACGGGAAAACCTATCTGTGTAAGCCCGGCATCATAGAGAAGTTCCAGAAATTCCACATCAATAACTGGCTTACCGCCCGGACCGCCCTTGAGGAAGTGGACAAGATTTACTCCATTTACATCAGCAAGCTTGAATCCCATACCCTTGATACGAGCAAGGATCCTTCTCATACGCGATTTGTTCGCGAGGAGTGAATCATCCTCAATATAGACCTTGGTCACACCAAGCTCTCTCAGCTTTTCTAGTTCTTGGATTACCCGGTCCTCAGACTTGAAACGAAGTTTCCCAATCCCACCTGTCTCATCGCTATACTCTTTTTCGTTTGAGATATGACAGAACAAACAATTGAAGGGGCAACCACGCGAGGTTTGAATGTTAGCTGAGCGAACTGGGTCCCTAAGAAAACTTCTGCCCCCAGCCCCAGCTGCCTCTACACTGTCATAGTGCCCCCATGGAAGCTTCTCCCATGTGGGGATTGGCAGACCATCGAGATTTGTGAGAGTATCACCAAATTCTGGGTTACGTCTAACAAGTTCACCATCTCTTTCCGTAATTGTCCCAGAAACATCAAGGCTCTTTCCCTCTCTCCATGCCCGGATAAGCTCGAGGATTACCCTTTCTCCCTCCGTGTTGCAGATCGCATCTACCCCAGCATCGAGAAAACGTCTTGGCAAAGCTCGAGCATTGATGCCTCCAGCCAAAACCAGAATGTTCTGTGACACTTCTTTGGTAAGCGTTGCTACCTCAGTCGCAAGACGAGTTTGAGGAGTGAAGTTAGAATTGATACCTACGACATTATAGCCGCCTTGGGCAATAAGTTCCTGAAGTCTCGTTCCAGTCATACCAATACGAATGAGACCATTCTCCTGCATGACAAGATTGTCAAAGGTGTTATCCAGACTGTCTTCCGGTGCACCAACATTCGCGTCAAGCACATCGGTTTCGATACCCGCTCTTTCGAGTGCTCCAGCAAGGTACAGATGCCCTAGTGAGCCATCAGTACGCCGGGCTTCTCTTTCCATGAGTTGAGTGGGCGGGTAAACTAGCAAAACCTTAGGTTGCATTTAGCAGTTCCTCTGGTAAAGAGCGTGGATTTCCTCTATGTTCTAAATTATTTTTACCTTTTATTTTTTATTTTGTCAATATATTAAGGTAATAATTCACCCACTTATTTTTTCTATAACATCTATTATTGCGCTACTTCGTTTCTTCCAAGAGTAGTCTTTGACTTTCGATAAGGCAGCTTGGGCTTTTGTCTGTGCCTCCGTCTCGTGACTAAGTACATATTTGACTTTATCTACAAGACTTTGAGAGTTGTCAGGCTCAACAAAATAAGCGTTTTGATCATTTAGTATTTCACGAATTGATGGTAAATCTGAAGCAATAATGGGCGTATTGCTTGCCATATATTCAAATAATTTCATGGGAGAAGTAAAATGTTTTGACACTTGGTCCTTAGCACTATTTGGCAATATTAATATGTCTGCTGCTTTAAGGTAAAGAGGTATCTCCAAATATGATTTACCAGTTACTATTATAGTTTGAATTTCGTCTGATAATATTTTAGCCGCTTGCTCTAAGGTAGCTACCCCTTTCCATGCATATCTACTACCAGTATAAAGAATGACTTTTTTATTTTCATCGATACCAAGTTTTCTTCTTGTCTCTATTTTGTTTTGTTCAATCGCAAACCTCTCTAAATCCACCCCATCATGAGCAACCGCAATAAGTTCACCTCGCACTCCTAACTTAATATAAAAGTCTTTCAGCCCCTGTGATATAACCACAACTGGCACATGCATTTTGATAAGTAGTCTAGCAAATATATTTCTTTGTCCTGTGTGTGCTTCCCATATTACTCGTTTACCAGCCACCTTGAGACAAAAAGCAATAAATTCTTCTCTTGTATAGAAAACCCCTTTTTTGAGAATTACGTATAATAAACTTACAAACGCAAAGTTTATTAATCCAACCCAAAATCCAAGCCAACCAAATCTAGCAAAATCAACACACCACAAACGTATAATTTTAAAATTCCTTTTTACTGCATAGTAGTCATACGGATCATCCTTTACGTCTATTGTGTGAGTAGTTGCAACCAATTCTAAGTCTACTCCTTTCTCGGCCAAAGCTTCGCATGTCTTCATAATCTGGATCCCATGAGCCCTCCAAGTTGGCAAACGTAGATTAGCTACATAAAACAATTTCATAATTTTAATTTTTTGGTTTCTCTAAGACCAAAATTATAGTTTTAAGTAGTATTCCATAATGAATTCCAACACTTGCAAGTATCTTTTTTACCCTACCTTTAAAATAAGACGGGCTGTTTGTATCATACACGATCCGAAGTCCTGCTTTGGTGGCCATATTCTTTAAAGAAAAGTAGCTTACAAAATGCAGATTCCAGTCTTCGAGCGGGCTAGAGTTTGTTAATTTTAGTATATATTGCGTTAGAGATCGTGGCAGCCAGCTAATGAACCAAAGCCCTGTATGGCTCTCTTTTGGAGCATACTTGTTTGGAAATGATAGATAGAACCTGCCTCCGGGAATAAGTGTTCTTGAAATTTCATTTAACACATCTTCCGGATAAGTCATGTGTTCTAAAACACTTGTAGAGTACGCGTAGTCAAAGGTGTTTGAGTCAAAAGGGAATGACTTTCCATCGTATATATGCAAATTCGCATGTAAATTATTTTCCTCGAAACGTTTCGTAGCTAAACCCATAAGTACATTCTCTGTCTCCAAGCCATAGGCTACTGCGCCAACATTTGCAAATTCTTTAAGCATTATTCCATTACCAAATCCAATATCAAGAACTTTTTTACCACGAGGATTACTAATTGCGTTTGTGAAATCTTGGACAAACGTTTTTGCATTCTTCTCTTTTCGCATCCAATCACCCACAAACTTTTCTTTTTCATACATACTGCCTCGTGGCAGAAAGTTATTGGTATACTCCCAAGCTTTAAGTTCAAAGTCTGACACTTTTTTAAGAACAAATATGTGTTCTGACGATATCCCAGTGTATTCTGCAAGTTTCCTTAGAAAATTTAATCCAAATCCATATCCAGAAAACACAGGACCTTGTCTATATGCCACAACCCTATATCCAGCTTCTCTGAATAAGCTCTCCCAGCGTTTTCTTCCAAATGCTATAAACTCTTTTGTATGGCTAGAGAAATTCCCATGAGGCGATGGAAATATAAACCTTTTCAATCTACTTCTGGTTCCTTTAGATTCAAGCTCTGCGTTAATATTATTTTCAAGATTAATACTTGCACCTTGAAAAAATGCTTTGCCTTTTAGTTTTCCTATTAATCTATCGATTGCAAGTAGAATCATGTGCGGATAATAGAGCAAAAGATAAAAAAACTTTATATGCCGACTGGGAATAATATGTACTGCTACTCCATCCTCCGTAAGCATGGGCTGTGTTGCCCTTAAGAAACTCCCTGGATTCCGCAAATGCTCAAGAACATTTGATGAAAAAATAAAATCAAAAGTTTTATCTTCAAAAACATCTTTTATTGAATCCGCATCAACACTTTTATATTCCACATGAGGCAATTTCAGTGACTCCTTTATTCTCTTGAAATTTAAATCGGACGAAATTAGTTTTGTTAAATGAGGAGCAAGGAGAGTGGTTTGATAGCCGTCACCCGCACCAATCTCAAGACCAGAGAAAAACTGTCTACTTGGCAATAGAGAAAAGACAATATCAATTTCTCTTTTACGAATTTCGTGAAGATGTCTTGTCCAATCAGTCTTCCCTATCATATATGCGAGGACTTAATGTAGCGCAGTATATCACGTACATGATTAGATATTGAGAAGCGTGTAGCAGTTATTTTAGCTTCTAAAGCAAGCCTTGCTCTCAATTCACCATCTTCCTTAATACGAGTCATCCCAAGTGCTAGCGCTTTAACATCCTCTCGAGGAACAATTAAACCATTTTTTTCGTGAATTATAACTTCTTTTGACGCTTCAAAATCACTAACAATAATAGGTAATCCTGCTGCTAACGCCTCAATAAGAACAAGTGGTAACCCTTCATAACGAGATGGCAAGATAAAGCAATCTGCCGATAAAAGCAAACTACTAGTATCATTTCTCACGCCGGTAAATATAATTTTCTCTTTTAAACCACTACTACTTACCTTGAGCTCTAATTCCTCTCTATCTGGACCTTTCCCCACTATAAGAAGATACGCATCACTATCCGTAGCAATAAACGAATCCAGAAGAATATCAACGGCCTTTTGATGAATCAATCTGCCAACAAATATGTAAAGAAAAGAATCCTCGGGAATATTAAATTCCTTTCGTATCTCCCCTATTTTATCAGTCGTTTCAAACACCTTAAGGTCGATGCTATTGTAGAGGACATCAATTCTAGATTCCTTGATACCATGCTTTATTAAAGATTTTTTTACAGCATTAGAAACTGCAATGATTTTCATAGATAAAAACTGCAAACACCAATCAACAAAAAACATTTTTTTTGTTTTTATATCATCATAAACATTCTGTTCGAAAGAGATAATACTTTTTACCCCTGCAATCCTGGCCGCAATTCGTCCAATAGTATTTGCGAACCATAAATGAGTAACCACAAGGTCTGGTTCTGTCGACTTAATTATCTGCACAAGCTTTAGCCATGATTTTATATCAAAAAGATTTGGGAAAGGAACACAATGAAATTTTTCCTTTTCTAAGTTTAGACTTCCTATAAAGCTACTTTTTGACTCAGGTTTAAGTGTAATCAGTCTAACGTTAATACCAATTTTAAGCATTTCGTTAACATCTCCAACCACAAGTCGCTCTGCGCCTCCAATTCCCAGATTGTTAATAATTATTACAATATTTGCAGGCATGGTCATATCTAAAATTACTGAAATATCAGTTTTTTACATTCATTCGTAAGTAATTCGAGAAGATTATTTAAGCTATGATTCCTATTAACATACTCTCTGAGGCCATGATTCAATGTTTGTCGTTCTAAAGAATTTGTTAAAAAAATCTGTTTAATACCATTTGCTACATTTTCTGGAGTTGTTTCTGCAATAACTAATTCTTCTGGTAGTTCCCCTTTTAAAGCACTATTTGCAACGAGTGCCATCGTCTCGGTAGCCAAGGCTTCAAAAATAGTTTTATCTAGACTGCCTGATGGAGTTAGATTTACATAAAGTTCATGTTCATTATAGAGCTTTAATGCCTCATCTTGTGTTACTTTTCCTATAAGTTGAACGGAGTCCCTTAGACCATATTGAAGAACCTTTTCACGAATTATTTTGTCATACTCAACATCTCGAGGTAATGCAACCCCGGCAATGGTTGCAGAAAAGGCTACATCCATTTCTTTTAACTTTGAAAGTGCTTCTATGAATTCGAGAACCTTCTTTACTGGTGCAATTCTGCCCAAATATAATATTGAATTAGGTCTTTTGGACATTGCCATCTCTCTCTTGAAGAATTCCGTGTCTATACCTACTGGCATTTTCACTGATTTCCTAAATCGAGCTGTAAAAGACTGGGATGAGGTATATAGAACCTTATTTGAAAGAAGTACAGCGAGTCGTGTAAAAAAGCTGCCTTTAGTATGATTACGCCACAATAATATCTTCTTGTTCATAAGTCTCCAGAATTTCCAACCAAGTAAAACATACTCTTCGTTCATATGAACAAAAACAACATCATAATTATTTCTTTCTTGCCATATATATCTATAGAAATTAAACACGTATTCAAGCTTTGATTTACCCTTTTCTTTTCCCAAGGAAAGCACCTTCACATTGCCTGGCAAATTATGCTCTCCTTCATAAAGGCAGATCACCACTATACTTTCAAATTTCTTTGAAAACTCCTTTATCCAACCATGCATAAAACCCAAAACGTCACTATCTGAGTCTACAGCTTGAGTTGTAATAAGAAGCTTCATTATTATTCTATTTTCAACAAGGAAACTATTGCTTCCTTGTACTTACTTAAATATTCATCTTTTGGTACCGCATATTTTTTGACATCCCCAAAAATTCTTTCACCCATTCTCATTGGGTTAGCAATAGCATTAAAAAGTTTGTTTTCGAAACACTTTAAGTCATTTACTGGGCATATAAAACCATTTTTACCGTCTTCTATGAGTTCGGGAACAACCCCGACATCTGAAGAAAGAATATTTGTTCCGCAAGCGGCAGCTTCAACTATAGTCATTCCATAACCCTCATACGTAGAAGTGTTTAAAAAAAGATAGGAGGTTTTGTAATATGAAGAGACGTCCTGTTGCCATGATTCAAAAGCCACATTGTTTTCAAGATGCATTTTTTTTACTTCTCGTTTTAGTTTCTCCTCCAAAGATCCTTTACCTACTATTACCATGCCTGTGTCTGGGTATTCCTTTGCGGTTTTTTTAAATGCTCTAATTGCAAGAGAGATATTTTTTTCTCCCTCAAGCCGGGAGACAACCAAAATAATTTTTTTCCACTTCAAGTATTTAATCTTCAGATTAACAGAAATTGGATAGTCTATTATTTTTAGAATGTCAACAAATATTGGAAGCACCGTTATTTTCTCTTCCGCTATTTTTGCTATACTAACTATATCGTTTTTCACTTTTTTACTCACAACTCGCACTCCGTCGGCATATCGGAGAATAGTACGGGCAATAATTGCTCTAAAAAAATTTAAAATATTGTGGTTAAGAAAATACTTATTGAAAAGATCTGTGTGAACCTGCATTTGTAAAGGGATTTTGAAATGCTTCTTTAACATTACTCCAGCAATACCAGACTCAAATGGGTCCTGGGTGCTTAAAACTGTCTGTCCATAAAATAGGGTTGAGATAATACTTTTGCCCATCTTATTTGCATCTATTAGATACTTCAGTTTATTTGTTGAATTTGATGGATAAACCCAGACATTTGATGATAGCTGTATTGGCTCTAAACCAAGTACAGCAAGCGCAAAGACTATGATATGAGTTTCTCCAAATAGCTCTCCATACTCTATAACTCTTTTTGCAATTCCTGAACTGGGGTCAAATATATTACGATCTGACCCAATGGTTACAACTCTTATGTTTTTGCTTTTTTCTATACTCATAATTCTCCGTCTTATAATGACATAAATTCGTTTCCAATCTCTTCCCAAGAGTGTACATATGTATTATTCAAAATCTGCTCCTTAAAGTGACGACAGTTTGCTTCTTCACTCATATATAAAATTTTACTGACAATATCATCCTCATCAAAAGGATCTACGAATACACCGCAATTTTTCACTCTTTCTGTAATACCATTATGCTTTGTTAGAATAAATGGTTTACCAAATCTAAGACCTTCCATAACCAAATTAGGGCTCACCTCAGAAAAAGAAGGAACAATAACTGCATATGACCTCTTCAGGTCTTCTAGTAGTTGGTTATGCTCCCTGGGCTTTGTGTCAATTTCAATTTCATGCTTAACACCTTTTGCTTTTGAAAAGGCGTCTTTGAGTGCATCGACGTTTTTGAGAAAAATATTACGTGATGGAGAGAGAAAAACTTTTTTTGTTCCTGGATCAGGATGAGCTACATTTGGGAAACTTTCACTTGGCAAGTCAAAATAGTTTTCAATTATTGATACTGACCGATTTTCTAGAAAATAGGCACTACTCCAGATCTCTTTTTGCCATTGAGTACTAAATACAACCCTACTAGCGTTTTTTAATAACCACTTGGTTATTTTGAATATCAATTTTTCTTTTCGGGAGAAATCTCGCTTGTTTACATAGAAGTTATCCAGAGTGACTTTCTCATGAGTTCGCTCTACATATTGCTCCCATAGAAAGTCTCCACCAATACGTACCACACTCTTAACTCTAAAAATTAATCCCGCTACAACTGCTGGAAGACCTACACTAAACGTGTCTAGTGCGATGATTCTATCAACGCCCGCAATGTTTCTTGCGAGTTTGAAAAAGAAAGCCAGGTGACGAATACCTGTGGGCAGGTGGTTTTCTATTTTATATGTGGACACTACCACAGTGTGCCCCATTTGCCGTAAAGTCCGAGCAAGATTAAATGCGTATTGGGCTGGCCCCCCGATACTCGGTGGGTATATACCTGTAGCAATGAGTATCTTTTTCTGTCCTTCCTGCATTACCCCCTAAGCTTATTATGGATTTTCTCTCTGTACCAATCTATTGCCGCTTGCAACCCACCTTCAAGAGTGACTTTGGGATCATAACCCAAGGTTTCTCTCATTTTTTTGATATTTGCGGCAGTTTCGAGCTGATCCCCTGGTCTCTTTGGAAGTCTCTTTATTAGTGCTTTTTTGCCCATAATACGCTCTACAATAGCCAAACCTTCACCTGTAGTAGCAGTTCTATCTGTACCTAAATTGAAAATTTCTCCTATAACAGAATCATGATTGTTTAGAACAGAAATGCACCCATCAACAATATCGTTTATATATGTGTAGCTTCTAACGTGATCCTCGCTACCTTCATGCATTGGCACTTCTTTATCTTCATGCATTGCTTTTATAAGTTTGTGAAAAAACTTTTCTGGGCGCTCTCTTTCTCCATAAACTGAAAAAAGTCTTAGAACAGTGACTGGTAAACCCTGGTCTCGGTGTGATGCAAGTGCCAACTGTTCAGCTGCAAGCTTGGTCACCCCATAGTATGAAGTAGGTTTGGGTTCGGTGGTTTCATCACCGTTTGCTCGCGAACCATATACGGAAGAGGTAGATGCATGTGCAAATAATTTTAGAGTTGGGCTCTTCTTTGCTGCTTCTAAAAGTTTTTGAGTAGCTACTACGTTATTTTTTAAATAATCTTCAAACGGAGTTTCAGCAGAAATACCTGGTTGTGCAGCAAAGTGATAAATAACCGTAACTCCTTCTAGCGCGTGTTCAAAATTATCTTCAGCCAAATCAAGTATGTGTACCACCCCTCCGGCCGTTTCGACATCCTTAATATTTATTTTCTTTATAGCCGGTGAATAATAGGGTGTGAGTGCATCTATACCTACCACTTCATGTCCCATTGCTAAAAGGCGTTCAGCCAAATGGGACCCAATCGCACCCGCAACACCTGTAACAAGTATTTTCATTTCCACCACATTACCACATTTATTACATAATAAAAGGATACCATTATATTGTGCCCGCAATTTAGATTGTTATAAGTAAAAAATCACCAAAATTTATGGGTAAACAAAGTGACTATCAAACATTCTCAAATACTTTATCCTTCACGTACTTAACGATCTTTTCCCAATCATATTTTTCGACAACCATCTCCTTAGCGTTTTTTATAATTTTGTCTCTAAGATCAGGATTTTGTGTGTAAACATTTACTTGTTTGGCAATACTCTCTGGGTCATCTACATTTACGAAAAGCCCTGTGTCACCATCATGTAGAAAATCAACGATCCCCCCAACAGGTGTAGCAATGACTGGAATACCTGCGGCCATGGCTTCAATAAAAGAATTGCCCATCCCCTCCGAGCGTGATGCTCTGATATAGATATCTGCAGACTTCAATAGTGGAACAATTTTCTCATGCTCTACATATCCCAAAAACCTGACTTGGCCTAAAACCCCTATCTTTTCTGTAAGTTTCCTTAACTTATTCTCTTCTTTCCCATCACCAACAATAATAAAATAGTAGTTTTTAGGAAGATTTGTTAGAGCGCTAATCACACTATCTATACCATTTTTTACGGTAAGCCTTGAAGTAGTTATAAGCACTGTGTCAGATGAAGTCATTCCCCATTCACTTCTAATCTTTTCTCTATCTTCCTCAGAAACAGATTTTGTAAAGTGATCTATATCTACTCCATTTGGTATTAGAGCACTTTCTCCTTTGTAGCCAAGTGATTTGGCACGTTTGAGAAGGTATGTACTGATTGCAGTTAGCATCCTTGTCCGCTTGAGTGCCTGCCGCCATGACAGATCAATTAATCCCCCCCATTTATATTTCAAATGCTTTTCAGAGTCCCCTTCTTGCAAGGTAAGCACAATAGGAATTTCTTTCCTGCCACTAAATTTGAGTATTATGTTTGCAAAATACGCGGCTCCACTTGCAAATGTAACCATCATGGCCCAAAAGCATACATAACTATTTTTTCTGCTTAATCTGATAGCTTTAAAAGCACCGATCCAAGGCAATAATAGCTTGTCGACAATTGGAATACCCGGACCAATACGATAAACATTCACATTTCCAATCTTCTCAATACCTGGTAGATCTCGCCTCAGTTTCGCAGTAATCAGATCAAATTCAAATTCACCACCAAGCCTGTCTGTGATTTCTTTTATAGCAATTTCAGCTCCACCCACAAATGGGTAGTATGCTGTAGAAAATATTAGTATTCTTCTCATCTGGTTAGGTTACATTTCCACTACTTCCTGTCAATAATTGAAAGATATATTATTGATCGACGTGAAGTAGCTTCTGCAATTCATCCTCTGGAATTTCTGCTGGTTGAGATTTTTTAGCGACACTTGGGCTTGGAGTATTGTTTTGAACATTCTTCTGAATTGTTGGTTCAGGAGTGTTTGGTTTATTCGAAACAGGATTTGTAGGCTGTGGCGCCTGTTTTGGAATTTGACTCGTTGGAGCAGGCTGTGGGTTAACGACTGTTGGCTTCACATTACTTGTTAGCTTAGCAAGGGCCTCTCTAAGCTGTGAGACATGTTCCGGTGTCGGGTTCTTGCTATTCTTGTCATTTGGTTTTAGTGTGCCAAGTGAAATCGGAAGCTTTGGCTTATCAAAGCTTCTTTCCTGTATCTTCTTTTTTTCTTCCTTCATAATTGCCTCGAATATTTCGGTTTTTCCTTTCTTCTCATCGTTTTCCCTTCTTTGAAAGTTGGGAGGATCGCTTCTTACTGGCTGCATGTTATTGACTGGCGGTCTGTCACGATTATCGAAATTCCTTGTTTCAGTACGTGGAACGCTACGGACAGGTGGTCGATCTGGAGCAGAGAGAGAATTCGTCACGCTTGAGAAAGACTGGTCGTGCCAATTCTTTATTTCATTTTCAACTTCAGCACGTGGCCTTGCGAAGTTGGCACGAGAGTTCTCCACCACATCGTGACGGTAAGAAATATCCGGCTTAGCAATTGGTGGCATAGTAGTCGCAGAAAATGGTGAAGACGATATACCGTCAATCATGAGCTTGAGATAAATTTGCACAAAACCGAGATTCACCAGATCTTCTGCAGTAAATGTGGGAGCAAACTCTTTTTCAAGAACTTCTGCATCGAAGGCTCCAACTCGAAACGTAATCATTGTTCCTACGTTACCGAACACCGCGTCTCTCACTTCTTCCTCCATCTGCTCTATATATTGGTGCGCGATAGTAAGATTAAGTTTATATTTTCTGGCCTCAGATAAGATATCAGCGAAAGACTTGTTAGCAAAAGATTGGAATTCGTCCACATATAGATAGAAATTTGGAAGATTTTTAAGCGCAGTCTCTGAAGAGTCTGCTCGTGACATTGCGGCAAGATAAATCTTCGTTATGAGCATACTTCCTATGAGATTCGCGTTACCTTCTCCTACCTTGCCTTTCGACAAGTTAATGATGAGGATCTTCTTCTCATCCATCATCTTCCTGATGTTAAATGTCGATTTTGGCTGACCAATCAGATTACGCACAAGAGGATTCGATGTGAATTGCCCAACTTTGTTCTGAATTGCGGGCGTTGCCTCTGCAGCAAATCTCTCTGTGTACTTACCAAACTCATCAATCCAAAATGATTTAACAGATGGATCAGTAACATTTTCCACAACTTTCTTGCGGTAATCCTTGTCAGATAGCATTCGGTTCACGCCAAGTAGAGTCGACCCTGGGAATTCAAGAAGAGCAAGAAGTGTGTTGTTCAAAATATATGCCATACGAGCAGACCAAGCATCAACCCAAATTTTTTCAAAAGTGCTCATTAGCCCATTGACCACCAAGTGGCGCTTGTCTATTCCAATATCTTCCATGACATTGAAGGAGACTGGGTACTCCATATCAAAAGGTGCGAAATACAACACATCCTTGATGCGCTCCTTAGGAACATACTCTAATAGCTTTTCTGCCGTGCCTCCGTGCGGATCAATAAATGCTAAACCTTCGCCATTCTGAATGTCTTGAATGGCCATGTTTTCAAGCAAGGTAGATTTACCCATGCCCGTTTTACCGATTACATAGACATGTTTTGTACGGTCCTTGGCCTTAATGCCAAACTTTGCTCTTCTATTTCTTGAGTCAGTTTCAGCAAAATATGTAATCTTTTCAGGGTTCATCCCGTTAGAAGCAGGTCGCGGTCATCGCGCTCTGTATATAGCTAGTTTGGTAAGTTATTCGACACCATTTCATATATCTAATCATATTATATTAT
>JAGVCW010000030.1 GCA_020059045.1 Minisyncoccota bacterium | reverse complement strand
TTGTTGTTTACCCAAGATTGCCCAAATCGGGTATGACAATGAAAAAATAGTTGATTTTGCTGAGCCTCTAAACGAGACTATGGCAAAAAACTTTTCATCAGTCCGTTCCGTAAATTCAATCATTTCATTGTGAAATGACGCACTTTGGTATTTGATGTACTCATGCAAGTAGATTGGTATAAAGTACTTATGACTTTCTTTCGTTACTTCACGCCGTACAGCACTGTCATTGGTAATACGCTCCAGAAGTTCTGGTGAAAAATTATTCATGTTTCTGTATTGTAATGTTTGATAATTCCAGCGCTTGTCTAATAGTTTCTTTCTGAGTGTCGGTTAATTCTGGCAGTTCATGCTTATTGACTACTTCTACCTTATCTTTATAGGCTGGATGGCGTTTATTAAGCCAGAATCGTACCGCTGGGAAGTTCTTTTCTTTGATGAGAGTTAGTAGTTGGCTCTCGCTCATATCATTTACCAGTGCCACACCATCTGCGAGGGCCTGATCCATTTTTTTAGCAAACGAGTCGTCTTCTTTCCGCCAGCGATACACGCTGTTACGCGACAGTCCCGCTTTTTCGCACGCCACTTGGATAATCGGTATTTTGCTCAGCTCAAGCAAAAACTGTTCTTGAAATTTATTCTTTTTCATAATAGTTTTTGATTACCTTGGCTTTTTGCCCAGTCAGCTTTTCATACCTACGAATCGCCAAATCACAAAATATTGGCTCGATTTCGAGTGAATATACTTTCCGATCCAGTTGTTCGGCACAAATCATGGTGCTGGCTGAACCAGAGAATGCGTCAAAGATGATGTCTCCTGGTTTGGTACAACGCATGATGAACTTGTGATGGAGTTCAGGGTTCTTACTCGTCGGATGTTCCATTTGATTTGACGGTAGTCGCTTTGTTGCCCAGATGTTTGAGATATCTTCAAGGAGTTGGTTTCCGGTAGTGCAATCCTTATTTTGAATCTCATTAAGATTCTTAATCAAGTCAGACAGATACGGTGAACCTTTTGTTCCATATACGCAAAACTCCGTGCATTTTGAAAACGCCACGGTTGGGGTCGGCGAGGAATTGTTTTTGATCCAGATATTCACTCGTCTATTCTTAATACCGAGTTCCATATAGAGCGTCTGGAATACCCACACCCATGCTTCGTCACACCAGAACGCGACATGAACAGCTTTAGTGGCTACAGACAGAGAAGACTGTATGACATTTCGTATAAAGTCTACGTATGCATCGGGTGACTGGTTATCGTCAAAAGACCCTCCGTAATTACTTTTATTCCCAACACCCTTGTCATACGAGAGTCCAATATTGAACGGCGGATCGCTATATATTGCGACTGCCTTATCCTCACCGAACAATTTTTTAACAGCATTTGCATCAGTTGAACTTGCGCAGAGTAATTTGTGATTACCCATGACTATAAGATCACCTGATTTAGTATGAGGTGTTTTAATTTGCTTTAGTTCCTTTTCTACATCGAACTTGTCATCTTTGGTATCATTATCTTCGTCCCAGAACTTCACCAACTCCTTTTCATCAAATCCTGCGAATTGAAGTAACTCCAAGTCAAAAGATTTTAACTTATCGAAGTCCCACTCTCCGTCATTGATGTTGCTTTCAATACCAATTTTCCGTCGCTCCTTGTCTGTGAGTTTGCGACTTGGGACTAATACATTTACCTTATCAATACCTAATTCCACGAGTGCCGTTTTGCGTTGATTACCTGAAAGGATTGTATTATCAGTATCAATAACAATGACGCTATGGAATCCGTTTTGCTTAATTTTCGTCTTTAGCTTATCGAGGGCTTGTTGTGAGATTTTTCTTGGATTTTCTTTCCAAGGTAATAGATCTGTAACTTCTCGTACTTCGGTACGCCAGATTAGTTTCTTCATTTTATTTAGTGCTTACTTAAATAAAATGTGTAGATATAGAAAAAGCCTACTTCCACACACGAAACAGCAAACCGATTTGTTAGCTATTTCTTGCGCGGAGTAGGCATAGCGGTGAGGCGGTGCGTTACTCTACTTTTTACTACGCATTGATGTATCAATTTTACTCCTCTGATTTTTCTTTGGCAAGCCCACGAAGCTTGCGTTTACCGTTCTTACTATTAATAAATTGCTCAGCATCGCTTCCTAACTTAGTAGGAGCACCGCCCTTGGGGAAAGAAAAAAATACCTTGCCTCCTTTTGCATTTGTCTCTCGGACCAATGCAATTAACTCTGGATCATTTTCAATTTTATCTTGAATAGTTACCTTGTCTGTTTGAAGGTCTCCTGTGGACTGAACATATACACGAGTTGCTTCTTTTTTATCTAAGGCTCTAACAATCTTCTTGCCAGCAGAGAGCGTAGGGGCGAAATCTTTCGTGTGTAAAGACATATCAGTGACATGAATTACCACATCCCCATTTTTGGGCATCCTTGTTGGTGTGTGAGTAATTATCTTCTCCATAACCTAATTCTAGCACCATTTGCTGGATTGTATAGCATTTGTTATACTATTTATACCATGACAAATAATCTCAGTGACAAAGACAAGAAGGCCCTTGCACTTATCCGCAACAAGATTACCACGTATGGCAAAAGCCCTACCCTACAGGAGATCAATGACGTTACTGGCGGTAAATCACCCCGATCAGCCAGCCTAGTAATCGATCGCCTTGAAAAAGCAGGACTTGTGAAGCGAAGCGGGCGAAGTCTCGTGTTAACATCCCCGAAGCTCAATAACTCAGTCAACACGATTGATGTACCTCTCGTAGGTGCCGTAACGTGCGGTACTCCAATGCTTGCCGAGGAAAATATCCTAGGCTACATTCCAGTTTCAACTGAGATGGCTAGAAAGGGTTTTTCGTATTTTCTTTTGCGTGCTATGGGTGACTCGATGAATCTGGCTGGTATTAATAGTGGTGACCTGCTACTTGTACGACAGCAAGAAACTGCTGAGACAGGAGATAAAGTTGTTGCCCTCATCAATGATGAAGCAACTCTTAAGTATTTTGAAAAAGTAAACGGTGCGGTAGTTCTAAGACCAAAGTCGTCCAACAAAACTCACAAACCTATTGTATTAACCGATAATTGTCAGATCCAAGGAGTAGTGGTAGCAGTACTTCCAGCAGATTTATATTAGACCTATGAACCTTACTAATGCACAGCTCATAAATTATAAAGACAGAATCAAATTTTCTTCAACTGATAAGAAAAGGTTTCAGGACCAGATTGATAATCTAATTTCTTCAATTGAGACAAAAATTTCAGAACAAACGAGCACTACTGTCCTAAAGGTGTTGCAATGTGGGTCTTGGAAAAAAGGCACAATAATTAAACCTGCGGACGACGTGCCAATTGATATAGATTTAGTCTTCTTTTTAAATATCGACCCAGAAGATGATGTGGCCCTCCGTCAAACACACCAACTTATTTTACCGATTTTAAAAAGTATTTATCACCAAAAAGAGGACAAGGATTTTTGGAATAACCCAAAGACGGCAGGAATTGAATTCATTACTTCAGGACTAAAGGTAGACATTGTACCTGTTGGTAAAACGAGTGACCCAGATTACGTAGTACAACCAGACAAAGACACTGGTGTTTATTTTACGTCACCTACGAAACAGCTGGAATTTATATCCCAAAGAAAGCTAGCAAACCAAAATTACACAGCCATTGTACGGATCTTAAAAAAGTGGAGAAATTGTAACGATGTTGACCTCTCGTCTTTTGCAATAGAACTGATTGTTGCTTACTTAGATATAAATAAAGGAGTTGAATCTAACATTCAGGAAGCAATTCTTAGGTTTTTTAGATTATTAAGCAAAAAACAATTTCCTGTGCTTCTCTTTAATGCTCCATACGGTACATATAAGCATGACGGTAATTATGTATACATTGCTGACCCAACATACGAGGAAAACAACATAATGAAATCTGTCACTAATCTTGAATGGAATTTAATTAGAATAAAAGCAGATACCGCCTTTGAAACACTCTTACTTGCCGAGGAGGAGGAATACATAACCTCAACGATTAATCTGTGGAAAGAGGTATTTGGCGCAGGATTTAACATTGACCCTATTCAAAATTAATATGACTCAATCAGAATTAAATGAGCTTTATAAAAATATAGCAACCGACTTCAAATTAGCCGCTCGAAAGACAGAATTATGGGAGTTAAATTACTGTTACGATATTTTGCATGACGTTAAGAAATGGATACTTTTTGACTATGCAACGGCAGTATCTCTAATCCTGCATGATGTTGGCTTTAGCCCACTGAAAGCTAAAAAATATGACTTTGGGCTTGCTTTGAAGCAAGAGAGCGACCGACCAGGAACGATTGATTGGGAGGACGGTGAAGGCCATGGTTTAACAGTTGTTATTAGTAATACCCGTCGTTATTTAGACTTACCATTCGAGCAAAGAAACGCATTTTATAACGAACTCAGAATCAACACATGGGGTCCTAGCAACATGGATGTTAATTTTTACGGATTGCCTTCACAGGCCAGAAAACAATACGTCGCAGGTACTAGCGGAGTAAATAGAATAGACTTTAATTAATATGGAACAAATTAAAAAACTTTGTCGTAAAGCTGATCAAACCAGAACTATTCACAGCTTAATGCGTGATCAACTTGTCTATATTGAAACTATCATATTAGCGTTTGTGACGATTGGATCAGCCATTTCTGCAATGCTCATCTTTTCACCGCTTGAATCCGAACATGGAATTTGGGTAGGATTGCTTTCGGCTCTTATTTTTATAGTAAGTTTAATTCCTAGTACATTTGATTTTAGACAAAAAATCTTAGCTAGATCATTAGCTGTTCAAGCTTGGGGTAAGTGGATTTTGGATGCAAAAAATCTCTGCGACGGAGAAGGTTCTGATGTAAAGGAACTGACCGATAGATATAAGAGCATAATGGAGGATACTCCATTAATACCAGACCGAATATTTAATAAATATAAGCAAAAACATTTACAAAAAGTGGCTATATCGAAGGCTTTAGATGTAACCCCTTTTAAAAAAATTAGTGAGATTAAAAAAGAACTTTCAAGTTAATTTGATTCACTAGAGAAAAACCGAGGGCTAAACTTATGAAATTCGCCGAGGCTATTGCTAATCTTAATCAAGCTCTTGGCGAGAAACAACCCGAGACTTTCAGTAGTTCGTGGGTATACTCCAATACTCCAACTGTCTATCGCTTTGTACGAAACAATTATAGAACTGAAGATAACCTAATTGACTGGGACATCGTCACTAGATCACTCGACCGAGCGTACGCCAAACGCTGGACTAGATACAGGTATAAGCAAGCAAGATTGTACGAGAGACAATCAGAAGTAGATGCTGTTCTTATAAAATATAAGGACAAACTGTATACATTTTTTGCTCCTGCCACAAATGAAGACAAGCAAATTCAAGACCGTATGATTATCCGTCTAGTGCGTATTGGTCAGCGAGGAAATGTCTGTGCACAAGAAGAATTAGTTCGGTGGGTTACTTATATTACCGACGACTGGATTGATAGGTACCCACAAATGTACCGCTGGAAAGGATACGAAGACGAAGTGCCAGACAAGATTCGGGCGTGTATACGCTGTTACCGATACACCGGTTCATTTCTCGGCTATCTGTTTAAGACACTCGAATACTCCGCACGTGGCAAGCCGCCCCTTGTGTCGCTTGATGACAAGATTCTGGACGGAAATAAGACAAGAATTGAGTATGTGAGGGCGGAAGAACACTAGATTGGCATACCCGTTTCGTAAGAGTATAGTTTTGTTATGAATCAATTTAAAAACCTAATTTCCAAGCTTGATTTAAGAAAAGAAAAGATAATTTCGCTAGTACTTACTCTTGGACTAACGATACTCATTTTTCTTGATAATAACTATTTTGACCATGTACTCCTAACAAGTACTTATGTTTTTTCGATGACTTTTTTAGCTGTTGTTCTTGTTGCGGTCATGCTGTTAGCAGGTCATGCGATCTATAAATCAGCAATTCATGCCAGTGTTGGGTTTGGCGTACTAATCTTTCTGGCTCAGACCTACTGTAATCTCGACACTAAAACAACTGACGGTATCGAAGCCCTAAACACGCTTTGGACAGTCGGCTTTATATTTATCGTGTACGAGTTTTTTAATAAATTACAAGAAGC
>JAGVCW010000028.1 GCA_020059045.1 Minisyncoccota bacterium | reverse complement strand
TAGCTCGCCGCTTAACTCCTTTACCTGTTCCTCCATCGACACTTCCTCGTTCATGGTAGTAGTCTCATGAGAGATTGAGTCTGACTTTGGCTCTGATGAGGCACTTATAGCTGTGCAGAGACCAAATCCGAGCGCTCCTGAAACAACTAACGCTCCAATTATTTTAATGTTCATGTAACTTAGACACACTAATAATAGCTACACCCGATATAGACATAGGTACTGCTTAGGATCTAGAAGAGTTTGGGATTCAAAATACCGCTGGAAAATGCTTCTTGAATATATGACTGAAATATCGGTTTAGTAGTGGTGTACGGTGCGGTAAATCTAAATCTTGAACGTAAAGGCGGTGACCATTTGAAGGAGTGTAAATATGGTGCAAAAAATACCAACAAGGTAATACAGAGTAATATCGCAAATGTTACTGGGATAGCAGTAAACATATCTTGCCAGGCTTCGATATGCTCAAGCGGACTCATGGTACAGAGTACTGGAACGCCGTCGTTCATAAATGGACAACCTGGCATAGGCACGTCCATCGCCGACATACCCTGAGTATGGAAGTACGCCAAACTAAAAGAACCCAAAAGCAGAAGCATAAAGATTCCGCCCATGATTTTTAGTGTGATTGAGGACCTCCAAAACATAGTTAAGATTATAACAGATAGGCTTTATTTGTCAGATTTTAGTTACTTACAGAGCTAAATGCCACTTTCTTTTGACTTAAGATTACTGACGACTGAAAACAAGTCATTATTTCTCTCTTCTCTTCAATCGTTCCGTCTTTGAGTAAAAACTTGATGTATCGTTTGATATCTATATCTTCCACTTCAAAGTTTATATCTTGGCCAAGCAATGATTGTTCAAATCTTTTGTACCGAGTTACTTCTAAAATGATTCTCTTTTTGACCGAGGACTCATTTATCTGAATGCTGTCTAGTAGATTTTGTAGCTGCCTTACCAATTCAGATTCAGCTATATATCCGCACTTGCAGTTTTTATCTCTCGCTTTGGTACACCCATAGTAAATATGAGCTTTAATAGTTCCATTCTTTAGTTTCTTATACTTCTCATCAGCGCTAATACCAGATCCACATAGCCCACAGGTCATGAGCTTTGTAAACGCAAACTCTTTTTCTTGTCTAGTTTTTAGTTCATTACCCTTAAGCTGGTTTTGTACTTGATCAAACAGTTCTTTAGTGATGAGAGGTGGATGTTTTCCGTTGTACCAATTGCCAGATTTCTTTGGGTATTCAAACACACCGTAGTAGAAGGGGTTTTCTAATAGCTTGTATATGTTACCGAGACTGAGTGGTTTTTTGCTCGGCAGGGCTTTGAAATTAATATCGAATTTAAGCCAATGATAAAGTTTACGACCACTCCATTTCTCGTACGCCACTTTTTCAAACATTTGCTTTATTACGTGCCCTCTCTCTGGATCAATGTACGTCTCACACTTTCGATCCATACGCTTTTCTTTGAGATAACCAGTTGGTGCAGGTGCAGGCCATAAGCCCATTTCAACTCTGGTCTTTAGTCCACGCTTTACGTTAATACTTTTATTGTCGTTCTCAAGTTTGGCTTGAGAACACAGAATCATCAGTAGAAACTTTTCGCTCGGTGTATTAGTGAACGTCTGACCATAAGTTCGTATTTCACGCAGGAGATGTTGATCCATGAGATCAACGAGTGAACCGAGGTCACCTGCATTTCGACTCAGTCGGTCTGGATGCCAAACTATTATTCCGTTAAAACGTTCACGTCGTATGTCTTCAAGTATCTCTTTGAAAACAGGTCGTTGTCCTGAATCTTTGGCTGAATGTGACTCACGTCTGATTTCAACAATTTCTAATCCTTCACGTTCCGCAATCTCACACATCTCCTTCACTTGGGAGTCGATGGAAAGGGCTTGTTTTTCATCAGACTCGGTAGATTTTCTGGCGTACAAAAGATATTTAACAGGCACTTTTGGCACATCAGTTTTAACTCCAAAGTTGTTCATTACTTGCGTTTCCATCATTAATTAATGACAGAACTGCACGAGATGCATAGCTATGCAAACTAGCTAAAACGTCACATACTCGTCTTCAAGCCTTAGCAAAACAGCAAACATGCGATAGGGTGAAAACGGTAGCGAAAACTGTTATTATGTTCGTTACAACACCTAAACCAGAAATCAATTTCCGGCATGGTGCAAAGAAATCCTACGCAAATAGAAACGGCCACATAAGCCGGCACTTATTTGCGTAGGTTCGCTCTCGAAAGTGAGCGAGATAATTCCGAAAGGAGTTGTCGTCGGTCTTGTGTGGCCATTTGTGTTACCCAAGATTTATTATCATAAAACCTACGCAAAAAATATGGAAACAAATACACCAGTTACGAAGAAGCCGTTTTATAAGAAGAAGTGGGTATGGGTAGTTGGAGTTATTGTATTACTCATTATTGGATCAAGTGGAAGTGATACAAACCCACAAGTAGTTGATTCGACCAGCACTTCGTCAGAATCTACATCACAGACTGAAGGGAAAACCTCATACAAAGTTGGTGAAAGTATCAAACTAAAGAAATCAGTTATCACTGTGAATGAATTTGCCTTTTCTCAAGGTGGGCAATTTTCAAAACCAACTGAGGGTAACAAATGGGTTGAGGTAAATCTCACAATCGAAAATACTGATTCTGCACAACAATTTGTGACCACTCTCGGACAAATGTTTGTGCGAGACGCTGAGGGTAATAGCTACCAAGTAGCAGTTACAGAAAAAGCCATGTCTAATCCAAACAATAGACTGGATGGAGCTGTTATTGCGAACAGTAAACGAACTGGTTGGGTAGGGTTTGAGGTACCAAAAGACGCTACTGGACTACAGTTCCAGTATAATGGCAGTATGTGGGGCGGCGGGACTATCCTAGTCAATCTTGAATAAGAATTACTTACATTAAGCGAAAAATATTCTTGGTCTTTCTGGTTTTTTATTAACCATAACTTCAAGCGTAACTAAAGAAAACGCATCGGCTAGATCGTCATGTTTTTCCGACCCAAAGTGTATTAACTCTTGGATTAATTTATCGCTCGCTTCGTGGGGAAAGAAAACACGCTTTTCACTGAGTGCAGTAGCAGCTAAGTTTAGTCGTTCTCGCTTATCTCCAAGTGGACGAACTCCTTCAACATCAATCGCT
>JAGVCW010000009.1 GCA_020059045.1 Minisyncoccota bacterium | reverse complement strand
CATCGCGCTCTGTATATAGCTAGTTTGGTAAGTTATTCGACACCATTTCATATATCTAATCATATTATATTATAGTTGCGACCGCGGCTTCTAACGGGATCAGATAGTGCTTAATATATTAAACAAATTAGAGCCATTCGCAAACTTTTGAAACACTTCAGAAAGATGTAAAACCAAGTTATTATATAGGCATGTTAGAAAAGATGGATAGTTCAATAATTAGATTTGTGCAGAGAATCTCTATGCCACTCGCTCGTGTTGCCATATTTGTTATCTTCTTCTGGTTTGGTTTACTCAAAGTTGTGGGTGCTAGTCCTGCCACACCACTTGTTTTGAAACTGCTTAAGAGTACCTTGCCCCACGTTGATCCCGCTACATTCCTCATATTTTTTGGGCTATTTGAAATGCTTATAGCAATACTTTTCCTCTTCCCACGATTTATGCGCATAGTGATGCCACTTTTCTTGATTCACATGGTGACCACTGTTATGCCACTTTTTCTTATTCCTGAACTCGCTTGGGAAAGCACTTTCGTACCCACTCTCGAAGGTCAGTATATGATTAAGAATCTTGTTCTTGTTGCTCTAGCATTTACCATTGCATCGAATATGAAGCCGATGAACGCAGAATAAGGAAGTAAGAATGAGGAATGACGAATGGAGAATAACGAGACACGAATGATGAAAAGTAAAGTACTTTACATGATTACTAAAGGTAACTTCGGCGGGGCGCAGCGCTATGTATTCGACTTGGCTACACACATTTCGAAAGACATCTTTGACGTAGTGGTAGCTCACGGAGAAGGAGAAATTCTCGAAAGGAGATTGCGTGATGCAGGTATCCGAACAATTAGAATGGGTTGGGTAAAAAGAAGAGTCAATATTTTCGGTGACATTGTAGCCTTCTTTGAAATTGTAAAAATACTTAGAGTTGAGCGTCCCCATGTAGTACACCTAAATAGTTCAAAAATAGGTGGTCTTGGATCTCTCGCAGTTCGCATCCTAAATTTATATTGGAAGCTAACAGCTAACAGCTATAAGCTAAAAGCTATCTTCACCGGCCATGGCTGGGCTTTCAACGAAGAACGAAACATTTTTTCAAAATTGCTCATTTCCCTACTTCACTGGTTCACAATTCTTCTCTCTCACACCACCATTGCAGTTTCTGAAAAAACTAAGGAGCAAATAAGAATATTTCCTTTCACAAAGAATAAGATTGTATGTATTCATAACGGACTAGTTACTCCAAATTTCCTAGGTAGGTCCGAGGCTCGCTTGCAACTTTTTACCGAGGGAAGCAATTCACTCTGGATTGGAACTCTTTCTGAACTTCACAAAAGCAAGGGTCTAGATTACCTCATCGAGGCATTTAGAAATACGAAGGATGAATTCCGAAATACTATACTTGTAATAATTGGTGAAGGAGAAGAAAGAGAAAACTTAGAATCATTAATAAATGCATATGAGCTAACTGATCGAGTGCATCTTGTCGGTTTCAAGCCGAATGCAAGTACTATGCTTCAAGCGTTTGACATTGGGGCACTCACTTCGCGTACAGAGGCCCTGCCTTACGCTCTACTTGAGATGGGGTTAGCCCGTCTTCCAGTTATAGCAAGTTGGGTGGGTGGTATACCAGAAGTGATAGTAAACGGTGAGTCAGGAATACTTGTAAACAGTGGTGATGTCGAGCAGATTACCAAAGCACTTATTGAACTTATAAAAAATAGCGATAAGAGAAAAGTTCTTGGCGATAATTTGAAACAAAAAGTAGAAACAGAATTCACTCTTGAAAAAATGGTTGAAAAAACTATTCAAATTTACTCTGACGAAACTATGCATTCTTAAATAATTCGTATTCCAAATTACAATCCTAACCTGCCCAATCTAAGCCATGGCGTAGATTGGGAGTTTAAAATTTATTTCCTTAATTCTTTATTCTAAATTCCTAATTCTATTTATTTATATAAAACGAAAGGCCACCCCATGAAGGCGGTGGCCGGTGCAGACTAGCGTGAGAAGCGCAGAAGATCTCCTCCGTACCGTACCCAACAGGCTACGGCACTGAGATTTCCTCCGCTGGGACCCCAAGTCGGATCCCGCTCTTCAACTACTATTGTCTTCACCTTTGTAAGCATGATGACAGTAGTCAAAGGCTCAGCGTAAGAGTAGTTCTCTTCCACAATGATCTGTGGAGAAAGAATACCCTCCAGACGGAATGTACAGTCCGGGTCAACCCCGAACTGCCCACTCCATGTCTGAGACTTGTCGTCACCATCGATGTACTCGATGACAACGTAGTCTACACGCGAGAGCTCGCGCTCAAGCTTTTCTGCAAGTGTGCAAGTCGTTTCCATGGTTTCTCCTGGGTGCGGGGTGGGTACTACGGGGATCGAATGTGATTTTCCCGTCAGTCCGTCCGTCCAAGATGCCATGATGACTACACACTTTTGCTTCTTACTTAAAGAACTTCTATGACTTCACTCCTTGATTGAGGAAATTTGTTTTTTTGGCCCGGTGGAGCCCTTTTTTAGTTTACAGTTTGTTTTTAGTGGGACACCGGACCTTTAGTTTTCTTTAGTTTTTCTACTACTATTATAGCATATCTACTTATTTTGTCAAGCAGATTTTCATTTTCCTTAACTACTAGCCGTAAAATGGCCTAAAATAAAGGTTTTATAGACCCAGAACCTCGGGTTATTCGTATCCATTCGTTGATGTGGGTTCATTCGTATATTCGTATATTCGTATAGCTTTACAATCCATCTACATCTTCCCTATGTGCAATACGTGAGTACTTACGCATACCCATAAGAATTCCAAGACCAAGAAATTCTGTAAGCAAGTGGCTTCCTCCGTAGCTCATAAATGGAACTGTCGTTCCAGTCACTGGCAGTAGACCTATGTTCATACCAACATGAATAATAATGTGAACCATAAATAGTATTGCAAGACCTAATCCAAAAAAACTTTCAAAGTTACTTGAGCCAAGTAGCGCAGCCGCAAGTACTCTCCAGATCACAATACCGAATAGTATTAGTACAATTAGTACTCCGACGAATCCCCATTCTTCTGCGAATGCGGCGAAAATAAAATCTGTTTCGTACTCGGGCAGGAATTGTAACTTGCTCTGTGTACCATGCCCAATACCCTTACCAAATACTTGTCCTGAACCCACAGCAATTGTAGATTGATACGCGTTATACCCTGCACCTCGTATGTCAGTAAGTGGATGTATAAAAGTGAGGATTCTCTGCTTCTGATACGGCTGGAAGATAAACGTCCATAGGAATCCAAACGCAAGAGCCCCTATTAGTATCACAACCAAAAGATGTTTTTTTGATATACCAGAGACTAGTATCATCCCGAACCATACGCCGAAAAGTATTATGGCCGAACCGAAATCTGGCTGGACAAGTACAAGTAGAAAAAGGAGGAGTGCGTACGTACCCGATATTATTATGTGACGTACGTGGGCGATCTCTACATGACGACGACTGAAATACTTAGCAAGAAGCAAAATGAGTACGAGCTTCACAGGGTCAGACGGCTGGAAAGAAAATCCTCCTAGATCAAACCAGCTCTGTGCGCCTCGAATAACTTGTCCGGACATAAAGAGAAACACAAGTAGACCAGATGAAATGGCGAAAAGAGTTACAATCACTCTAGTGCGCCGTAGAAACCTCCAATCGATTGCACTTGCAATAAAGAAGAGACAAATCGCGGCAGTAAGCCAGATAATCTGCCGTGAGAAAAAGTAGTTACTTCCTCCTTCGCTCCCAGAGAGGAAGGAGTTCATGGTGACAAGACCCGCAAGAGAGAGTAGAAGTGCCGCGCAAAACAGAACCCAGTCAATACTCCAGATTGATTGGCCCTTCTCTCCTACTTTTTTCCATATGTTTAGTATTGATTGATTCACAATTAAGGGGTAACTTCATCAGGATATATACGAGTTATGATTTCTATCGAAGCGGGTTTCTTCTTACAGATTTTAGTCGCAATTTGCTTGTATATTTCTGTAAGATCGTTTGCTGTGGGAGCTAGATAGAATTCTTCCGAGCTTGAGGCAACCAGTTTCAAAAATTCAGTATTCAAGTTCTTACCAAGACCTATAGTAAACATATTTATGCCCAAGCTCTTCGAAGTGTTCGCAGAATTAAGTGCAGAAATCTCAGGATAGTTCGGTGTCCTAGCATCTATTGGGTGCGTTGCTACTCCATCTGTTAGTACTATCATAACCTTACCCGAGCCCGGCTTCTGTCTAGCAGATACAAGCTCCTCCATAGCTTTCTCGATACCTGAAGTAATGTTTGTATTCTGTGTCACATCCGCAAGAATTGCAATATTTTCTATAGCTTGTTTCACACTTTGAAGATTGCTAGTAAGAGGGGCATCGAGAGTTGCGTCATTTGCAAATGATACAAGTGCTGTTTGATCACTCCCGCTCAAACTATTTACAAAAAATATAGCCGCATCTTTCACATCTGTAAGTGGCTGTGGTGGATTAAGAGATATGTCATCCATACTTCCAGATCTATCTATGACGAGTGTTACGTCCACAGGAGCTTCACACACTTCTGCCTTGGTTTCAAATGGTAGAGGCCAAGTAAATACGAGTGGAGTGCTTTCTCCACTTGCGATTCTTTCTACAAGAGTTCTAGATGCGCCAATTGCGTTGCCTGCTCCATCAAAGATAATCGCAACTACTTCAATGTTTGCCAGATTCTCGAGTGAATTGTTGCTGATAACCGCATCAAGTCGTGGACTAACCTCCTCGCGTGATAGAGCTTTGTTTGTTATGGACAAAGCTGGATCCGAAGTTACATTTCGAACCCATACGAGACTTTCATCAAATGCAAATGTTGCTCGAACTGGAATTCTTTCACCCGTCTCAAGTCCTGACTCAAAAACTGCAAATGTTTTACCTTTTGGAATAAATGTCTCGCCACTTCTCTCAAGTATTAGCACACCCTTCGAGTCAAAAAGTTTGAAAGTGTAAGGTGCTTGTATTACTTCACCTCCGACATTTGGGTTTTCAAGATACGCAATAACACTATAAACTCCAGGGCTCACACGGAAAACTCTTGGGTCCCAAAGACCTATTGGCTCTCCGATCTCAAGACTACAAAGCAGTCGGCAAGACCCACCGCAATCAATACCGAGCTCACTACCGTTCTTAAACCCATCAAAGCATGTTGGTTTTTCATATATAAAAAAGTAAAAAGGTAATACAACAAAAATAAAAAGAAATATTGCTAGTATTCCTAGATACTCCAATTTACGTTTTGTGGACCATTCCATCTCGTTAGAGAAAGGGAGTCTATTAGACCCCTGTCTCAATTAGATTATTTGTTAAGTGATTGTTTCGACCAAGTGACATGTTGTACATATGTTTTTATCTGTTTCCGCGACCATCTCTAACGGGATGAATCCCCTACATTTTAGCAGGATTCAGACAAACAAAAAGCCCTGTGCTGCAGGGCTTTGGACCTATTTATTACTGAGCTTCAGGAGTATATCCCAGTTCAGCGGTTATTTCATGCATGCGGGCTCTCATACGAGTCATAACTTCATAATTGTCATCGAGTCCGTAGACAAGGGATCGCGCTCCAATTAGACGTCTTTGATCCCGCCGAAGCATGTCGTCATTCTCCCTGGAACATTGGTTGACAATTATTGAACACGACCGATATTCCTCCTCAAACCTCGCACGCTTCTCGATACTTCGCCTCTCGATCCAACTCAAGAGAAATTTGAACATGGATTCTCTGGCCTTTGGCCGAAGTGAGTGGTGTTATATGTGGAAAGAACCTTCATATATTATATCACAGGTGGTGTATAAAAGTCAAGGATGCAAATAGACCACAAAACACAAATATTAAAAGAGAAAGCAGAAACACGGCTTCTACTTTAAAACCTGCTGAACTTATGCGTGATTGGACCTCGTATTATAAATACTGCGTCAACCCTCTCTCATTCATCTCCCTTTTAAGAAATAGCATCCATTCACCCTCTGGATCACTCTCTGAACCTATATCAGTACCACTTATTTGTTTAGAAGCTTTGTAGGCATCTATCAATGCCTCTCTATTCATGTTCTTAACTTTTCGATCCCAGACATCGATTGGTTCTCTTTCTTCGGGTGTTTTTTCCATGATTTTATCGTACAAAATATTTTAACTAACGTCTACTATAATATACGCAAAAATCTTGAGAGAAACTTGTTTAAATACTATGTTCTGGCGACTACCCAGTAGGTCATTTTACTAAATGAGCTACTGCTCTTACAGAGACTGTCCACTCATTGGCTCTCGCTAAACTCGAGCTCAATGAGTCTTGCGAATGCTACGAGCTCTCGCGCATCCTCATGCCCGAAGACTACTTGCCCCGTACGAAATAGATCGCTTGCGATCGTTATTTCGTTTGGGGTCACAGCCTCAACAGAGTGAGAAGCGAATACTTCAAGCTTCGCAAGGCCGGAGCACGATGGTGCGAGGAAGGCTTGCGGAAATTTTCAACAGAAAATTATTCCTAAGTAACTTGTAATGAGAACAGAGTTCAGTACTTTGTGTTGGCAGCTACCTACTTTCGCCCGAAGACTATCATCGGTACTACAAGGCTTAACTGCCGTGTTCCCACATGAAATTTTGGAATCAAATACTATGTTCTGGCGACTAGCTACTTTCGCCCGAAGACTATCATCGCCTCAACAGAGCTTAACTGCCGTGTTCGGAATGAGAACGGGTGTGACCTCTGCGATGAATCACCAGAACAAAACATTTGATTGAACTAACAGATTTCAAAATTTCAAACGGGACACAGTCGGAATGGAACGGGTGAGAAGCGAAATTTCGGCGGGTAAATCAAAATCTGTAAAGTGGGCACGAACATTTCACCTGAAACATTCGTACCTTACCCCGCCGTGGCGGGGTGAAAGAAAGAGCGTGGGTTGCGGTCCCAAGCAAAACCAAAAGCTTTTTGACTAAACTTTACCCGACGAGGATACCTGTCCCCGCCTGGTGCGGATTACAACACCCCCCCGACTACTCCGCTTCAGTCTCCAAACTAATCGTCTTACTTGGGACCCCATGGACCTGGAGGGACTCGAACCCCCGAAACTCCCAACTCATCGTGAGAAGGCCGCAACAAGATGATCCTCACCGGGAAGGAAAGGTACTTGGCTGCGAACACGATTTGCTAGGGCTTTTTCCACCTTAAGCTAGCAGGCCCAAAATACTTAAATACTGCAATAACTACATGCGCCCTGATGGATTCGAACCACCGACCACCCGGTTAAGATCCGGGGGCTCTACCAGCTGAGCTAAAGGCGCGGTTGTTACTACAACTAACCCACTTCACAAATTTTGATTTACCCGCTTAAGTTTTGCTCACTCATCCTAACTTTTAATAAAAGTTAGGTGGGCAAGACAAAATTTTGGTGGGTATTGTATTTTACAAAACAACCATGGATTTCTGTAGTAAACAGTCTTTACAAGACTGTTTACTACATTGATTCCATGTGACAGGATGAATTTGCGCAAAGCGCAAGTTAAAAGTTGAAAGTCTTTAAAGCCTCTAAAGTAAGTGCATTATCTGCATTCACTTTATGAACTTGAAGACTTTACAGACTTGTAACTACGCCATGCTGCGGCGTCTAAATTTCCTAATAGAATCGGTGCATTAGTACTCCTCGGCTGAACACCTTACGGTGCTTACACCTAGAGCCTATCAACGTGATCATCTCTCACGGACCTAAACGATTCCTCATCTTGAAGCTGGCTTCCCTCTTAGATGCTTTCAGAGGTTATCCATACCGAACTTAGCTACAGAGCAGTGCCCTTGGCAGGACAGCTCTCACACCAGAGGTTCGTTCACTCCGGTCCTCTCGTACTAGGAGCAAACCTTCTCAAGAATCAACGCCTGCAGTAGATAGGAGACCAACCTGTCTCACGCTTCTTATCTCACATTACTGTGAGGACTGGACTATAGCTTCACCCGATCATTTGCTTTAGCAAAGTGATTTAGGGTTGTTAACGTTTAGTCTCTACGGGTAGTTTATGAATTTCATTGAGGAGGCAACAAATAGTTGCCTCAGTTAAGTCGGAAGATCATCCGCCACGCACAGGGTCAGACATTTACCTTCTGGAATCTCACAGTCGCATCCATCGATCGAATGGCTGCTCTGCTGTCCACTTGCCCCTGGCTTCACGAAGTACTGTCCTTCCCTTTTTGGGGGTTGGAACTGGATGATTTTACTTGCGCCTGTGGCTGTCAGACCACTCCCTCTCTTTCAAGGGGAGCCGACTATTCTCAGCGCAACTTCTAACTTAACTGTAAAGAACATTCCTCAATGAAATTCATAAACTTTCCCTCGGTATTGCCCTAAGTTCATCTGCTCTGGGACTTGCCCTGAGCCTGTCGAAGGGTTCCACCGATATTAGTTAACTGGATCGTTCTCGCATTACTGCGAGTGACCGCCGTGTTGTTTCTATGGTTGTATTAACAGTAATTTTCCCTGGATCATTTGGTATAACCCAAATGATCGGGAGAACAATTTTTTTCTACAAAATTGTTTTAGCCTCAACGGATTCAGACGGCAAATAAGTCCAAAGTCTATAAGGTCACAAGTCTATAAAGCAATACTTTATGGACTTTAATAACTTTCGACTTTCAACTGATTCACGGTCTGAACCCAGCTCGCGTAAGATTTTAATTGGCGAACAGCCAAACCCTTGGGAGCTTCTTCACCCCCAGGATATCTTGAGCCGACATCGAGGTGCCGAACT